>CAYJEW010000082.1:0-2803 GCA_964369525.1 uncultured Oscillospiraceae bacterium | reverse complement strand
ACTGGAACGAGTATGTAAAACCGCTGGATGGCGATTACATCATGAAAGACGGCCCCATAGGCAACTAATAGGCTTTGCACATTTACACACACCGTAATTGGCAGCCTCTCTCCAAACAGGAGGGCGGCTGCCAATTTTTTTAATTAGCAATATCTTTATTTTGCCGGTGTTTTTAAGGCGCATTTCTTGACACGCTTTTACCCTAGAGGTATTATTGTAAGGTAAACAATATATAAGCCATGCTTTGCGTAGCAAACATCGTATTTTGCAGAGGAGATACCGTATATGGAATGGACCGGCCTTAACGAACTGCGGGAAAAATACCTGCAATTTTTTGAATCAAAACAGCACCTGCGCCTTCCCAGTTTTTCGCTGGTACCGCAGGGCGATAAAAGCCTGCTGCTTATCAATAGCGGCATGGCCCCGATGAAAAAATGGTTTTTAGGCACAGAACAACCGCCAAGCCATAGGGTAACTACCTGCCAAAAATGCATAAGAACGCCGGACATAGAAAGCGTTGGTATCACCGATCGCCACGGTACATACTTCGAGATGCTTGGCAATTTTAGCTTTCAAAACTACTTTAAATCCGAGGCAATTGCCTGGGCGTGGGAGTTTTTTACAAGCAAAGAATGGCTGGCCATTCCACCGGAAAAACTTTTTATTAGCGTATATCAAGACGACAACGACGCCTTTGATATATGGACAGGCGATATTGGCGTACCGCAAGAGCAGATGGTACGTCTTGGCAAGGCCGACAACTTTTGGGAGCACGGTAGTGGGCCATGCGGTCCGTGTAGCGAAATTTATTTCGACCGCGGCAAAGAGCACGGCTGCGATGATGAAAACTGTAAGCCAGGCTGCGAATGCGACCGCTTCATAGAAGTGTGGAACCTTGTTTTCACCGAGTTCGACTCCGACGGCGTAGGCAATTATGAAAAACTTGCAAAACCCAACATCGACACAGGTATGGGCCTAGAGCGTCTTGCCTGTGTAATGCAGGGTGCGGCCAACCTGTTCGAAACCGATACAGTGCAACACATTCTCAAGCATGTAGAGCGCCTAAGCGGCAAAACATACGGTGAAGATAAAAAAACAGACGTATCCATCCGTGTTATTACCGACCACATTCGTTCCACCACCTTCATGGTGGCCGATGGCGTATTACCCTCCAATGAAGGTCGCGGATATGTGCTACGCCGCCTGTTGCGGCGTGCCGCTCGCCATGGCCGCATGATTGGTATACTAGACCCGTTTTTGGCCGATGTGTGCGATACTGTGGTTCAGCAAAACAAAGATGCTTATCCGGAGCTTGACGAAAACAAAAGCTATATTCAAAAAATTATTGCGCTGGAAGAAGAACGCTTCGCCCGCACTATAGACGCAGGCCTAGAGCGCCTAAACGAGGTTGTAACTGCGCTAAAAGAAGGCGATTTTGAAACAGTTCAGCGCACATTAATACAGGCAGGCCACAACGTGCAAGAGCGTATGCGGGCTACCATGGAACACAGCGAAGAAGTTCAAAAAGTTATCCCGGGCGAAATTGCATTCCGCCTGCACGACACCTTCGGCTTTCCGCTAGACCTCACCCGAGAAATTGCCGAAGAATCCGGCATAACGGTAGATGTAGAAGCATTTAAGCAGGCGCTTCAGCGCCAGCGGCAGAAGGCTCAGGCCGATAGGGCAGGCCGAGATATTGCAGGTTGGCAGGCAGACATGTTTACCACGCTTGATGCACCTGCAACCGAATTTGTAGGCTACGAGCACTTTACAAGCGAGGCCACCGTTGTGGCCATTAGCGAGGATGGCGAGCAGGTAGAGGCAGTTTCTATCGACGACGGCCCTAAAGATGGCATAATGGTGGTGCTAGATAAAACCCCATTTTATGCCGAGGGCGGCGGCCAGGTGGCAGATATAGGCTTTTTAACGGGGGATGGCGCCCGCCTAAGAGTGCAAGACGTTAAAAAGACAGGCAAGGGCTATTATGTGCATAGCTGTACCCTGCAACAGGCAAATATTAGGGTAGGCCAGCGCCTGCTTGCCGAGGTAGACCAAGACCGCAGGCGAGAAATTATGCGCAACCACACAAGCGCCCACCTGCTCCAACGTGCTTTAACCGAAGTGCTGGGCGAGCATGTGCGTCAGGCAGGTAGCTATGTGGATGACGAGCGCATGCGGTTTGACTTCACCCATTTTTCAGCCATGAAGCCTCAAGAGATACGCGAGGTGGAAAAGCTGGTAAACCACAAGATATTTGAAGCGCTTAAGATAACAGTGCACAACCTTCCACTAGAAGAGGCTAAAAAAATGGGTGCTGTAGCGCTGTTTGGTGAAAAATATTCGGGCGAGGTGCGTGTAATAGATGCCGAAGGCTGGAGCACAGAGCTCTGCGGTGGCACACATGTAAACAACACCTCCGAGCTAGGAAGCTTTAAAATTATTAGCGAAAGCGGTGTTGCGGCAGGCGTGCGACGCATTGAAAGCACCACAGGCTGGGGTGTTTTGCGCATGCTGGACGAGCGCGAAAACATGTTACACAACATGGCCGCTAGCATGAAGCTTGCCGCCTTTGGCGAACTACCAACACGCCTAGCCCAGCTCGCAAACGAAAACAAACGCCTGCAAAAAGAGCTGGAAAGCCTGCAAGATAAAGCGGCAGATGCTAAAGCAAAAGACCTGTTTGGCAATGCAGTAGATGTGCAGGGTGTTAAAGTTTTTGCCGCGTTTTTGAAAAACACAGGGCCGGACGCTCTTCGCAAAATGGGCGATATGATGCGCGATAACGAGCCTTCGTCCGTAAGTG
>CAYJEW010000081.1:0-2979 GCA_964369525.1 uncultured Oscillospiraceae bacterium | reverse complement strand
ACCAGTGACTCTTCGGGTATGAACCGAATGCTCTAGCCAACTGAGCTATACCGCCGCATTAGCCGCATAAAGCAGCGGCAATGATAATTGTAGCAAATAGGCGGTAGCTTGTCAACACTTAGTATGCTAGGTTGCGTTATTATTTTATTTTTTTTATTACTAGCCAAAGCAATATACACTTAAACCTGCTTGTCAGCAGCATTTTGGAGGCTTTTGAGGCTTTTAATTATTGCCTTACGGCATAAAGCTATTTTATTATATTAATAAATCTCTCAAACCCCTCTGCCAGCAGGTGGCTTGCAGTATAGCAAAAAGTATTGAAGCTATACTTTACAGCGGCACTGGTATACGCTTGCTGATTAAAAGCGGGGCCATCGCTACCTTCTGCTAATACACTTTAATTCTTATTTTTGGGTGGGCTTTTTAATAACCTCCAGCCCGCCCAAAAACGGCCTAAGCACCGGCGGCACAGTAAGGCTACCATCGCTGTTTTGATAGGTTTCTACCATTGCGGGGAATATGCGAGAGGTGGCAAGGCCCGACGCATTAAGCGTGTGGGCAAACTGCACCTTTTTATCTTTGTCGCGATAGCGTATGTTGCCACGGCGCGCTTGATACTCACGTGCATTGCTGGCCGAGGATACCTCTTTATAGATGCTCATGCTGGGTATCCATACCTCAATGTCAAATGTGCGCGCCATGCCGGCCGACACATCTCCCGCCGCAAGCATACTTACCCTATGGTGTAGCCCCAGCTGCTGCACCAGCCGCTCGGCCTTGCCTACCATCTCGGCAAATGCGTCGGCGCTGTTTTCAGCTGTGGTGTACTGCACCATCTCCACCTTGTTAAACTGATGGCCACGAATCATGCCACGCTCTTCGCTACGGTAACTGCCTGCCTCGCGGCGATAGCACGGGGTATACGCAATATATTTTTTGGGCAATTCATCCATGCTAAGTATCTCGTCGCGGTGTATATTCACCAACGCAGTTTCGGCTGTGGGTAGCATAAACTTTTTCTCATCTGTGGCAGGATTTGCAATATGGAATACTTCTTCTTCAAATTTTGGAAACTGCCCTGCCACATACCCACTCTGCCAGCCAAGCATGTGCGGCGGCAATATAAAGTCGTATCCGTCGGCCAGATGTTCTGCAATAAAAAAGTTTATCAGCGCCCACTCCAGCCTTGAGCCCATGCCGCAGTAAAGCCAGCTACCGTTACCGCCAAGCTTTACGCCACGCTTATAATCAATAAGCCCAAGGTCTTCGCATATCTGCACATGGTCTTTTATCTCGTACTCAAAATTTGGCTTCTCGCCAAACACACGCAGCTGCACATTTTGCTCTTTTCCGCCCGCCGGAACATCCTCGTCCGGCATGTTGGGAAGCTGCAGCATTTTTTCTTTTTGAGCAGATTCAATTTCGGCTAAGCGTGCATCCTGCTGTTTTATCTGTTCGGCAAGGTTTTTCATCTCTGCCATAACGGCCGCAGTATCTTCCCCTGCTTTTTTCATTGCAGGTATCTTTTTGCTGGCTTCATTCTGAGCCGCCTTCATTGCATCTGTTTCGGCAATTAGGCCTCGGCGCTGTTCGTCTAAAGCTAATATTTCATCAATAACGCTGTCGAGGTTTATCTCGCGTTTTTGCAGGCCTTGTTTTACCTTGTCTGGCTCGGTACGAATTGTTTTGATGTCTAGCATGGTGCCCTCCCGTATTTGCTTTAGCGCGTTACTGTATTACTGTGATAATTTAATAAATTACTTGCTTTTCCTACTTATACTTGCAGGTAGCCAAATTAGTATTACTACTTGGTCTTGGCGCCTACCCTTCCTGCTTATATTCACCAAGCAGGTTGGCAAATGCCCTTAGCTGCTCATCGGAATAAAAGCTAACCTGCAAACTGCCACGCCCCTCTTGATAATCCACCTTTACTTCGGTGCCCAGCGCTTGCTGCAAGCTTATCTCTACCTCGGCGGCAATAGCCGGGCGGGTGGGCTTACGTTTTTGCTTTGGGGCTTTTTGCAGTTTTTTGCAGGTAGCCTCTGCACGGCGCACGTTCATGCCCTCTTGCACAATTAGCGTGGCGGCTTGGCTTTGCGTTTCTGCATTTGGAATGGACAGTATGGCTTTTGCGTGGCCGCTTGTTAGCGCACCGCTTTTAAGCAGATCTATAACATCCTCCGGCAGGGCCAGCAAACGCAGGCTGTTTGCCACAGCGCTTCGGCTTCGCGCCAGCCGCTCGGCCGCTTGCTCTTGAGTGTAGCCGCATTTATCCATAAGCTGGCGATAGCCTAGAGCTTCTTCTATTGGGTCTAGGTCTTCACGTTGCAGGTTTTCTATAAGCGCCAGCTCTACCGCTTCAAGCTCGGTCATCTCGCGCACAACGGCGGGTATCTCCCTTAGGCCCGCCTGCCTCGCCGCACGCCAGCGGCGCTCGCCTGCCACAATTCTGTAGCCGCCCGACGGAATTGGCCGCACCAAAATAGGCTGCAACACACCGTGGTCGGTTATGCTTTTTGCAAGCTCGGCCAGCGCCTCGGTTTCAAACGTTTTGCGGGGTTGCTCACGGTCTGGCTCTATATCTCTAATGGGCAGTGTGTTTACATCGCTACTGCCACCGCTTGTGGGAGCGCCGCTGCCTGTGTCGGCAAAAAGGCTATCCAGCCCACGGCCCAGCCCTCCTTTTTTTGCTGCCATAGTTTTTCCTTTCTTTGCTATACATACTTCGCTTGGCCAATGCGCACAGCAAAACCCAAAGACTAACCGCTTTTAAAATTAGCGGTTGCAGGGGGTGCAATTGCGCTACTGCTGTTGCCATGGGAATTTAAAACTCTACATTTATATACATACACCGTGGCGATCAAACGCTTTTTAGCATTGCCTAGTATATGTATTATAAAGCTTTAGCACCGATAGCGCATATGCGCCGCACATAAACTTTGCTTATATTCTTGTGCACCTGCACACGGCTTTAGCTAG
>CAYJEW010000080.1:0-3055 GCA_964369525.1 uncultured Oscillospiraceae bacterium | reverse complement strand
TGAAGGCAACCGCATTTCGAGTGCGGCTCGTTATGACCACTTCGATACTTCTCCAAAAAAAACAAAACGTATATTCTGCGCCGTGTGGGTTTTACAAAATCCACTAAGCACGCATATTATAATATCACCCTTGCCCGCATTTGTAAACGGGTTGCGCCAAAATTATGTTGACGCAGGGCTTCAATCACGATATTATTAGTAACAATTATATTTAAAATTAAGTATAAGTGCCACAAAAGCAACACAGGCCGTGCAACCACACACGGTTTGTTTTGTTGCAGTTTGCGGTAGGCGAAAGGAGCACTATATGGCAAAGCAACCTAAAAATGATATAAATTATTCCGAGATAAGCGCAGAAGTAAAAGCGCTTGCAAAAAAAAGCACCTCTAAAACCATACCCGAAAAACTGTTTACACAGTACAAGGTAAACCGAGGCCTGCGCGACATAAACGGCAATGGTGTGCTCACGGGGCTTACAAATATTAGCGAAGTTACGGCAAAAAGAATAGTAGACGGCGTAGAAGAGCCTATGGACGGCAAGCTGTATTATCGCGGTATGGATGTTGAAGACATTGTAAAAGGCTTTTTAAAAGAGGATAGATTTGGCTTTGAAGAAACGGTTTATCTGCTAATGTTTGGTGAGTTGCCAAACAAAAAGCAGCTGAAAGATTTTTGCGAGCTGTTAAATCAATACTGCTCGCTACCGCCAAAGTTTACCCGAGATATCATTATGAAAGCCCCCAGTAATGATATGATGAACACGCTGGCCCGTAGCGTGCTAATGCTTTATTATTACGACGATAACCCCGACGCCATCGACATTCCAAACCTATTGCGCCAGTGTTTGCAGCTGGTGGCCCGCATGCCAATGCTTGCGGTGTACGGCTATCATGCGTACAACCATTACGAAAAAGACCACAGCCTTGTTATTCACCAGCCAAACAAAAAGCTTTCGTTTGCCGAAAATATACTGCACATGCTAAGGGTAGACCAGCAGTATACCGAGCTTGAGGCCCGCATTTTAGACCTTGCGCTGGTGCTACACGCAGAGCACGGCGGCGGCAACAACTCGTCGTTTACGGTACATGTTGTGTCCTCGTCCGGCACCGATACCTACAGCACCATGGCAGCAGCCCTTGGTAGCCTTAAAGGGCCAAAGCACGGCGGCGCAAACATTCGTGTGTGTCAGATGATGGAAGACATGCAAAAAAATGTAAAAGACTGGACAAACGAGGGTCAGGTGGCCGACCACCTAAAAAAGCTGATGCACAAAAAAGCGTTCGACCGCTCGGGCCTTATATACGGCATAGGCCATGCGGTGTACTCGCTGTCCGACCCGCGTGCGCGCATATTTGAAAAATTTGTGCAGAAGCTAAGCGTAGACAAAGGCAGGCAGGACGAGTACGAGCTGTATGCCTTGGTAGCGCGCCTTGCGCCCGAGCTTATTGCCGAAGAGCGCAAGATGTACAAAGGCGTTTCGGCTAACATCGACTTTTACAGCGGCTTTGTGTACGACATGCTAAACCTACCCACCGAGCTTTACACCCCCATTTTTGCCATTGCTCGTATGGCAGGCTGGGGCGCACACCGCATAGAAGAGCTGGCCAACAGCAGCCGAATTATTCGCCCTGCGTACAAAAGCGTTGCGCCTCGTGCAGAATATGTGCCGCTCACAAAGCGTAATAAAAACGATTAATAGGTACGGGTTTAATGCTGCGAAAAATCAAAATAAAAACAGGCAAAAAGCGTTAAGCTATCTGCCTGTTTTTTTATTTTTGGGTATTTTAAGCATATTTTTTAGCTATTTAATTTTTGCTAAAATACGGCATGGCTGGCTTAATGTTTATTGGTATTTGCGTTTAAAATTATGCAGCTGCTGGGCTGAAATTTTGCAGAAAAACAGTGGCGATTTTGGCCATGCTACTGCAACAGCTGGCCAAGGGCGGCGGCTTCTTGCGCACCCAGTGGGTCTTCGTTTTGGAACAAAAACTCATAGCGAAACAGCGCAAAGCCCGAAAAGCCTTCAACAGTTCGCAAATGCGCCAGCATATCGGCAAGGTTGTGGCCGCTGCTCCACTCGCTTTGGTCGTTGTTGCCGCCGTCGCCTGCGCCTATGCGGTAGGCGCCAAGCCCTGCATACAGCCGCACGCTGTCGCTACGGGTATATGCGGCCCACTGTGCGCTAACGTTTGCAAAAGCGTAGCTGTCGCGCCCGCTTGCGGTGAGGTACTCAAAGCCCCAGTACAGCTGCGGCATAACATAGTCCACATATCCGCCCTCGGCCATCCAAAGGTTTACATCGCTGTACTGCACCTGGTAGTTGTTGTCGTTGTTGCCTTGCGGGCTTATGCCAAAGCTTGCGGTGGGGTTTGCGGCTTTTATGGTTTGGTACACGGTTTGCACCAGCGTGTCCACGTTGCTGCGGCGCCAGTGGGCAAGGTCGGCCGTGGTTTGGGCGTACTGCTCAAACGTAGCGGCGTCAAACGCTATATGCTCGTCTGCCTCTATCTGTGCCGCGGTGAACTCGGGGTAAAAGTAATCGTCAAAATGTATGCCGTCCACGTCGTAGTTTTGCACAATTTCAAGCACACCTGCGGCCACAAGCTGCTGCACCTCGGGCAGGCCGGGGTCGTACCACAAGTTGCCGCCCACATCCCGCACCCACTCGGGGTTTTGCACAGCAGGGTTATCGGCCGAAAGGGCATCAGGGCCGTTAACCCTGCTTTGTATGCGATAGGGGTTTATCCACGCCTCTATGCGCAGGCCTCGGCTGTGGGCCTCTTCTACTATAACCTGCAAAGGGTCGTAGCCTACTTCTGCGCCCTGTGTGCCTGCCACAAGATGGCTTGTGGGAAAAATTTCGCTCTCATACAGCGCGTCGCCAAACGGGCGCACCGCCACAATCACGGTGTTTAGCCCCATCTGCACGCAGTTGTCCAGCATTGCGCCCACAGACGCACGAGCGGCGGCTTCGGTGGAAAGCTGCGCGTCCTCCCACTCTAAAAACGAAATCCACATAGCGCGCATCTCTTGCGGCAGCTCAATGGCGGTGTAG
>CAYJEW010000079.1:0-3528 GCA_964369525.1 uncultured Oscillospiraceae bacterium | reverse complement strand
AACCCTCGGCACGCGGTTTTGGAGACCGCTGCTCTACCAACTGAGCTATACCCCTTCATTATACGCAAGCACCCTGATTAAAGGCGCTATATAATAATACCCTACAGGCCTTGCCTTGTCAATAGCTATATGCCGGCTTGCTATACCAGCGAAAAAAAATATCAACTTTGCTTTTTTTGCATGGCGCTGCGCCATCAAGGCTTTTAGACGTGGTGCTATACATTTATTCACCCCGCCAACCAGCTTTCGACTATTTTTTTGCTTTTTCACAACTTTACATAATGGTAGACAATATTTTTTATGCAAAAAAGCATGTACCGACCCCCACATTTATGGTACAATAAGTAAGTACGCAAACAATATGTTTGCAGCCTGTTTGGCAATATATCTATTTACTACGAAGAGGTGATGTTTTTAAGATAGCGGTTGCCAACCGGCTTTGTACGCACAATAACATACTGTGTTTCCGTTGTTCACGCCCGTGCAAATAATTACCATGCTATTATTGGCAGTGGTGCTCCTGCGGCTTTAGGGGCAGGCTGCTTGCTTTACGCTTACACGCTGCCTTTTGGGCGGCTGCAGGCACTACAAAGGCTTTGGCCGGGGTACTAGGAGGCAAACATGTTAAAGGGTATAGCTGTAGCGCCCGGAATAGGGCTTGCGCAAGCTTTGGTTTGGCCTGCGCCTGTGGCTTTTGATCATCTGCCGCAGTACACAAAAAAACCGCAAGATGAGCTTGTGCGTTTTGAAGCTGCCGTGCAGGCAGTGCACGCACAAATTACCGCTTCGCGCGAGAAAACCGTGCTGCATTTTGGCGATGCAGAGGCTGTGATATTCGACGTTTACAACATGATGCTAAATGACGAAAGCAGCCTGGGGGTTCCGCTGCGCCAAAAAATAGAAGAGCAACTTTTTACTGCCGAATATGCGGTGGTGATGCAGTTTGGCGAGCTGGCAGACCAATTTGCCCAGCTGGACGACGAATATATGCGCCTTAGGGCAGACGATGTGCTTAACCTGCGCGACCAATTGATGAACGAGCTTGCCGGCCGCAAAGCTATAGACCATTCGCACCTTGCCCACCCCACAATTATTGTAGCCCACTCGCTGTCGCCCTCAGACATCGCAAACCTTGATTTATCGCGCATTGAGGGCATTGTGTGCGAAACTGGCGGATACAACAGCCATATCTCTATTATTGCGCGCACGCTGGGCATACCCACCGTTGTGGGCCTTGCCGAAGCGTGCAACCAAACAAGAAGTGGCATGCTTGTTGGCCTAGATGGCCTTTCGGGCGAAGTGTGGTTAAACCCTACCGAGCAGGATATTCTACAGTTGCAGCAGCGCAGCGAGGCCGCAGTGTCGCAGCGCGAGGCAGCACAGCGCTACAAAGGCCGCCCCACCATAAGCACCGACGGCCGCCGCATAGAGCTTTCGGCCAGCATATTCAACCTTGCCGAGATAGACCTTGCGCTACAGGCCGACGCCGAGGCTGTTGGCATATACCACACCGACTACCTTTGGGTAGCGACGTCTTCTTCGGGCACAATGCCGATTGAAGACGAGCAGTTTGAAATATACCGTACCATGCTTGAAAAGATGCAGGGCAAGGCCGCCACAGTACGCACATTTGACGACGGCGGCGCAGGCGAGGAGTTTTTTCATAATAAAAATGAAAAAAACCCACTACTTGGCTACCGTGGAATACGCATGAGCCTTGGCCGCCCCAGCTTTTTCCGCACACAGCTACGCGCTTTGTTGCGTGCGTCGGCCTACGGGCCGCTGAAGGTTATGTTCCCTATGATATCCTCGCTGGACGAGCTGGACACTGCGCTGCTTGCCCTTGAAAGCGTAAAGGACGAGCTGCGGCGCGAGGGGTTACCATTTGACAAGGACATTCCTGTGGGTGTAGAAATAGAAGTGCCTGCAGCGGCGCTACTTAGCGAGGCGTTTGCCCAGCGGGCAGATTTTCTTTCGATAAACCTTAGCGGGCTTGTGCAGTACACGCTGGCTATTGACCCGCATAACCCAAACCTATCTCACCTATACCACCTATACCACCCCGCTGTTTTGCGGCTTATACGTATGGTTGTTGATGCCGCCCACAACAACGGAATATCTTGCATACTATGCAAAACCGTGCCCGGCATAAATGTATTGTTGCCTGTGCTGTTTGGGCTTGGCATAGACGGCATGGCCATAAGCCCTGCCTATATTTTGAGCGCTCGGCAGGTTATCAATAAACGCAGTTACGCCGAATGTCGCAACCTAGCAAGCCAGGTTTTAGCACTTAACCACACCGACGAAGTAAAAATGGCACTACTTAGCTAACCACACATAAAAAACCGCCCTTTGCTCGCAAGCGCGAGCAAAGGGGCGGTTTTTATTTTTTTGTGTTTATGCGTTTTAGGTATGGCTACTGCTTTGCATAAATTTCAATGATGTTTAGCACAATCTGCACAGCCTTATCCATAGACTCTATCGTTACGCACTCGCTGGGGCCGTGGGCATAGTAGCCGCCAGTGCCAAGGTTTGGGCAAGGCAGCCCCATAAACGACAAGCGGCTGCCGTCGGTACCGCCGCGAATAGGCTTTGTTTTAGGCTCTAGGCCTACATCACGCACCGCCTGCTGTGCATTTTCCACAAGGTGGAAGTGCTGCTGCACAATCTCGCTCATGTTGTAGTAGCTGTCTTCAATCTCCAGCTGCACACAGCCTTCAAAATATTTACTCTCCAGCTCTGCGGCCGCTTTGCGCACATTTTCTTTACGCTGTGCAAATATTTCTTTGTCGTGGTCACGAATAATATATGCCGACTGCGCACTTGCGGTTTCACCACTAATGGATATCAGGTGGTAAAAACCTTCGCGCCCCTCGGTGGTGTTTGGGCGCTCACTGCTAGGCAGCATGCCATCAAACTCTACGGCAAGGCGGGCGGCGCTTACCATAATATCCTTAGCATAGCCCGGGTGCACCTCTACGCCTTTAAATGTTAGCTTTGCGCTTGCTGCGTTGAACGACTCGTACTCCACCTCGTTAACCTCGCCGCCGTCTACCGTGTAGGCATACTTTGCGCCAAAAGCCTCTACATCAAAGCCGTCGGCACCGCAGCCAACCTCTTCGTCGGGGGTAAAGCCTATGCATATGCGGCCATGCGCCGCGCCGCTACTAAGCAGCTGCTCTATTGCTGTGAGTATTTCGGCAATGCCGGCCTTGTCGTCGGCGCCCAGCAGGGTGTCGCCGCTTGCGGTGATAAGCGTTTTGCCCTTTAAATTTTTAAGCGCGGGAAATGTTTTGGTAGAGATAACATGCCCTGATGGCAGATGAACATCTTCGCCGTTATAGTTTTCGTGTATAATAGGTTTCACGCCCTCGCCCGAGGCGTCGGGGCTTGTATCTATATGCGCAATAAAGCCAATAGCCGGCACATGCTCGTAGCCTTGTGTGGCCTCTATGCTGGCGTATACATAGCATTTTTCGTCTACTCTGGCGTTAGAAATACCCATGGCCTGCATCTCTTGCAGCAGCT
>CAYJEW010000078.1:0-3960 GCA_964369525.1 uncultured Oscillospiraceae bacterium | reverse complement strand
GCTTTAGCATCTCGTCTGCAAGGGCACGAATCTCCCATTGCGCTCTATTGCAGCAGCGCAGCTGGAAAAAGTGCTGTAAGCTGCGGGCGTTCATGGTGGCAATCATTTTGGTGTGGCACGCATTGGGTAGCACAAAGCGTGCGTCCTCAATGGCTTGTTTTTGCGCTTTAGCATCTGCCTGCTTTTCGCTTAACCCCTCGGCTAAAAATGTATTCTTATGATGCTTTTTCAGCGTTTCGGTGAGTTTTTCGTATAGGCCTGCTTCCTGCTGCATTGCCTGTTCAAACAACTCGTTTGCCTCGGCAATGCCCGCAATTTCAGGCGGTGTTACATAATTAAACCCATCCAATGTAACATACCGCTGGCTTTGCACGCTGAAAGACGCAATGCGATGGCGGGTAATCTGCGCAAGCAGGCTACGGCTTACACCCTCTATTGCAAAGGTGAACACAGCATGCTCGGCAGGGCTTCCATGCCCTAAATCTGCTAGCATTTTAACAAATCTGCTGCTTTCGGCATCGGTAAGATTTTCAAAAAGGTTATCTATATCCGCATTAGAATAGCATAGCTTTGCCGCCGCTGCCACAACCTTTTCAGGTTGTGGGGTATGGGCTATCAACTGTACTTTTAACATATCTGCCCCTCCTTCATTGGCCACAAACAGCCTGCTATAGTTTTGTAAGCGGTGCGTAGTTTGCCATGGTTTTCTTTGTGCCTACTTTTTCAAATTCTATCTCTACTATACAGTCGCCCGCAACGGGGCTCACCTTTTTTACAACGCCTTTGCCAAATACCTTGTGCTCCACAGCATCTCCCGCTGTAAAGGCCACGTTGCTGTTTTTTGCTTGCGGTGTAGCTGTCGGCTGTGCTGAACCGCCCACAATAGACGCTCTACTGGCCGGCGGCGTGCGCTGATAGTTTGGCTTTGCACCTGCCCCGCCAAAGCTCTGCGCGCGTGCATACTCGCTATTCAAATATCCCGACTGACCGCCTTTGTTAGACGCCGAAGGCATACCCGAATATACACGGGGCGAGCGCTGCTTGTCCAGCAGGCTTTCGTCTATCTCGTCTAAAAACCGGCTTTGGGGGTTGCGCCTTGTTTGGCCATATAGCATACGGCTGGCCGCACTGCTTATCACAAGCCCTTGCTGTGCTCTTGTAATGCCTACATAGCACAGCCTGCGCTCTTCCTCTACATCTTCTTCGTTCCAGCGCGACTGCTCACCAGGGAAAATGCCCTCTTCCAGCCCCACCATGAATACATATGGGAACTCAAGGCCTTTTGCCGCATGCAATGTTATAAGTACAACCTTGTCTGCCGTCTCGTCGTAGTTATCCATGTCGCTTATAAGCGCTATCTCTTGCAGGTAGCCCTCCAGCGTTGCATGCTCGCCGTTCATGTCTTCGTATGTTTTTATGTTGGACACAAGCTGGCCTAGATTTTCCAGCCTTGTTTTGCCCTCTTCGCCCTGCGCTTTCAGCATACTGTTGTACCCTGTAATTTCGGGTAGCTGGGCCGCAAACTCCGCCAATGTCATCGACTGTTCGGCATCCACAAGTTGCTGATAAATGTTATAGAATGCCGCAAGTGCGTTTGCCGCACGCGACAGTGCAGGGTAGTCTGCCGCAGTGCGAATAATTTCCAGCATGGTTACGCCAAGCCCCGCAGCAATCTCTGCTACAGCATCTATTGTGGCGGCGCCTATCTTGCGGGCCGGCTCGTTGATAATACGGCGCAGGCGTAGCTCGTCCAGCGGGTTGGCCACAATGCTCATGTATGCGTGGATGTCCCGCACCTCTTTGCGGTCATTAAAGCGTTGTCCGCCAACAATTTTGTACGATATACCCGCACGGGCAAAATAGTTTTCAATTGGGCTGGACTGCGCATTCATTCGATACAGTACCGCATGGTCTTGCAACTTTGCGCCGTCTTTCAGGTGGCGGCCTATAACCTCGGCAATGTGGGCGGCCTCGTCCTGCTCGCTTTCGGCGTGGTAATGCTCTACCTGCTCGCCACCGTCGCTGGCTGTCCACAGGGTTTTGCCTTTACGACCCTTATTATTTTTTATCACGCAGTTTGCTGCATCAAGTATGCTTTTGGTGCTACGGTAGTTTTGCTCAAGGCGTATTGCTTTTGCGCCGGGGAACTGCTGTTCAAAACTTAAAATATTCTCTATGGTCGCTCCTCGGAAGCGATATATGCTTTGGTCGTCATCGCCCACAACACAGATATTGTTTTCCACAGAACAAAGTAGCTTTACCAGCTGAAACTGCGCAACGCTGGTGTCTTGATATTCGTCTACCAGTATGTATTTAAATCGGTTTTGGTAGTAGTCCCGCACATCTTTATGCTCTTGTAGTAAACGCACCGTGTAGTAGATAAGATCGTCAAAATCAAACGCGCCGGCCTCTCTGCAACGCTTTGCGTATGCAGCATAGATATTTGCTATAAGTTGCACACGCGAATTTTCGGGCGCCTCGGCGGCCTGACGAGGGCTAATCATTTTATCCTTCAGCCGCCCTATGGCCGAGGCCGCAGCACGTACAGCTAAAAATTTGTCGTCTATATTTTCAGCTTTGTAAATTTCTTTCAGCACCCGCTGCTGGTCGTCGGAATCGTATATGGTAAAAGCTTTTGGGAAGCCTAGTTTGTCTGCTTCACGGCGCAGAATGCGCACACAAGCCGAGTGAAATGTGGAGGCGTTTATATCGCCGCCCACATCTTCGCCAAGGCTTTTTTGCAGCCTTGCTTTTAGCTCGCCCGCAGCCTTGTTTGTAAACGTTATTGCAAGCACGTTCCACGGGCGCACGGCATCAACACTCAAAAGCTGTGCAAGCTCCGGCGATGGTTCTGCATCTGTTTTTATACATTGCTCCAGCTGTTGTACGTCTTGCGGGGATGGGATGCGAGCAAGCTTTTCGCTATTGTACGCATTTCCAAACAGTATAAGGTTTGCAATACGGTTTACCAGCACGGTGGTTTTTCCGCTACCGGCGCCTGCAAGTATAAGCAGTGGGCCTTTTGTGGTAAACACAGCCTGTTTTTGCTGCTCATTTAAAGCCGCAAAACGGCTTTCTATATACTGCTTGCGCAGGCTGATAAACTGGCTGTGTTCCGCTTGCATACCGCACACTCCACTATGGGGTTATTGTAAAACAAATACTAAAATAGTATACCATATGTTAAGCTCTTAGAAAAGGGCAAAAAAAGCGCAGGCCGCCTACGATTTGGGCCGCACACCGCCATATCCTAAATTAAACAAAAGTCGGCCGCTTGCATATCCACCGCAAAAAATGATATATTATTTATACTTTATGCTAAGGCGGTGTATACATTCATGCCTTCTTCCAACTCAAAGCGCACGCAGTCTACCCGCCGCAAACTGCGAAACGCGGCCATTGTTTTATCTGTTGAGCGCAAACAGCAAGGCATAACAATTCGGGATATCTGTAGCAAAGCCGGCGTGTCTATTGGGGCCTTTTACCACAACTACCCCTCTAAAGAACAGCTGCTTATTGATGCGTTTAAGCGGTTCGAAGTTTCTATAGACATAAGCAAGCTTCGCCTTAACACACTTACCCCAACCGACGCTATCATTGCGCTTTTTTTGCATGTATCACAGCAGATTATAGACCACCTTGGCCTTGCCCTGCTGGACTACACCCAAACCATTGTTTCCAGCGACTATGCCCAGGCCGCCCCGCCGTTTCGCGAGCTACACCTGCAGGTGAGGCGCCAGGTGGAGATAGCCCAGCTTAGCGGCGTGTTATCGGACGAATACTCGGCGCAAGATATCACCGAAGTGCTTATTCAGTATCTAATGGGGCTGATGGTAGACTGGTGTTTCCACAAAGGAAGCTATAATTTTGTAGAAGCTGTGGAATCTAAATTGCGCTTTCTGCTTTCGGCTTTTAGCACCCGCTAGCCAAATATTTATATTATGCTACGCATAATATAAA
>CAYJEW010000077.1:0-4069 GCA_964369525.1 uncultured Oscillospiraceae bacterium | reverse complement strand
AGTTTGCTCGGTTGCCACGCAAGTGGCGAGAGCAATTGCACTTAAATAAATTATAAATAATCAAACGCAGTGCGGATTATTTATATTGCATTACAGCTCGCAATCTTGCATCAATCTGTATAGTGCCACCTATAGGCGGCTGCATTTGTGTTTTTTGCATAATATGTGCTGCCGTACGCTTTATTAACATTTTGCAAATTTTGCTTAAAAGCATCATTTTTTGCCTAATCTTGATTGATTTAACCTGCTCAAAAGTTGTATACTATCTATAATAATATGTACGATAATTCTTACCCTCACGCTTAAGGTAAACGGGAGCAAACCTATGAAACGCAAAATCCCAACTTCAAAAAAAGTTATTACCGCAATAGTTATTGTAGTTATTGTGGCAATAGGTCTGCTTATGTCTTCCGGCAGACAGCGGATAAGCGATGCTGTTATTTCGGCAACATTGAGCGAGATGAACCAAGTGGGCAAGCAGATGGAAATACTGCTGGAAGATATAATTGACGAAGGCCATGAAAGCCTTACCCTTCTTGCTCGCTACACCGCCAGCTCCGATGTTACATCGGAAACTTACTTGGATTTTATTTCCACCCAGTCTCAGGCTGAACAGTTTGCTGTGCTTTACTATATAGATCTTGAGGGAAACGGGATATCAAAGACAGGCAATACGTTTAATTTTTATGGTAGTGATACCTACATTAATACGCTCGCAAATGGCTTCTATATAACTGAGCCTCATGTGTCTTTAGAAACAAACGAGGTTGTTTTTGGCATATCGGTGTCTATTATCAAAAACAATCAAACCTCTGCCATTTTGTATGGCGAAGTTTCTATGGCCAACTTCTTTGAAGTTATGGAAAGCGGAACTGCCGGAACAGGCGATTTATTTATAGTAGACAATGACCTCAACCTTGTTTTTTCTACCAGCGAAAACCACGCCGGATATTCTCTTATTCCTGAAAGCGATATGGAGGAGTTGGGCATTGAAAACGTTTTGCAAGCCCAAAGTGATATTTTGAGTGAGCAAAGCGGTGGGTTTTACTACGACTACTTTGGTGTGCCAAAAGTAATGATTTACCACCCATTATCTGCTACCGGCTGGACCTTGGCAATGAACGTTGAAGTAAATGCTATGAATAGCACACTTGTGTCGGCCGTAGATTATTTTGAACTTATTTACATAGTGGCCTACTGGACAATTGTTGTGCTTGTGATGTATATATCGTTCTCGCAGTACCGCGCAAATAAAACACTTACACAAGCAGCTTATTTTGACTCTTTAACCCAGCTTGCAAACAAAGAACAACTTCGGCGCGATATGCGCGATGCTTTAGAGCGCCCTTCAGCCGACAAATACTCTATTATCGTATTCGATATTGAGAATTTCAAGGCAATTAATGAGATGTTTAGCCACGATATTGGCGACCGTGTGCTAAAGTCTATCAAATCGTTTAACGATACATTAAACGAACCAAGCTTGATTACTCCAAGAATTGGCGACGACAAGTTTGTAATGTTTGCAAAAAATAGGTTTTTGGAAGACATAACAGCCTTAATGCAGCAAATTTCTACCCATATTGACACAATGGTGCCGGAGCTGGTTGACTACGCAGGAACGCTCAAGGTGGGCAGGTATCGTATTGCTGCGGGCGAGACCGACGTGGACGAAATTATAAACAAGGTTGCACTGGCCCATACAAGAGCAAAAACCACTAAAAGCGAGCTGCTTTGCGACTATGATGATGCGTTTAGGCAAAAGCTGCTGCAAGAAGCCGAAATTACAAACAAAATGCGATCTGCGCTTGAAAATAACGAATTTAAGGTATTTTTGCAGCCTAAATTCAGCACAAGCGAAGCCGAGATTGTGGGGGCAGAAGCCCTTGTGCGCTGGATTGAGCCAGACGGAACCATGATAATGCCCGGAGATTTCATCCCGCTGTTCGAACGAAACGGCTTTATTGTTGAGCTGGACAATTATATATTTGAAAATGTATGCATACTTATACGGCGCTGGCTAGACGATGGTGTTGGTGGCATTACCATATCGGTAAACCACTCGCGCCTCAACCTGGAAAACCCATTTTTCATTGACATACTTGTAGCTATTGCTAACAAGCATAATGTGCCGCATGAATATCTTGAAATTGAGCTTACAGAGTCTACTACCATAGCTAATGAAGCTACGATAGAGCAGCTGTTTATAGACCTGCGCAGCAATGGCTTTAAAACCTCTATCGACGACTTTGGCGCCGGCTATTCCTCACTGGGTATGCTTAAAAACCTTCATGCCGATACGCTGAAGATGGACCGCAGCTTTTTTGTGGGTGGCACAAATGTGCGCCGCGACGACTTGCTTATTGACAGTATTGTTAAGATGTCGCACAACCTTGGAATGCAGGTTGTGGCAGAGGGCATTGAAACAACAGAGCAGGTAGAACTGCTAAAAACCATGAACTGCGATGCTATACAAGGTTTTGTACATGCAAGGCCTATGCCTATTAACGATT
Organism: uncultured Oscillospiraceae bacterium; assembly: GCA_964369525.1. Lineage (GTDB taxonomy): Bacteria > Bacillota > Clostridia > Oscillospirales > Ruminococcaceae > JAAYCI01. Next base: position 1,556 of record CAYJEW010000077.1, on the reverse strand, counting down.
TTGAAGAAAAATACGTTGACTGCATGCTTAAAATTATGGGTAAAGATAAGTCGGCCCTTTCATTAATACCAAACCTTAATGACGCAAAATATGCAAGTACTTTTGCACCATGTGGCATATTAATAGCAGAGCTTGATGAGTTCTTCACAGTTGCCGAGGCCAACCAAAGCTACTTTAACATGCTTGGCTGTACAAGAGAAGAATTTCGGGATACGTTCCAAAACCGTGGCATGAATGTTGTTCACCCTGATGACCGACCTGAGGTTATGCAGTATTTTATAGGCCAGATGCAGAAAGACCCTACCGCTCTGCTTAGCTACTCTTGCAGGCTTTGTACAAAACACGGAACATCTTTCATGGCGCAGCTTAGCGGCCAGGTATCATCAGACGCCAGCGGCAGACCGCGGCTGTATTTCTCGGCAATGGATATATCTCATTATGCCGAGACAAGCGGCGCACTACAGGAAGAAAAAGAGTTTAACGCATTTGTGTTCTCACAGATACCCACCGTGTTTTTTGGATACGATGTTAACACTGGCGGTATTCGTTTTTCGCAGAATCTTGCGATGCGCTTCAATCTTCCTGAAGTTATTCCCGACTTTGCGCAATCGGATATTGGGCAGGAGATGTTCCCCGATTTTATATCTGCGCTTCACTCCGCAGTGCCCGGCGAAAAGACCGAGGGTGATATCTCCCTTACATCTCCCGGGAACCACAAGGTGTGGTATCATTACAATTTCGACTGCATTCACTACGAGGCGCTTAATAAGCATGTTATTATTGGTAGCATGTCTGAAGTTTCTTTACCTGAAAAGTAACACTTTGTATATGATATGCTAAGGCGAGGTATAATGCGGCACAACATGCGCTTCTCGGCATATCTTTATATGGCATCTACTTGCATTTAGCAGTGTGGTCTGGTAATTTATAAGGGGTAAATTAAAGCGTACTTTGCGGGTTTTAGTTTTCGGCAATGTTGCGCAAAAGGAGTATGGGAGTTATGAAAAAGGCATTTGTTGCACTTATGTTATCCATGACAATTTTTTTAACCGGTTGTGCCGACTTTTTTATATTTGTTGGCAGGGTTGCTTACTTTTTTGATAGGGTCGACACCTTTTTTGAAGAAGTGGAGGTTTACTGGCTGCAGTTTGAAACCTATGTTGAGCAGACATTTTATATTGATTTCGATGTGCTAACCGAATTTTCGATTACGTCTGTAATTACCGAATGGATATTTGATGGCACCGTTGTCGACGGCGTATGGGAGTTTGACGACAATGGCAACAACAGCAATGACACCTATAACAACGGCAGCAATCAAGACAGCGGCAACGACAGCGGCGGCCTATTTGGTGGTGATGGCCTATTTGGCGGCGGCATATTTGGCGATGGCGGCATATTTGGCGACGGCGGTATATTCGGCGGCGACGATAACGGCAATAACACAGGCGGTAATACTACCGGCGGCGGCACTACTGGTGGCGGTGGTACTACAGGTGGCGGCACTACTGGCGGCGGTGGCACTACTGGCGGCGGTGGCACTACTGGCGGCGGTG
>CAYJEW010000076.1:0-4156 GCA_964369525.1 uncultured Oscillospiraceae bacterium | reverse complement strand
TATTTATAAATACAAGTGAATATAACATGAATTAGCACTAAATAACCGATAAAATAGTGTATTTTCGGTATGTTTGGCCAATTTTGCTAGTAGCGATAAACCGTTTTGCCCATTTTATAAAAGCAAATCGACACAGCTATTGCCAACATTTCTGCCACAGGCACGGCCAGCCAAACGCCGTTTAGCCCAAGCAGTTGCGGCAGTATTATGAGCGAGGCTACCAAAAAAACAAGGCTTCTTGAGATTGAAATTATGGCCGATACCTTGCCATTTGAGAGTGCAGTAAACATGGAGGAGAAAAATATATTGAAGCCCATGAAAATGTACGCAGGCAGGAAAAGCAGTAGGCCGGTTTTGGTCATTTCAAATGTGGGGCTTTGGTGCGAGATGAATATGCCAATGGCCTGGTCTGCAAAAACAAGTGTTAGCGCAATTATGAGCGCTGAAGCAACCGAAACTATTATAAAGCTTTGTCGTATAACCTTGTGCAGGCCGGCGGTATTTTGTTCGCCAAACTTATAAGAGATAATGGGAGACACCCCCAGAGTGTAGCCAAAATAGAGTGCATTTTGGAACATTTGAATATACAAAATAACGCTAATTGCGGCAACACCGGCATCGCCTATCATGTTAAGCAAAATAAAATTGAACATTATGGTGGTGATGGATATGGCAAGGTTGCCAACAAGCTCTGAAGAGCCATTGAACATGCATTGCCAAAGGGTGGCAAGCTTTAAGCGAGGCCTTACAAAATGAAGAATGCCGCCACGGTTGAAGATGAGATAAAAAAAGCCTAAAACCCCCGGAACGGCATTGCCGATACCTGTTGCAAGCCCTGCGCCCGCAATACCGAGATTTAATAAATTTGGTGCAATAAAAACGTAGTCCAGCGCAATGTTTACAAGGCCACCCGCAATGCCTAAAATTAGGCTGAATGTTGGTTTTCCTGCTGTGACCAAAAATGACTGTACAAATACCTGAAAAAATACAGGTATCGCAAAAGGTGCAAGGCTGAGCATATAATCTTTTGCAAATGGGTATAGACTTTCGCTTACGCTAAGAGCGGTTAAAATCTGCTCCGGAAACAAAAACACCACGGCGCTACACACAGCTCCAAGCGCACCGCCAATTATAAAGATGACCGTTAAAAATTCACGCGCCTGATTTTCCTTGCCCTGCCCCATAAGGCGCGCAATAACGGCATTGCCACCGGTTGAAAACATTAACCCAATTGCCAAAACAATACCGAGCAATGGGATAACCAAGTTTACGGCGGCTAGGGCATCTTCACCTACAAGGTTGGAAACAAAAACGCCGTCGATGATTGTATAGGTAGACATGAACAGCATCATAAGCATGCTGGGAAGTGTGTAAAGTAAAAGGGATTTCATGCTGAAATCTTTGGCTAGAGGGCTTGTTTTCATTTTCTGTTAACCTTTTCATTGAATAGTGATTCTGCTAAAAACTCGAGCATTTCGCACATCTTATCAACGTTTTCTTTCCCGTATTTGTCTTCAAGCAGTTTCGATATTTTTAATTCGGCAGCTTTATTTTCTTCGGTGTAAAAGCTTTTTTTAGGGTTTGTAGCAAGGTAAAACACCCGCTTGTCTGTGGCGCTTTGGGTTTTAATAATATAACCTTTTTTTGTAAGCTCGCTTATTTTTTGCGTAACGGCAGGGCGGGTTATTTTTAATAGATCGGCTATTTGAGAAGAGGTGTAGCGATTTGGGTGGGACTCTATAATATTTAAGTACAGTGTATCGTGGTAAGAAAGGCTGCCTACCTCACGGGTTTTATAGGCATACTGCAGGTCTGCTATAGACATATCGTGATAAAATTTATCCATGGCTTTAATTAATTTTTCGCTCATACAGAGGGCTCCTTTCGGGTGAGGTGGTTAGCCAAGCTAATATAAATCCGAACCCGTTTTCTAACAAATGGGTGAATTTTCTATCGGCGTCAAAGCCTTTTGTAAGGCAGTAAGCATTACTGCAAGGCTTTTCCTTGCTATAAAGCCCACCCATTTGCTATAAAATCTATAGACCTAAAAACAGATAAATTGTGCTTATAACAAGGCAGACGACAACGGCAAACTCGCGTTTGTCTAGGAGGATAACGCAGTTAGATGTGCAATTTATCTGTTTTTAGGCGGGCTGGGATTATATTAGCTTGGCTAGGCTGAGTGCACAAAGTGATTACTTTTATTTAATTATCTTAGCTTAACTATTTTGCTTTGTCAACACCTTTTTGAAAATGCGCACAAAAAAACACCCAAAGGGGTTGCCTTGGGTGTTTTTTATAGCTGGGGTAAAATTATTTGGAGCCAAAAAGGTCTCGCAGGCTTTTGTTAAAGCCTTTGCGCTGTTCGTAGTTGTCTTCTTTCATGGTGTTTTCAAACTTGGCTAGCGCGTCGCGCTGTGCGCGGGTGAGTTTTTTAGGTATTTCAACACTAACGGTGACATACTGGTCGCCTCGGCCTCGGCCGTTTACATAAGGGATGCCCTTGCTACGTAGGCGGAAGGTTTTGCCGCCTTGGGTGCCCTCCGGCACGGTTTGCTCTACCTTGCCGTCTATTGTGGGCACGGTTACCTTAGCGCCCAAAACAGCCTGGGTGTAGGTTATGGGCACGTTTACATAAACGTCGTAGCCCTGCCGTTCGAACATGGGGTCGGGCCGCACGGTGAGAATTATTATCAAATCGCCCGATGGGCCGCCATTTATGCCAGCGTCGCCCATGCCGCGCTGCAGAATGTTTTGGTCGTCGTCTACCCCGGCGGGAATTTTAACGTCCATACGTTTTGGTACGCCCACACGGCCGTTGCCGTGGCACTTATGGCAAGGTTTTTTGATAATTTTACCCTTGCCACCACAGCGGTTGCAGGGGTAGCGCTCGGGCATCATGCCAAAGGCGGTGCGCTTTTGGGTTACGGTAAAGCCACTGCCCTGGCACTCGGAGCAGGTTTCGGGCGTGGTGCCTTTTTCGGCGCCGCTACCATGGCATTCGTCGCAGGTTTCTTGGCGGGTGATGTTGATGGTTTTGGTAACGCCGTGCACAGCTTCCATAAAGGTGAGCACAAGCGAAACACGCACATCGGCGCCGCGCCTTGGGGCATTTGGGTTGCTTTGGCGGGTGTTAAAGCCGCTGCGCCCGCCGCCGAAAAATGTTTCGAAAATATCGTTAACATCTACACCAAAGCCGCCAAACCCGCCGTTAAATCCGCCACCAAAGCCGCCAGCGCCGCCACCGCCCGCGCCGTAGCTGGGGTCTACCCCGGCGTGGCCGAATTGGTCGTAGCGAGAGCGTTTTTCTTTGTTGCTAAGCATCTCGTATGCTTCGCCCAGCTCTTTAAATTTTGCCTCGGCATCTTTGTCGCCGGGGTTTAAGTCTGGGTGATATTTTTTGGCTTTTTTATGGTAGGCCTTTTTAATTTCGCTTTCGCCGGCGTTTTTTGCAACCCCGAGGACCTCGTAATAGTCCCTTTTTTCAGCCAATCGCCTCAACTCCTTTTGCTGTGGTTAAAGGGTAGGGGTGGCTCCCCCTGCCCATATGTGCCGATTGAAAAGAGGCAGTAAAACATGTGGGTGATATGCTGCTGCGTCTTTGTAAAACGGCCGCGCGCGCCTGCGGCTTTATTACCGCAGGCGCAGGCACAGCTTGGTTATTTGTCTTCGTCAATCTCGGTAAAGTCGGCATCTACCACATCGGCTTCGGGGGGTGGAGCATCGCTGCCGTTTGCGCCGTCGCCCTCGGGCGCTGCGGCTTCGCTAGCGGCGGCATACACCTTGCTGCTAATGTCGTACAGCACTTTTTGCAGCTCTTCCTGTTTTGCTTTAATGTCGTCTAGGTTATCGCTGTCCAGCGCGCGCTTTAGCTCGTCTTTCTTTTCGGTAAGCGCGGCGCGGTCTTCGTCTGAAAGTTTATCGCCAAGGTCGCCAATGGTTTTCTCTGTTTGGTATACAAGCGAGTCGCCGGCGTTGCGAATATCAATTTTATCTTTCAGCTTACGGTCTTCTTCGGCGTACTGCTCTGCCTCTTTAACGGCTTTTTCCACGTCGTCTTTGCTCATGTTTGTGGAGGCGGTGATGGTAATGCTTTGCTCTTTGCCTGTGCCGAGGTCTTTTGCGCTAACAGCAACAATGCCGTTGGCGTCGATGT
>CAYJEW010000075.1:0-4669 GCA_964369525.1 uncultured Oscillospiraceae bacterium | reverse complement strand
CTAGCCGCTAGGCAAATCCTTACACCATTTAGTTATACACTACAAATCAAAACTCCCCGCGCCGTAAAACGGTAGGGGAGTTTTAGTTTTTTTATAATCCACACCAAAAATCAATCAACCTTAAAACTATCCTTCAGATGCACAATACGGTTGAAGGTATTTTCGTTTTTGGAATCCTTGCAAAAATATCCCATTCTCACAAACTGATACCGCTCGCCCACCTGCGCGTCTGCAAGGCTTTTTTCCAGCTTGCAGTTTGGCATACGGATGAGCGAGTCTTTGTTAATATACTCAATATAGCTTTCGTCTTCGGGCACATCGGCGGTATTTTCCAGCGTAAACAGGTTGTCGTAAAGGCAGGCCTGCGCATCCACAGCGTGCGCCGCGCTTACCCAGTGAATAGTGCCTTTCACCTTGCGCCCATCGGCAGGCTTTTGGTTGCCTGTTTCAATGTCTGCGGTGCACATTAGCTCTGCCACATTGCCGTCGGCATCCAAAATAACCTCGTTGCAACGAATGATATACGAGCCCATCAGCCGTACTTCGCCCTCGGGGCGCAGCCGCTGCCATTTTGGCGGAGGCACCTGAGCAAAATCTTCACGCTCTATATACAGCGTACCGCTAAAGTCTACCTCGCGCTTGCCGCTGTCGGGGTCGGTTGGGTTATTTGATATAGCAAATGTTTCGTGCTTGCCCTCTGGGTAGTTGGTAATGGTTACCTTAATGGGGTCTAAAACAGCCATGCGGCGCTGCGCTGTGGCATTCAGCTCTTCACGTATGCAATATTCCAAAAGGCGAATGTCTACTGTGCTATACGCTTTTGCAACCCCAGCTTTTTTTATAAATTCAATAATGGACGAAGCAGTGTATCCACGCCGCCTAAGCGCCGATAGGGTAGGCATGCGTGGGTCGTCCCAGCCGTCTACATGGCCGTTTTCCACAAGCTCACGCAGGTAGCGTTTGCTCATAACGGTGTTTGTAATGTTAAGCCGTGCAAACTCAAACTGGTGCGGCTTGTGCTCAAAGTCGATGTTGTCCACCACCCAGTCGTAAAGCGGGCGGTGGTTCTCAAATTCCAGCGAACAAAGCGAATGGGTAACCCCTTCAAGTGCGTCTTGAATAGGATGCGCATAGTCATATAGCGGGTATATGCACCAGTCGTCGCCTTGGCGATGGTGATGCTCGTGCTTAATGCGATATATCAGCGGGTCGCGCATGTTCATGTTGGACGCTGCCATGTCGATTTTAGCCCTAAGGGTGCGCGCCCCGTTGGGGAACTCGCCCTCCTTCATGCGGCGAAATAAATCAAGGTTTTCCTCCACGCTACGCTCACGGTATGGGCTGTTGCGCCCCGCCTCTGTAAGCGTACCACGGTACTCACGAATCTCCTCTTGTGTTAGGTCGTCCACATATGCTTTGCCGTCTTCAATAAGCTTTACCGCAAAGTTGTAGCACTGCTCAAAATAATCGCTACCGTAAAAAATTCCGCCGTCCGGCACAGCGCCCAGCCATAATAGGTCTTCTTTAATGCTGTTCACATACTCCGCCTCTTCGCGCTCGGGGTTTGTGTCGTCGTAGCGCAGGTTAAAGCTACCGCCAAACTTCATGGCGGTGGAGTAGTTAATCCATATAGCTTTAGCGCTACCTATGTGCAGGTAGCCGTTTGGCTCGGGCGGGAAACGGGTTTGTATAGGCCGCGAAAACCCGTTTTGTAAATCGTCACTAACAATATCATATATAAAATTTGAAGGCAGCTCCATAGAATCGTTCCAGCTTTGTTTACCGCTCATGCTTTTCCTCCGCACAATTATAATCCATTATATTTTTTCAGCCATCCGCAAAAGCCGTGCCTTTGCTACATCTTGCCCTAAAATCTGCATAATCAGGCCAAGGTCTGGGCTTTCACCACGCCCTGTAATTGCCAGCCGAATAACCATGCTTATGTCGGCCACACTGCCGGGCCAGTTTTCGGGCGCAGCGCGGTATGCTTTCATGTCGCTTGCATACCCAAGCTCTTCGGCAAGCTGTTTTGCCAGCTCAAACCATCCGCCCTCGCTTTGTGGGCTATACCGCTCGGCATACTGGCAGAGTAGCTTTTTTGCAACATCAGCAGGCACGGCATCAGGCAGGGTGTAATTGGGGGTAAACAGCTCCTCAAAATAAAACGAAAGATACTGCTTTGCGCCGCTCCACACCGTGATATCCTTACGCGGTTTTTTGCCGCCCCTGCCTATGTTTAGCATGGCAAGTGTGTATTCTTTATCTTGGCAAAGTAGCGCCGCAAACTCGGGGTCGTACTGCTGCGCCCAGCTATATAGCCCGTTGTATACCTCCTCCGCGTCCATGCGGCTTATTATGTTACGCGAGGTATCGTTTAGCTTGTCTATGTCAAACAAAGCGCCCGATACACTCATCTTCTTGACCGAAAACGGAAACTCCTCTAAAGGCTTTTCAAGGTTTATCGCGCGCCACTCTTCAAAGTTAGAGTTTAGCAGTGTTAGCAGATATTCCTTCAGCGTCTGCACAGTATAACCCTGCTCGGTGTAAAAACTAAGCGCTAGCTCGGGGTCTTTGCGCTTAGATAATTTGCGTTTAGATCCGCCGTCCAGCTTCATTAGGTGCGCTGTGTGCAGATATTTTGGCACTTTCCAGCCCATAGCGGCGAATAACTGCACATGTATCGGCAATGTTGCCAGCCACTCCTCGCCACGCACTACAATGTTTGTGCGCATAAAGTGGTCGTCCACCACATGCGCAAAATGGTAGGTGGGAATGCCGTCGGCTTTTAGTATAACAACATCTTGGTCGTTTTCGGGTAGCTCTAAAACCCCGCGTATAGCGTCGCCCACCTTTACACGGTTTGCAGCGTCGCCGCCACTGCGAAACCGCACAACATACGGCCGCCCCTCGTCCATCAGTTGTTTTATTCGTGCTATATCTGCGTTGCGATATATTGCAAAATCGCCGTAACATCCAAAATTCAGCTTTTCTGCCGCCTGCTTTTCACGCATGGCCGAAAGCTCGTCCTCGGTAAGAAAACAGGGGTAGGCCATGCCTTGTTCCACAAGGTATTTTGCGCACACATGATATATGGCGGCGCGCTGGCGCTGACGATACGGCCCATAGCTGCCGTTGTCGCCTTGCAATGTAGCACCCTCGTCAAACCGAAGCCCGTAGTGCTCAAACACATCCAAAATTGTCTGCACGCCGCCGGCCACCTCACGCTTTTGGTCGGTGTCTTCTATACGCAGAAAAAATACGCCGCCGCTCTGGTGGGCCAGCCGCTCGTCGGCCAAAGCGCCAAACAGATTGCCAAGGTGCATAAACCCTGTAGGGCTTGGGGCTATGCGGGTAACCTTAGCACCCTCTGCAAGTACACGAGGGGGATACTGCTGCTCCAGTTCATCTACCGTAGCGACAGTATTCGGGAATAAAAGTTCAGCAAGCGCTGTGTGGCTCATAACATCTCCTGTTTTCTTGGCAGACACACGCCCACCAAATTTATTCATAATATAGTAGTATAATAGTTAATGGCATTAGTGCATAATAAGGTAGGCCTATTTTGCTACCTTTAAATTTTCTGCTTCCCACTCGGCCGCACGTGCCATGTACTCTCTGGCGCTCTCCAAATCACCGTTTGCCTCAAAGCAAGACGCAAGGCCTTTCAGCGGCTGGCTACCGGCCGATGCCGCCACAAGCTCTGGGCTTGCGCCCGACAGCGCCGCCGCATACCAGTCGGCCGCTTGCTGTGGGTGGTTGGTGGCAAGGTAATAGTCGCCCAGTGCACAGCACACTTCGCTCGGCGGCGTGCCCACAAGTTCGGGCGCCGCAACACGCAGCAGGTTTTCGGCATTGCGCTCCATAGCAGCGCCTTTTACCAGCACACAGCTGGCGCGGCGCAGTGTTTCCACAGGGCGTGAAGTATCGGAGCGTACCATCTCAAAATAATTTGCGGCGGCTTTAAAATCTCGTGTAGAGCCCGCCAGCATAAGCTCCCGTGCATACATCATCTCCAGCCTAGCCGAGAACTTATGGTCTTTTGCAAGTAGCCGTGCAAAATGCGCAAGGTCACGCTCGGCGTGGCCACTGCCGGGCAGATGCTGCACAACCACATTGCTACGATACACAATAGGGTCGGTGCGTAGCGCTTCGTGAATAGGGTCTGAAAACTGGAACGAGCGCAGCCGCCTAAATAGCTTAGGCCTAAAATCCAATTCGAAATTCTCGGTGGTAGAAAAACTTGTTTTGTTCAGGTAGCCAACCTCCACAACCTCCACCTCGGGCAGCAGCGCATCTTTTAGCTGCAAAAAGCGTGCACGGTTGTCATCGTCCAGCACCTCGTCTGCATCCGCCACATAAACATACTCATGCTCGGCCTTAGAAAGCGAGAAGTTGCGCGCGCTTGCAAAATCGTCGCACCACTCATAGTCATACACCTTTGCGGTGTACTGCCTTGCAATACTTTTTGTTTTGTCGGTAGAGCCTGTGTCTACTATCACAATCTCGTCCGGAATGCTGCCAAGGCTGTCTAAGCAGCGGGCCAGTCGCTCTTCCTCGTTTTTTACTATCATACAAACACTTATTGTAGCCATTGCATGCCTCCGTATTGCCGCAGTTTATACTTGTCGGCGCATAATATCGTTAGCATATAGTTTATCACACCGGCGCT
>CAYJEW010000074.1:0-4749 GCA_964369525.1 uncultured Oscillospiraceae bacterium | reverse complement strand
GGCGGCGCCGTTTAGGCCTTTCATGTAGCCTGCGGCTATCTTGCGGGCTTCGCGCATGGCGCGCTCTTCGCCTTTTTCGTTGCACATGGCGGCTACCTGTTCTTCCAGCACCTGCAATCGCAGGCGCAGGGTGGGCGGCGCAGGCGGGGCGTGGCCTTGCAGGTGCGCGGCGATTTCTTTAAACAAAAACGGGTTACCCATGGCGGCTCTGCCCACCATTACGCCATTGCACCCTGTTTGGTTTAGCGCAAAGCTTGCGGCGGCGGGGCTGTCTACATCGCCGTTTACTATAACGGGAATGCTAACCGCCTGTTTAATTTTGGCAACGGCAGCGTAGTTTACGCCAGGCTGGTACTGCTGGGCCCTTGTTCTGGCGTGTACCGCTAAAAGTTGTACGCCTGCACCCTCGCAGCGCTTTGCTACCTCAAGGCCTGTCATGGTGTCGTCGTCCCAGCCGATGCGCAACTTTACGGTAACGGGTTTTGCCGAGGCCTTTACTGCGGCGGCGGCAAACCGCTCGGCCGCAGGAGGGTCTTTAAGCAGTGCCGAGCCATCGCCGGAGCCCACAATTTTAGGGGCGGGGCAGCCCATGTTAAGGTCTAAAAAATCATAAGGCATATGGGATATGCGCTGTATGGCCTCGCGTACCACCTGAGGCTCATGGCCAAAAAGCTGTACGCCGTATGGGGCGGCGGCCTCGCCTTGTGTATGCCGCAGCAGTAGCTGTAGGCTTTTTTTATCGCCCATGGCAATGGCCTTTGCGCTCACCATTTCGCTTACGGTATACACAGCGCCAAACCGCTCGCACAGGCTGCGCATGGCGCCATCGCTAATGCCGGCCATTGGCGCAAGCGCCGCGCCTTTATTAAGTTGTATATCACTTATGTTCAAGCGGTGCCCTCCGTTGGACGGGTAAATGTAGTTTTAAAAAAAGCCGCTGGGGAACAATGTTTTGCGTGCGGGCAAGGGATTTAAAGCGGTGCGGTTACAAAAATATCCGTTAAAAACGGCAGGGGTTTGAGTATGCCGGCCCGTACACATTCGGCCGAGTATTATCATACCATAAAACAAAAAACTGTGGTATAGTATTCAAAAAGGTTGCCTATAATTTTAAAGGAGATACATGCGATGAAACTGCTGGTTTTAGACGGCAACAGCATACTTAACCGTGCATTTTACGGGATAAAACTGCTTAGCACCCAAAGCGGACAATATACAAACGCTATTTATGGGTTTATGAACATACTGCTAAAGCTGGAGGAGAGCGAGGCGCCGGACGAGATTGCAATTGCGTTTGACCTTCGTGCGCCTACATTTAGGCACGAAATGTACGACGGATACAAGGCAAAGCGCAAGCCTATGCCGCAAGAGCTGGCACAGCAGATGCCTGTGCTAAAGCAGCTGCTGGGGCTACTGGGATATGCCGAGGTTAGTTGCGAGGGATACGAGGCTGATGATATTTTAGGCACGCTTGCGGCGGTGAGCGCAGAAAGCGAAAATACCGCAGTGCTTGCCACAGGCGACCGAGACAGCCTACAGCTTGTGGGGGAGAATGTTTCGGTACTACTTACAACCACAAAGGGCGGCAAAGGCGAAACAAGCCGTATTACACCCGATGTGGTGCGCGAAAAGTATGGTGTGAGCCCAAGGCAGCTGATAGATGTTAAAGCGCTGATGGGGGACGCGTCGGACAACATTCCGGGTGTACCGGGCGTGGGCGAAAAAACAGCGTTTGCGCTTATTCAGGAGTTTGGCAGTTTACAGGGGGTATACGACAACCTGCAAAGCAGCAGCATAAAGCCTGCCGCGCGCACAAAGCTGGAAAACGGAAAAAAGCTGGCAGAGCTTAGCCTTAAGCTTGCTGAGATAAACTGCAAGGCGCCTGTGGCCACAGAGATTGGTAGCTATAAAAAAAGGCCTGTGCAGCAGGCTGAAGCCGCCGCGCTGCTTTCGCAGCTGGAGATGTTTTCGCTGGTTAGCCGTTTTGGTCTTTCGGCGGCAGGGGCGGCAGAGGCTACGCCCACTGCCAAAAACCTGCCAAAGGCGAGTGTGCAACCGCTATTGGAGCAGTTGAGCGGTATGGTGTTTATGGCAGAGCAAGAGGGGGCATGGCTGGTAGTGCCGGCGGGCAGCAGCACAGTATATGTGGCAGAGAGCCAAAGCCCAGAGCTGTGCGCACTACTGCAAAACCCAAAAGCGTATAAGCGTGTTTTTGATTCAAAGGAGCTGCACCGCATTGCGCTTGCGCAAAACGGCGGCAAAACACCTGCTGAAAACATTGTGTTTGATGCAAAGCTGGCGGCGTACCTGCTAAACCCTGCGGCCTCGGCTTACGAGGTGCAACAGCTGGCGGCGCAGTATGGTATTGCTGCGCAGTTTAGCTGCGAGCAGTATCCCAGCGCGCCGTTTTTAGAGCCGCTTTTTAGGCATTTGGCTACCGAGTGCGAGGCCGCAGGCATGCAGCCGCTACTGCATGATATAGAGCAGCCTTTGGCCGAGGTGCTGGCCAGCATGGAGCTGTGCGGGGTGGCGTTTGATGCAGAAGGGCTTAAAGAGTTTGGGCAGCAGCTACAGAGCGAGCTGGAAAAGCAGCTAGCGGATATATATGAGGCGGCCGGCTGCGAGTTTAACCTAAACAGCCCAAAACAGCTTCGCGAGGTGCTGTTTGGTACGCTGGGGCTACCTACCCGTAAAAAAACAAAGAGCGGTTACTCTACCGATGCCGAAACGCTGGAGAGCCTGCGCAAGTATCACCCCGTTATTGATAGCATTTTGATGTACCGCACCTACCAAAAGCTGAACTCCACCTATGTGGAGGGCCTGCTAAAGCAGGTGGGCGAGGACGGGCGGATACACACAACGTTTCACCAAACCGAGGCGCGCACGGGGAGGATATCTTCGGCCGAGCCAAACCTGCAAAACATACCTGTGCGCACCGAGCTGGGCAGCCGATTGCGCCGATTTTTTGTAGCGCCTGGCGGTATGGAGCTGGCAGACGCCGACTACAGCCAGATAGAGCTGCGTATTTTGGCCCATATTTCGGATGACGATGCGATGCGCGAGGCTTTTCAGAACGGTGAAGACATTCACACAGCTACCGCCGCAAGGGTAAACGGCCTGCCTACCAATATGGTTACGCCCCAGCTGCGCTCGGCCGCAAAGGCGGTTAACTTTGGCATTGTGTACGGGATTGGTGCGTTTAGCCTTTCTAAGGATATTGGGGTGAGCGTAAAAGAGGCGGACGAGTTTATAAAAACGTATCTTTCGCATTATCCCGGCGTGCAGAACTATATGCACAGCACGGTGGAATATGGTAAGCAGCACGGCTATGTGCAAACGCTGTATGGCCGCCGCCGCTCTTTGCCGGAGCTTGCCAGCAGCAACCGCAATGTGGCGGCGCTGGGCGAGCGCATGGCGATGAACACGCCTATACAAGGTACGGCGGCCGACGTGATAAAGCTGGCTATGATACGAGTATGGCGCAGGCTACGCGCCGAGGGGCTTTTAGCGCGGCTGGTTTTGCAGGTGCATGACGAGCTAATTGTGGAGGCGCCAAAGAGCGAGCTTGCGGCAGTGGGGGATATTTTAAAGCAGGAGATGGAGGGCGCAGCGCAGCTTTCGGTGAAGTTGCAGGCCGACGTGCACACAGGCGAAAACTGGCTGGCGGCTAAAGGGTAGCGACTGGCGGGGCGAGTATATAAAGCGCCGAAAAGCGGCGCAGGCGGGCGGCGCGATTGGCGCCGTGGGTAGGAGTTGTTATGGGGGGCGGTATGCTGAAGATAGAGCCGTTGAGCCGAGGGTATCTCGAGCAGGTTGCGCAGATATCGGCAACTGCGCCCGACCCATGGGCACTGCAAGAGCTGGAAAAAGCGATGGATACCAAAACCCGCAGGGTGTATGTTGCGGTTTTGGATGGTGCACCTGTGGGTTTTTGTTGTTTTTTTGCGCTGTATGACAGCGCAGACCTTGAGATAATAGCGGTGCATAAAGATTATCGCCGCAAAGGGGTGGCCAAAGCGCTACTTGCCCATGCAAAAGATGAGCTTGTGGGCATGGGGGTGCGGCGGGTACTTTTAGAGGTGCGCAAAAGCAACAGCGCCGCCATAGCTTTTTATGCATCGCTAGGCTGCAAGACGCTGGCAACCCGCCAAGATATGTACGCAAAGCCTGTAGAGGACGGCCTGTTGATGGCGCTTAGTTTGGCGCAGTAGGCTGAAAAAAAGTGTGTGTTTTGGGCGGCGGTGTGGGTGTGAAGTTGCGCGGCGGCGGGCTTTACTGCGAGAATTAAAGCGGGATAAGAGAAAGTAAAAAGAGCAGAGCGGCAAAAGCCGATTTGCTCTTTTTTATTTATTATATGGGCCGCCGTTTACAAGGGGATGTTTGGGCGGTCTTGGTCGCCGTCGGCTTTGAACATGGTAAAGCCGTTTGGGTGGCTGGTGAAGTAGTAGTAGTCGGTATTTTGGATAAGCGGGGGGCTTAGGTAGTTTGGCAGAATGTTAGGGCTTTGCTCGTCGCGCTCGCAGAAGCCTGTGGCGAGCATGGTTTTGGCGGGAATGCCGGCGCAGTAGAAGTCTGCATATTCGCAGCCATGTTCTTGCAGAAGATTGTCTAGCGCACAGCCGAGCTGAGGCAACAGGTTTGTGGGGCCGATATAGTCTGCAATGCGTAGCACCGAGGCAAGCGGCGTTTGCACCGTGTGGGTGCAAACAAGCGCAAAAGGCGTGCTTTGAGAGGGAAGGTGCGCCGCAT
>CAYJEW010000073.1:0-4835 GCA_964369525.1 uncultured Oscillospiraceae bacterium | reverse complement strand
AGTAGTACGAACAGCCATCGATTGATATTTATATACTCTTAATGGTATAAATCATGATATTTGAAAAAACGGACGATAACTATAGTATAAACTACTATATATGTGGAGGTGTACTTATGCAAATAAGTGATATGGTAAACAAAGTTTTGAGTAAAGGCTTTTGGATATAGTAGATGTAATAACTTTTTTGTTATCGCGGCTACCGATTTAGCGATATTTAAGAGAGTATAAGATTATGCGCATTTTTCGTAATGCTTTATTTCTTTTAAAATATCTACTGAGCAGATTAAAGCACGCTATTTAATTTGCTACTATATACAAAAAGCATTTTAGGGAGGCAATTATGCAAGACGGTTTTATTAAGGTGGCGGCGGGTACGCCTACGGTTAAGGTGGGCAACTGCGCAGCTAATTCACAGCAGATAATAAATCTGGCAAAGCAGGCGGCGGCACAGCAGGCAAAACTGCTAGTTACGCCGGAGCTGGGCATTACAGCATACACCTGCGGCGACCTGTTTTTGCAGGATGCGCTTTTGATTGACGCGGAGCAAGCGTTGCTTGAAATATGCAAGCAAACGGCCGCACTGCCGCTTTTGCTGGTGGTGGGCCTGCCGCTACGCCACAGAGGTAAGCTATACAACTGCGCCGCTGTTGTGCGTGGCGGGCGTGTTTTAGGAATTGTGCCTAAGAGCTACCCGCCAAACTATGGCGAGCATAGCGAGCTTCGGTATTTTTCGCCTGCTTTTGCCGGCGTGGAGCGGCTGGAGCGCGGGCTACTGCGTGGTGTGCCTATAGGCGTGCAGATAATGTTTAGATGTGACAACATGCCGTCGTTTGTTCTGGCGGTGGAGATATGCGAAGACTTGTGGGCGCCTGCCCCACCCTCTATTTTTCATTCGGCGGCAGGTGCTACTGTTATGGCTAACCTATCGGCCAAGAGCGAAGCTGTGGGCGAGAGCCAAAAGCGCCGCGAGCTTGTATGTGGCCAAAGCGGACGCCTACTTTGTGGGTATGTTTTTGCAAATGCGGGTAGTGGAGAGTCTACAACCGACCTTGTGTTTGCAGGCCACAGCATTGTTGCAGAAAATGGCGCTGTGTTGGCTGAAACCGCGCCGTTTAACAGCGAGCTTGCCATAAGCGAGATTGATGTGAATAGCCTGCTGTTTGAGCGCCAGCGCATTACCGGCTTTGCTGATGCAGGCGGCGATGGATATTTAAATGTTTTGTTCACGCTACCGATGGAAACCACCGAGCTTTCTAGAAGTATTAACTCTACCCCATGTATCCCGGGAGCTGACGATACAGACGCTTACAATACTATAATGAATATACAAAGCGCGGCTGTGCAAAAGCGAATAAGTTATGCCCGAGCAGAAAAGGCGGTAATAGGTGTATCCGGAGGGCTGGACAGTACACTGGCTCTACTTGTAACGGCAGATGCCTTTACAGCTATGGGACGTAGCAGTGATGACATAATTGCGGTGGCCATGCCTGGGTTTGGCACAACACAGCGCACGCACGACAATGCCAAAGAGCTTTGCGAGCTGTTAAAAGTGCGCTACGAGGTTGTGGACATAACCTCTACCACTCGAATGCATTTTGAGGATATCGGACACAGCGAAAACGAGCACGATGCGGTGTATGAAAACGCTCAGGCTCGTATGCGCACTATGGTGCTGATGGACATTGCAAACCGGCACGGCGGCCTGGTTGTTGGCACAGGAGACCTTTCAGAGCTTGCGCTTGGGTGGGCCACCTTCAACGGCGACCACATGAGTATGTATGCTGTGAATGGTGGTGTGTCTAAAACGCTTGTGCGGTATATGGTTCAGCAGTATGCAAACAGCGCACCCCCTGCCCTTGCCAAGGTGCTATTGGATGTATTGCAGACGCCTGTTAGCCCAGAGCTGTTGCCACCCGACAGCAAAGGCAACATTACCCAGCAAACCGAGCAACTGATTGGCCCATATGAGATACACGATTTCTTTTTATATTATGTTTTGCGTTGGGGTTTTGAGCCACAAAAGATTATGCGGCTGGCAGAGGCTGCATTTAAAGATGAGTACAGCCACAAACAGCTTCTTGGATGGATGAAGGTGTTCTACCGCAGGTTCTTTAGCCAGCAATACAAGCGCAACTGCATGCCCGATGGGCCAAAGGTGGACTGCGTTAGCCTTTCGCCGCGCGGTGGGCTATGTATGCCGTCTGATGCATGTGCCGAAGCATGGCTACGACGTGTGGAAGAGCTGGCCTAAAGCAACCTCCTATACAAGCGTACATTGTTAATCCTGTTTAAATATGCATGTATCTTTACACATGTATATATAAAAATAACACACAATTTCAAAGGCATAGCCTTGTGTTGTGTGTTATTTTCTTTATATGCGCTTTGCCGTGGTAGTGCAGCTATTCGTGTCGGATTGCTTCAAGCGAGCTGATTTTTACGGCTCGGTTTGCAGGGCCTATGCCGGACAAAAAGCCTACCACCGTGGCAAAGCCTAGCGCCAGCAGTATCAGCCATAGCGGAATTATTGAAAGTTGCATGCTACCTGCCATCATGTCTTGCAGGCCACCAAGGCCAAATAGGGCGGCAATATCCACACTGCTTTCAATGCCAAGCATAGCAAGTATCATAGGCAGGTTGTTTAGCAAAAAGCTAAGTATTAAGCTTACAATTACCCCCACTATGCCGCCCAGCAGACCTATAGCGCCAGATTCTATCAAAAACATCTGACGGATATTTGCTAGGTTGCAACCAAGCACCTTCATTACGCCTATCTCTTTGGTGCGCTCGTAGATTGCCATTGTCATGGTGTTCATAATATTTAAAGCCGCTACGAACAGCGACACCGCCGCAAGCCCGCCCAGCATAAGCTGGGTTTGTGCCACCTGGCCTTGCAACTGCTCGCGTGTAGAGCTCATGGAATAGATTTGGTAGCCAATGTCGCGGATGGCTTTTTCTACATCCGGCATGTTGGCTACGTCGTCTACCTTTACATATACATTATTATAGCCGCCTACCTGTATAGTGTTGTCCCCGCCGCCCATGCCGCCATAAAATGAGGTGGAGTACATAAGTCCCCCGCCACCGCCGCCGCCGCTACTGCCTGTTTCCCTTGCGTACTCGGTTTCAAGCATCTCGACGTTTTCGATAGACATTACAACGCCGTTCATTAGTTCCCAGCTATCGCCTGCGTTTAGTATGCCTACCGGTACAAGCTCGTATTCCTTGTAGATAGGCTCATCTGTGTTTTCGTCGTAGCCTATGTTCATGCGGTAGATTAGTGTGGTGTTCATAAGGTCGAAGAAGGAGTCTTCGGGGTTTAGTAGCACACCGTCTTCGCTATACTGCGGCAGGTTCATAGGGGTGCTTGCATATGGGTCTTCGTAGTCATATTCGGGGTAGATATAACGGTTTGGGTTGTTGTAGCTAACATTGGTATCGGCAAAGCTGAATACAGCTTGCGCCTCAATCATTACCGGTATCTTACCGCGTCCAAGCGATTGCTCTGTAAGGTAGTTGCCCGCAATAAGTTCGTAACCCATTGGCTCTATGGCATCTACATCCATGCCGATAATATTTGTCCAGTCGGCTTCGTATCGGTTGCCTCGGCCTGCCACAAGCGAGCCGTAGAATGAATAGTCTTGGTACATCGGGGTGGCGGCTACTACATGCGGGATGGTTTTAAAGGCCTCCACCATGTTATCGTCTAGGTCGGGTGTGCCCTGCTGTGCACCATAGCTTTCGACCGTTATTTTGGTGAGATCGCCCCAGTTTTGCAGCATAAGGTCGGTGGCCTGGTTTACCGCAATGCCTAGCGACACCATTACCACAATGGCGCACACGCCAACCACAACACCGATAACGGTTAGCACCGTTCGGCCTTTGCGGCGGCGTAGGTTATCTAGGCTAAAGCGAAACAAATCTGACGGTTTCATTAATCGTCTTCCTCATCATCTTGGATATCGTCTAGCAGAGCATATTTTTTGGCTTTACGTTTTTTAGCTATTATAACTATGGCCGTTATAACACCGCCAAGCACCACTACGCCTATTATTAAATAAACCCAGATTGGTAGCCCTGATGGCTCTTCCGGTATAGGCTCTCCCGGGGAAAATGGGTCGTCTATGCCCGGGTCTATAAAGCCTTCCACAACCTCTATTGCAAAGTCGTGTGTTAATGTGTTTTCTTCACCGCGGGCGTTTTCGTAGGTAACCACAACCTGGGCGTTTATGTTACCGGCAACCGAGGCCAGAATATTAAAGTCTGCCCCACTTTCGCTACCTGGGTTGATATTGCCAACATACTGCTGACCCATGTCGGTAGTTAGGCCATCGCCTACAATTTCTACCGATACGTTGTAGATTATGCCTTTTCCTTTATTCACCACAGAGATGCTGGAGTAGCCCATGCCGTCGTCCATGCCTGCTGTAAGATAATCTGGCAATTGCATGGTTGAAAACTCAAAGCGCTCGGGCTGGTATATTGGGATGGTTATTACCATCTCTGCGTTTACGGGGGTGCCGTCGTGGGCGGCCACGCCGTTAACGCTAAGTATTACCTGATAGCTTCCCTCTTCGGCAACAGCGCTTGCCAGCAGCGGAACAGACAGCGGGATGTTCATATTAGGGGTTACGGTGCCAATATAAATTATGCTGGAGCCGGAATCTACCGAAAACTGCTGTGATGGTTTTACCTCTACCGAAACGTTTTCTACATCGTATGTGCCGTTGGTGGATAGGATGGTGGCGTTTAGGTTGAAATCGCTACCTGCCGCAACGCTGTTATCGCCAAAGCTGACGCTACGCAGTGTAAAGCCTGTTCCCCTTACAACA
>CAYJEW010000072.1:0-5481 GCA_964369525.1 uncultured Oscillospiraceae bacterium | reverse complement strand
TGTGTGTTCAATTCCCTTTACCTTACGGCAAAATACACTAAAAATGCATTTTAGCATTCTGATTTTTTTGTCGACTTATCAGCACAAAAAACTACACCACAAATCCACCGTTTACCGCAAGTACCTGCCCTGTAATAAATCCTGCAGCATCCGACGCTAAAAACATAGCGGCGTCGGCCACATCCTTTGGTGTGGCGGCACGCCCAAGTGGGGTTTGCTCGTTTAGGCTCTCTCTCTCATCCTGCGAAAACGGCTGCATCATAACGCCCTCAACAACCCCCGGAGCCACACAGTTCACCCGTATGCCGCTTGGCCCGCTTTCCTTTGCCAGCGCACGTGTAAGCCCAATAACAGCTGCCTTTGCTGCAGAGTAATGCACCTCGCACGCAGCACCAACCTGCCCCCACATAGAAGCTATATTCACTATGCACCCGCTCTTTTTGGCCAGCATACTGCGCATTGCCTGCCTACAGCACAAAAATGTACCGGTAACATGCACCGCCATCATACGCTCCCAGTCGTCAAGGCTTAGCGTGTCAAATAGCTTCTGCTGAGAGATACCTGCATTGTTAACCAGTATGTCTACATCTCCAAAAGTACGGCGCACCTCTTCAAACATATGCGCTACCTCATCTTGTCTGGCAACGTCTGCCTTGCATACCATACAGCTATGCCCCTGCGCTTGTAGTTGGCTTTGTAGCTGGTGCGCACGCTCTGGGTTGCTGTGGCACCCCAGCACTACATTATACCCAGCCTGTGCAAATGCGGTAGCAATGGCCGAGCCAATGTCTCCCGATGCCCCCGTAACCAAAACTGTTTTACTCATAGCGTCTCCTTGGCGCGGCTGCGCTTGTCCCGCAACTTAGCAAAAAAATCTTGCAACAACATGCGGCTTTCATCTTCCATCAAACCACCCTCAATAACAGGCCTATGGTTAAACGGCAACTCAAACATATTAGTAACCGAGCCACAGCACCCGGCCTTTGGGTCGCTCGCACCATACACAAGCCGCTTTATGCGGCTGTTAATAATTGCCCCTGCGCACATGGGGCAGGGCTCTAGCGTAACAAATAGCTCGCACTGCCAAAGCCGCCAGCCGCCCAGCGCCTTGCACGCGGTATCTATGGCTAAAATTTCGGCGTGTGCAAGCGCATTTTTGTCAAGCTCTCGTCGGTTGTGCGCTGTAGCAACAACCTCTCCATTCAGCGCAACAACCGCCCCCACAGGCACCTCGCCAAGCGCCGCGGCCTGCGCCGCCTGCTGCAATGCGATATTCATAAGCGCTATATCATCCATGTTGCTTCACCTTTCGCGCACTATATATTCAGCTTTAATAATACGGGAAAAAACATCTCAAAGTCAATGTATAGCTAAAGTTCTCTCTAATCCATTAAAAAATACAGTTTTGTGGTTTGTTTCCACAAAACTGTATTTTTGATAAAGCAAGGCTTTAAATCTAACTTGTGCCGAGTAGCTCATCTATTTGAGCTTGATACCTGTAATCAATCTCTAAGTGTAACTGTTGATATTGAACAAATTCCGTGAAAAGACGATTCAGGGTGTCAATGTCTGGGGATTCCGATGAAAATTCGTCAATAATTTCGTTACCAATAGCTTTTATTAGAGCTTTTAATTGCCCATCTTCTTGTGTCTTGTTTGCTTTGATAGTTTGCAATGCGGCTGTAATTTCTGCAGTTTCGGCTTTCATTTGCTCAAACGCTAAATATGCCTCTGCTCTTGTAATTTCACCGGCTTCTGCACTTTCTATAATAGCAGCTACTTCAAGCTCTCGTATTTCTTGGTGTTCCACTTGGCTAGCGGTTGCATTTCTATGAAACTCATCATGCTCTGCAATAATACCAACTAATTCTGAGTGTAACTCAGGGTTGTACTCGGCTATAATTCTTGTAATATTTTCAAGCTTGATATCTTGAGTACTTTCGGGATTAGGCGTTTGCTTAGTATATATAAGCTGTGAAGAATCGGCACCTACAGCATTAACCGGCTCTGTGGCAAATGCTGTGATGCTGGTTGCTGAAAGCATCACAATTCCTATAAGTGCAATGGATGCGATTTTTATTGTAAGCATAATAATATTCCTTTTTAAATATTTTTCGTTTGTGTGATATTTAACTGTGCAATAAAATAACTATGAGCATAAATTATAACCTTTGCTTAAGCAAAATGTTTTGTTTAAGCAGAAGCTATAGTGTGCTGGTGGTCTGAATGTTCCCTCTTTCAACCCCGGGGTCCGCACGGTTGGCCATATTAGCTTTACGTTCAGCTTGATTTGCGGTTATTTCAGTGCCTCTTTCAGCGGCAACTTCCTCAAACTGAGCAGAGAAGCGTTCTCTGAGTGCAGCAAGTTGTTCTGTGCTTTTATCGCTTGCTGCAAGTCTTGCGTCCATGTTTGCTCGCGCCGCAGCAAATGCTGCCCTTTTTTCTGCAATTGCAGCGGCCATCGCTTCCATATCAGCCTGTTGTTGTGCAAGCTCAGCCGCTTTTTCTTCTTTATTAAAGCTGATGGAAATGGGTGGTTGCTCAGGGTCGATTGGAGGGGTGGATTCTTCTGCAAGTACTGTAGCGCCGACGCCTCCAACTGTCAGCAAGCCTGCCAGCGCTATTGATGCAAGGGCTGTTTTGAACATAATAGTTCTCCTTTCTCTAAGGGCTGTTTAATTTAGTTTTGATTTGCTTGCCCTGTGAAAAAAGTGTACTATGTAGCCTGCTGGGAAATCATCGGTTTTAAATAGGCAAAATATAGGCAATTTGATATAAGTGGTTTAAAATTTTGCGGTGCATGTTATTATTTATATTATGCAAAGCATAATATAAACTGCAAGTTTGCTCGGTTGCCACGCAAGTGGCGAGAGCAATTGCACTTAAATGAATTATAAATAATCAAACGGAGTGCGGATTATTTATATTATGCAAAGCATAATATAAATTTGCCATCTGCCCAGTTGCCACGCAGTGGCGAGCAATGGCGCCTACATATGAGGTGGTTTGATGAAAATATATATAGCAGATGATGAACAGTCTATTAGAGATATAATCAGTAGCTTTTTAAAAAATAGTGGCTATGAAGTTCTGGCATTTAAAAGTGGTGATGCGCTACGAGATGAATTTCTCAAAAACCCATCCGATATGGTAATCTTAGATGTTATGATGCCGGGAACAGACGGCGTGACTGTTTGTTCGCAAATTAGGGAGAAAAACAATGTTCCCATTATAATAGTATCGGCAAAAGATAGCGAGCTTGATAGAATAACAGGCATTACAATGGGGGCAGACGATTATTTAGTTAAGCCTTTTGCGCCTATGGAACTTGTGGCAAGGGTGAATTCTATTTTCCGTAGAATGTCATTTAGTGATGAGATAAAAGAAAAACAGGTTTTGTCTTTCGGCAACTTAGAAATTGATGTTGCCATGAGAAAATGTAGCGTATGCGGCGAGAAATTTGACGTTACACCTACTGAATTCGCCTTAATTGCATATATGTTTAAATACTCACAAAGAGCGGTGTCAAGAGAAGAGTTGCTAAAGAATGTATGGAAATTCGACTATGAAGCGGATACAAAGGCATGCGATGATGTTCTCAAGCGGCTTCGCAAAAAACTTGTAAAAACAAATGTTCGCATTTCTGCTGTGTGGGGATTTGGATTTAAGCTTGAAGTGGAGACATAAAATGATAACTATAAGAAAAAGAATATCAAGAGCATTTCTTGCAATAATCATCTTGGTTCCTATTGCTATTTTAATTACATTTAATGTTATTGTGTCTGTTTATACTGAAGCACAGGCAGAGGAAGATTTGCTAAGTGCGGTAGATGAAATTGCCAACACCCTTGCCGCCGAGGAAAGTTCCAACCTACTTAACATAAACCCACCTAATGCAAACCTACCCAATGCAACCCCTAGCAGACCCAACGCCTCCTCGCCCAACCGAAGTATTACAGAGGACGATAGCCAAAGTGGTTCGCTTAATCTGGCTGCAATTGTAAACAGTCAAAATCATAGTACTTCTGCAGAGCTTGTTGTATTTAATAGAAATGGCGAACTTTCAAGAATTTTTAATGGTGGAAGCATTATAACCGATGACTTAGCAAATTTGATATATAATCAAACCGAAAAAACAAACTTAGGCGAAATAAGCTCGGTAGCTTTTGAGGGCGATACATATTATGTTGTTGAGGTGGATTATGAAAGCCAAACCCTCACCGACAAAGTAGTGTATATCTCAAAAGGCCTTATAATAGACGAATTTGTAACAGCGATAAATATAGTGCTTGTTATTGTTTCGGGGGTTATAACATTTATAGCTTTGTGTGTTTCCACAAGAATTGCAAATGCCATTGCAAAGCCAATTGAGCGTTTAACTGCACAGGTTGAGTGCATGAAATCTGATGAGATAGTGGCAATAGATGATAAAAGCGATAGCCTTGAGCTGCAAAAATTAACTACTGAAATCAATGCTTTAAATAAACGAATTTATCATCACAACGAGTCGCAAAAAAAATTTTTACACAACGCATCACATGAGCTTCGCACACCACTTATGAGCATACAAGGCTATGCAGATGGTATAGAAATGGGTTTTTTTGCCGATGCAAAGGGGACGGCGAATTTAATTTCTGACCAATGCAAAAGGCTCACAAAACTCGTGGATAGTCTTTTATCTCTTGCCAGAGCCGAAAATTTTGATGCAAGCAAAAGGCTTGAAAAGTTAAATATAAGCGAAAACTTGCTCGATTTAATAAATAGGTATAATGGATACGCTGTGTCAAATAATATAAAAATAGAAACGGATATTGCACCAAATATATTTGCTGTATCTAATAGTGAGCTACTTTCTGGGTCGGTTGGAAATATCATTGCTAACGCTGTGAGATATGCAAAATCTGTGGTTACGGTTTCGCTTAATGTAATTGGCAAAAAAGCTGTCATCACAGTAAAAGACGATGGAGCCGGAATAGAAAATGCAGACAACATATTCGATAGATTTTCTAAAGGCGAGCACGGAAACTTTGGCCTGGGCCTTTCAATTGCTAAGACGTCGATAGAAATGATGAACGGTGAAATCAAAGCTTATAATGATGGCGGAGCAACTTTTGAGGTATATATTGATGTGGAATAATCTAAAATCCGCAAAAGGAAGCTCATTGTTTTTTGTATGGGGTTTTGGCGATAAAGCTTAACCCTTTTTAACAAATATGGCAGTACACCTAAATACGACATACCATTTACAAGTTTTTCAATCTTTAAAAAGCTGAAAATACCATGCAACTATTGCAGACTTTGCAATTTTATATTATAATATTCAATGTTGCACGCCACGGCACATGCTCTTTATCAGCATAGCCATAGCGAGCCGCCTATATAAGCCGGTGTGATGGAATTGGCAGACGTGCTGGACTCAAAATCCAGTGGTAGCGATACCGTGTCGGTTCGACCCCGACCACCGGCACCAGACAAAAATAA
>CAYJEW010000071.1:0-5614 GCA_964369525.1 uncultured Oscillospiraceae bacterium | reverse complement strand
GTTCGGGACGCAGAGGCCGCGAGTTCGAGTCTCGCCACTCCGACCACCAGCGTGACGCTGGACCCAATTCGCCCTTTAGCGTATGCTAGAGGGCACTTTTTATGCCCGAAATTTAACGGTATGCATTTTGTGTATAAGCAACTCAGTAACGTGATGTTGCATCCAATATGCCCTTTAGCCTTGTGCTAGAGGGTGTTTTTTGTGCCAAAATTTGACGGTATGCATTTTATATAAGCAACTATGCATTACGCTGAAGCACATCCGTTTTGGGCTTTTATCTAAACAAAAAACCAAGTTCGGATTATATGGCTTTGGATAACAATATACTGTAGGAGCAAAGGTTCAGCATATGCACCTACAGTATTGTTTATATTATGATATTGTAAATATCCGTGTTATTTATAAGTTGATATTTAAATATTCATAATCTTCACGGCATCAAGCATGTTGATTTCAAATGCTTCTTTCCCGTATTTATCTACCTGTGTTTTGTCTTTAGGTCCGTGTGTTAAGCAACCGGCGCCTCCAATGCAACCGTCTATACACGCCATACCCTCTATGAAATTAGCATCAAGTGAATTTTTAGACGATTTTAATAATGCAATTTTGCACATATCAATTCCGTTACATCTTTCTGCCTTTAAATCAAATTCTATATTTTGTTCTTTCATCGCTTGTACAATTGCATCAGATAATCCACCACTTCTTGCAAAAATTCTGCCAAAATATGATGCATTATCCAAAACATCTTCTTTTAATATAGATAAGTCCAATTGTTTACTGTCGAACAACGCTTGTAATTCTTCAAATGTAATTACGCAGTCAACGTATGGCTTTACGCTCTCCTGTTGAAACTCTGCTTTTTTTGCGGTACATGGCCCAATAAAAACAATTTTTGATGTTGGATCTGTCTCTTTTATGTACTTTGAAATTCTTGCCATAGGGGATAAGTTATGCGAAATGTGCTGTACCATATCGGGAAATTGATTTTTTATATACATTACAAAAGCCGGGCAACATGAACTGGTCAAAAAGCCTTTTTCCGCAAGCTCTTTTGATTCTTCCAATGCTACTGCATCTGCACCAAGGGCTGCCTCCACTATAGTATGAAATCCCAGCTCTTTAATTCCGCTGACAACCTGCCCTAAATTAGCATGCTGAAATTGACTGGAAATTGAAGGCGCAACAACAGCATACACTTTATATTTTTCATTACTTTCGCTGTTCTTAAGCATCTTAATTGCATCCAGAATAAAGGATTTATCTACTATTGACCCAAATGGACATTGGTAAACACATGCGCCACAAGATATGCATTTTTCATTAATGATTTCAGCGCTGTTATCTTCTGCCTTTTTAATTGCATTTACCTTACATGCTGTTTCACATGGCCTTTTACTGCTTATAATGGCGTGATATGGGCACATCTTTGAACATGCCCCACAATTCACACATTTATTACTGTCAATTTTAGCCACATGGCCATCGCTAAATGAAATTGCATCAAATTTGCAAACATCAAAGCATCTATGCGATAAACAGCCTCTACATGAAGATGTAACAACATAGCCTGATGAGGGGCATTCATCACAAGCAATGTCTATAACTTCTATTACATTGGGGTTTGATTTATCCCCTCCCATTGCAATTTTAACACGTTCTGTTAAGATAGCACGCTCTTTATAAACACAACATCGCATTGTACTTTCTTTGCCCGATACAATTACTTGAGGTATGCTTGTAACATTTTCTAAAAGCGTATCTTGCCACGCATGTTTAGCAACCTCTCGCAAGACTTTATATTTTAAATACTGTGCCCTAGTATCGAATTTATTCATCTATTTTTTACCTTTCATTTAGATACTGTCGACGCAAGTGCTCATCTGGCTGTTTGGGGTCTTTTACGGCATTAGTTAACATCTACCTTCTGGAAAGGCGCGTTCAATTGACCTTGCCTTTAGAAGAAAACATGCTTGAAATTTGCTCATTTCAACTCGTGCTAATATTATTTAGCCCCATTGTACAATAATTAAAAATAACTAACTTTAATTTTTTTGCCTATCTTTTCAAGATATTGCGCAAGCTCATCGATAAGCTGCATTTTTATATTGAAATTAATTGGCAAATTAGGGTTTTGATGTGCCGGATTAACCGCTTTGCCCACATAAAAATTTATATCGGTTGCCTCTTCAAAAAGCAAGCGCGCAATGCATGATGCTGCGTCTCTTTTTGCGCTCCATTGTGAATATAGTATGTTTTCGCTTGAATAATCCCTTGCATAAGTCAATACTTTGTTTATAGTAATTATTCCCTCTGTAACTAAATCTACTCCCTCAATTTTTGCCATTGGTGGAACATCACTCTCTTCAAAACTTAGTGAAACATCAAGTGGTTTATTTAAATACTTGGCCGCTATACTGGAAGTTGTTCCGCCACAAATAATATGTTTACCTTCTTTTGCAAAAAACAACGACATCATTTTATCAACATCATTATGGTTAGATGGTGGGCCTATCATTAAGTTCATCGGTTGCCTTTTTCTAATCCTCACCATACAGGTTGTGGTGTCGTCTCCAGGCATAGCACCGTAAAGTGCATAACATTCATCTAACAAAATAGTGCTTAGCGTTTTAGCGGTAAAGCCAACATCTGTTAAAGGAGCAATAAATTCGGCTATTTCTTTTCTATCCCAGCCAAAATTAAGTGCACTGCCAACACCTGCATGGATGCATCCGTCACTCATTAGTATAAATAAATCATTTTCTTGAATATGAATTTTTGAGGTTAATATTTTTTTGCCACCAATTATCATTTCATTGTATGGTATTTCATTATTTTCACCATCACGCATTAAAACAACTCTTGGGTTATCATATTGTATAATTTCGGCTTCTTTGTTGTTGCTTAACATTCTGAATATTGTAAAAGTAGAGTAAGCTATGCCACGCACTGCACAAACCGGCAAGGTTTGTGCAATTGTCTCTACGCAATCTGTTATGCTAAGGCCTTGCGAAATCATAGTTGAGATAATTTTGGCAGTTAGTGTAGAAAGTATATTTGCCTTTACTCCACTACCAAGGCCATCTGCCAATACAATAGTTGTAGATCCATCTACGCCCTCAACTACTTCTACCTGGTCGCCACATAATTCCTCCTTAAATTTATTTAAGCTACTATAACCAATTTCTGCACAATAATTAGTCATCGCTTATTGTCTCCTTAAGCTTTGTGAGGGCAATTTTAGTTTCGGCTGCTGTTTCGCCCAGCAAAGAAGCAATTTCGTGCACAACACGCATTTGTTTTTCTATAACTTTATTGGTGGTTTCTATAGTTTGTTTGCTTATTGTTTCTTTTTTTTCATGCTCTAAGGCCTGTTGTGTAACATTGCGCATTATAGTTATCAGCAATTTGTTTTGCTTGTCATATATAATATTTTCATCTACATATTTATTGTATTCTGCTAAATATTTGCGTTCGGTTTTTTTACTTGTGCCACTTGTGCGCACCTTCATAAAATCTATAGGATCTAAAATTCTAACTACAGGCTCACCTAAAACATCTGATTTATTCCTAATGTTTATTAGCTCTAGCGCTGCAGAATTCACCTTTTGCACCTCTAGTTCGTCATTTAGCACTATGATGGCATTAGGCGAGTTTTCTACTATTGTGTCGGAGAATGATTCAGATTTTTCATACAGCGAGGGCAAACACATTGAAAGGTCTGCCTTGCCATAATACACTGCCGCCGCTTTTTCTCTGCATGTGTTGTAACCGCATGAGCCACAATCTAGCTCGTCTTCTTTACTATCTTTTCCTAGCTGCGTTAATATTTTTTTAAGTTCATGCTCAGATGGCGTGCTATTTTTTAGCTCAATTGGCACAAAGTTCTTGCGCAAGAACTCGCTTGAAAGCATTTCCACTTCAAAATCTTCACTTCCGGCATATTTATTCACCGCCATGTAATCTATAAGTGGCTTTTTTCTATATTTTTCCATTACGGGGCCACCAATACAGCTACCCACACAGGCAGACATTTCAACAAAGCACTTGGCAATTTTACCTTGCCCTATTTCATCAAGTGCTTTCATGCAATTATCAACACCATCTACCGCAATATATGTATAGTTTTCATTTTTATTTATTATACTTTTAATAATGCCACCCGTAGTGGGGAAAAACCTTGCCCTGCTTTTTTCTATACTTTCCTTTGGCTCATTTAAATCTATGCTAATATTTTCGGATTGCATCCATTGAGTTAACTCTTCAAATGTTAATGCGGCATCTACAATTCCCTCATAATAGTTTGCCTCATCTTTTTTGGCCACACACGGGCCAATAAATACAACCTTTGCATTTGGATATCGTTTTTTGATATCTATAGCATGTGCCTGCATTGGCGAAACTATTTCTGCAAGGCTGTTTAATAATTTGGGATAATATTTTTGGATAAGTAAATTTACCGAGTGGCAAGAGGAGGTTATAAGGACATCCCTTTTATCTCGGTCAATCATATTTTGGTATTCATTTTTTACAATAGTCGCACCTATGGCTGTTTCTTCTGCTGAGTGTAGGCCAAGCTTTATTAATGCATTTTCAATAGTATTAATGCCCGCACCCTCGTAGTTAGCAATAAATGATGGGGCAACCGATGCAACAACAGGCTCGCCCGACATTATTAGTACTTTTACAGCCTCAACGCTATTTGTAATTTCTTTTGCGTTTTGCGGACAGCTTACAAAGCATTGTCCACATAAAATGCATTCGTTACCAACAATATTTGCTTGCCCACCAGAAAATCGTATGGATTTTACAGGGCAACACCTTATGCATTTATAGCAATTTTTGCAATTGGATTTTTTAAGCTTTAAAAAATCTGCCACTTTAATGTCTCCTGTTCAATAAAAAATGGAAATCCAAAACCTAATTAAGTTTGGCGCCAACTTGCTCTTCAAAAAAGCTTTCCACTGTTTCGGGCATTACAGAAAAAATATCGTTGTTTACACTCACACAAACACCTTGCTGGCATTTGCCCATACAAAAAGCACCCGAAAGCTCTACTTCATTTTCAACGTTGTTCTTTTTTACCAACTGTTGAATTTTTTCTACAACTTGCCTAGACCCTTTTAAGTGACATGAGCTACCTATGCAAACCTTAATATCCATAGAAATCCCCTCTTATTTTACAGTGTTGTTAATTTTTTAACAATCAATATTATACCACTTTACTTGCTTTTTGTAAAGTAACGCATTTGCCGAAGCATGTTACTGCTAAGGTTTGTTGTAGATATTTGCGCGCACAAAACCCGTTTTGATTTATAATTGCATTCACACCGGCAATGTGGTATTCTGTGTAAGGTAACATTATATGAGAGTTTTGCCTATTGTTAAATAGTAAGCTCCCATAAGCTCAGAAAACCATTATAATACGACTATTGATTTTAACTATAATCTTTGTTGTAATCTTGAATTCCACTGCTTGTGGAAGCGTAGGCACACTAGCCACAGTAAACGGCATTGGCTACACAAGTGGCATATAATCCAAAAATAAAACAGCTTGATAATATTATTTGAGTTCTGATAAGGCTAACTGACACGGTATGCTTTTTGCATAAGC
>CAYJEW010000070.1:5583-5826 GCA_964369525.1 uncultured Oscillospiraceae bacterium | reverse complement strand
CGGTAGCCAAACCCATCGCCAGCGTCTTCAAAGTAGCTGCTTTGCTCATGCTGGTGGGCAGCCCACCAGAGCTCCCATGTAAGGGGCGGGTTTTTGAGCTCACCCACATATTGCTGCACGGGCCAGCGAGCGAGCATCTGCCCCGCTTTGACCATGACGGGTATATGGTCAATGGGTGTATGCACAAAAGATTCAGTACCTGCGGGGGCAGCGGGGCTATCATCCCAAAGGGAGTACCACACG
>CAYJEW010000070.1:5049-5573 GCA_964369525.1 uncultured Oscillospiraceae bacterium | reverse complement strand
CCAATATCACCCTCATAATGCACAGGTACAACGTAGAGAGCATCACCCACAAAGAATTCACTGCTGCGCCAATAGGTATCGGGCAAGTGGGTGTGCATTAAGGGCAGCGAGCGGATGATGGGCGTACCCTGCGTGCTGTAACGGTAAAATTGGGTGTAAAAATAGGGCAAAAGGCGGTAACGCTCCTCAAGCGCGCGGCGTACGTAGCCCTCTATTTTCTCGCCAAAGCACCAAGGCTCCTGCCCCCCAAACTCGCCATTATTATGGTTGCGAAAGAAGGGGTGAAAGGCAGCCATTTGCATCCATCGGCAAAAGAGCTCCCCGCTCGCGTAGCCTAAAAAGCCACCGACATCACTGCCACAAAATGAAACCCCACTGCTCGCAAGACGCTGCACCATGAGGTTGGCGAGCTTTAAATCAAGCCATGTGGAGCTGTTATCACCCGTCCACGTGGCGGCGTAGGATTGCAGGCCAGCAAAGCCTGCGCGGCTCAGCACAAAGGGGCGGCGTGCAGGTGCAAAACG
>CAYJEW010000070.1:0-5039 GCA_964369525.1 uncultured Oscillospiraceae bacterium | reverse complement strand
CTTTGAGGTGCGAGCAAGAGTAGCCATCATAGGCGTGCCGCGTATCATCGGGGAAGGTTTTGTCGGGGAAGATGGCGGGTTCATTCATGTCCACCCAAATCCCGCGCACGCCTAAATCGCCAATCTGGCTTTTAAAAAGCCCCGCCCACCACTCACGCGCAGTGGGTGAGGTAAAGTCGGGGAAATTACAGGTACCGGGCCACACCTCGCCAGAAAAAAGAGCCCCATCATGACGGCGGCAAAAAACATTGCGCTCAAAGCCGCTGCGCCACACAAAATTATCGGGGTTTACCTTGATACCAGGGTTGGCGATGCACACGCATTTAAAGCCCTGTGATTCGAGCTCGTCAAGCATGCGCTTGGGCTCAGCAAAGCGCGCATTGCTCCAAGTGAAGCTCTGGTAGGCCTCCATGTGGTGAATGTCTAAATGAATCGCATCACAAGGCAAGCGATGCTCGCGCATAGTTTGGGCAATTTCTTGCACCTTGGATTCGGGGTAGTAACTCCACTTGCTTTGATGGTAGCCCAAGGCCCACATGGGGGGCATGGGGGGCAAGCCCGTGAGGCGCGTGTAGCCCTCTATCACCTCAAGTGCGCGCGAACCTGCAAAAAAGTAATAATCCATGCGCCCGCCATCTGCACCAAAGAGCAAGCGGTCTGCGCGCTCTTTGCCAAAATCAAAGTAAGTGCGCATGGTGTTATCAAAAAAGATGCCCCAGCACTTTTTCTTATTTTGGCAAATAAAGAAGGGGATGCTCTTGTAGAGAGGGTCGCTGTTGAGACCAAATTTATAGTGGTCAGAAGCCCACATTTCGAGGCGACGGCCGCGCAAGTTCAAATCTGCGGGTTTATCACCCAAGCCATAAAAATGTGCGCGCTTAGGCATGCGCTTATGCATCCAAACCAGCTTTTCGCCCGTGGCATCATTGAAACGCTCCCCCATACCCTCGGCATCGGCACAGAGAACCGAGCCATCACGCGGGCGGCGAAACTCTACCCCCGCGTCTTCTTTACGAATACGCACAGTAAGCTTGGGGCTTGAAACCTCAAAAAAAAGCGCACTCTCACTCTGCTGCAAAAGTGGCGGGCTGGGGCGGTACTTGGGCGAAACCCCATAGCTCGGAATCTCCTCAAAAACGGGGGAGTTCACATAACGGCAACGCACCAGAGAAGCCTCTAAAAAATAAAGCCTAAAACGCTTGCCGCACAACTCGACCTCCAGAGTGGATGCATCAATCCACTCAAACGATTCTTTTGGCGCTAAAGCCGCTGTATCTCCCCCTTGCATCAGTTAAAAACGACTTAACTCAACCGGGGGGCCATTGCAAAGCGCGGCCACCCAAAATGTGAATGTGGAGGTGGGGCACAGTTTGTCCACCATCATCCCCCGTATTCATCACGCAGCGATAGCCTTTTGCTTCAAGACCTAGGGTGCGTGCAATCTCACCCACTTTTAACATGAGGTGAGCCAGTAACTCGGCATCTTCGGGCTGAGCCGCGGCGATACTCTGCAAGGGTTTGCGGGGTACAAGTAAGAGGTGGGGGGGTGCCGCTGGGGCAATATCCTCAAAGGCTACACAGAGCGCATCTTCATAAACGATGCGTGCGGGGATTTCTTTATCCGCAATCTTTTGGAAGAGCGTCTTTTCCATGGGCACAATGATAGCATATTGAGGGTAGCTAAAACAAGGAAAAAAGAAGGCGTGAAAAAGAGTGCTTCGCACCAAAGTCAAGCTCGTGAGCAGCGTGCATTAAAATAAAGCAAAAAGCCCATGAGCAAGGCTAAAAGCCACCAGCCCAGCACAAAAAAGGTAAGCGCAAACACAGCCGCCGCATGCGCACTCACAAAATAAGCCTTGCGGGGCTTGCTCATCAGCCCGCAGAGAATTTGCCCCCCATCGAGCGGAAAAACAGGCAAAAGATTAAACAAAGCCCACCAAAAAGAAACCACAATCAAATGCCTCAGCAAATACGCCAAACCACTCATTGAGGACGGCTCGGGAACACCCCCTTTCAAGTATTCCCACGTGCAATCCCAAGCAGCGAAGGGGCAAGCATAATTAAGCCATAAAATGAGAAAACCGACAGCCGCCGTCAGCAAATTGAGCGCAGGGCCAGCCGCTGTCATCGCGATACCCTGCCAACGCGTCAAGCGCGCCTCGGGGTTCACGCTATCACCCCCCAAATAAAACAAACGCACAAATGCTTGCCCGCCCCCACAAAAACGCCCAACGAGCGCATGCCCTAGCTCATGCACCAAAAAAGCAACAAAGGCCGCAAGCACAAAAGTGAGCATATCCACCACGCCACATCCGCGCGAATAGGCCGACCACAAAGCCAGCAGCAAAAGCAAAACACCAAAACCCCAAGTAATGATAATAGGTACACGAAAGAGAGTCAGGCGAAGCATGATTTCATCTTATCTATAGCCGCACCTACTATCAAGCCCCGAGCAAGGCAGCAGTGCCATTATGTCAGAAAAAGTAGCCTTGCTTTAAACGCGGATTTTATGATAAGATGAACCCATGCCCCGCCTCTCAGCCCTGCCTAGTGTTACCCAGCTGCTTGCCCTCATGCGCGCCCACGCGGTGCAACAAGTCGTGCTCTGCCCCGGTAGCCGCAACTCACCCTTGGTAGAGAGTTTTTCGCAATTAGACGACTTTAGCTGCCGCGCCGCGACCGATGAGCGCAGTGCTGGCTTTATGGCTCTGGGCTGGGCACTTGAAACACAAAGGCCCGTAGCTCTCGTGCTCACCTCGGGCTCAGCCGCGCTCAACGCACATGCAGCCATTGCCGAGGCCCACTACCGCAAAGCCCCCCTGCTCTGCATCACCGCCGACCGCCCCGCCGCGTGGATTGGCCAGCAAGACGGGCAAACCATGCCCCAAGCGGGCATCTTTGGCACATTTTGCCCCTGTAGCCATGAGCTACCCCAAGGTGACGCCCCCGAAACCCACTGGCACCGCAACCGCCTTATCAACGAAGCCCTGCTTGCCCTTCGCCACCATGGGGGCAGCCCTGCGCACCTCAACGTAGCCCTTGCAGAACCCCTCTTTAATTGGGCCGAGCAAGAACTGCCCACGCAGCGCCTCATCTCACGCATTGAGTTTGCCCTCATGGGGGCAGATGAAGAAGAGCATATTTACAATATCATGCTCTTTAAGATTAATTTCCGCAGGGCTACCCGCTCCCTCCAAGACCATAACGTCATAGTCCTTGGCCACATCGTCATAAGCCTTGGTCACCGTGTGCCATAGCTCTTTTTTCTTGGCAAAATATTCTTTTACCCGCATATGCCCTATGGCCTTACCCAGTACAACAACCTGCGAGCCTGTGTCAGAATGTGGCTTTAAAAGCACGGGATTCATGCGCGCATCAGGGTCAATGCGTGCTGCTTGCGCTTGCACTATTTGCGCTCTGCCCATTTCTTCGCCGGCAAGGGTAACACCGGAATTTAATGACATATTCTGAGCTTTAAAAGGCGCCACCACATAGCCGTCTTGTTGTAATAAGCGACAAAAAGCCGCCGCCAATACACTTTTACCTGCGTGAGAACTGGTGCCTTGCAACATAAGAGCGGGAGTTTTAGCCTTCATAACAGCCAATCCCCCAATACAAATGTATATAGCCAGCCCTGACATTTTTATATATGGCGCCCGCATTATGCGTACTGTCCTTCAGGCTCACAGTATACAAAGGAGCATATTCCTCATGATGAACAATATCTGACCAATGAAATTCATGCCCACGATACACATTTTTTGCCAAGCCCAAAGGCGCTTCACACAAAAGCTGTACCTGTCGGTAGCCTAAGGAGCGAATACCCTTTCCCATGGTGGCAGTGGCATGGAACACACCACACATATCCCATATTTGCCCCTGCTCGGTAATCACATGTTTACATAAGTACATATAACCGCCACATTCTGCATATATTTCCCCATTATTTTCCGCAAAAGTGGCAATGCTTGTGCGCATGGAAATATTTTCACTCAATTCTTTGGCAAAAACCTCAGGGTACCCACCCCCCAAGTATATGGCCGTAATATTTTCCGGTAAGTGCGTATCATGCATGGGAGAAAAGGGCACAAGTTCAAAGCCCAATGTTTCAAGATGTCGCTGGTTAGCGTCATAATAAAAACAAAAAGCGCTGTCCTTGGCCACAGCTATTCTTGGTGCAGCAGCGGTGGTACCATGCTGTAAAGCCTTTGGTGCATGTGGCTTTTGCTCAAGCGTGGGTAAGACAGGGCGTGGCAAAGCACTTAGCTGTAAAATGGCCTCCACATCACAATATGTTTCCATGGCTGTGGCAAGCGCATCATACCAATGTGCAGTAATACCCTGCGTTGACACTTCCGCACTGGGAATCAAACCCAACTGCCTTTCCGGCAAGTGCCATGCTTCATTGCGTGGCAAAGCCCCCAAAAGGGGCGGAAGGTGATGCAAGGCTAAAGCCTCACGCAAAAGAGCCGTATGCCGCGCGCTTCCCACATTATTGGCTATGAAGCCCACAATGCGCACCCCTGCGGCTTTGGCATGTGTATAAAACCCTTCGGCCAAAGCTGCCGCAGAAGCCGCCATGCCGCGTGCATTAAAAACTAACACTACCGGCATACCCAAGGCCTTGGCACAATGAGCTGTACTGCCTTCAAGACTACCCACACTGCGCCCGTCAAAAAGCCCCATGACGCCTTCACAAATGGCCATGTCTGCGCCTTTACCTTGCATTATGCTGTGCGCCCATAAGCTTTGTACGCCGGCCTCCCCCATCATCCACGTATCTAAGTTATACGCCACACGCCCTGTGGCTTCAGCATGAAATGTAGGATCTATATAATCCGGCCCGCATTTAAAAGCCTGAACCTGTAAGCCGCAACGGGTAAAATAGCGCATAAGCCCCATACTTATAAGACTTTTCCCTTCGCCTGAGCGCGGCGCCGCTAAGCACAGTCCATGAAATTCTTGCATCATAAATCCTTTTATCCGCTTTTTAAGCCTTACATCCTTGCATCTTTTACGCCGCTCTTTATGCTTATTTC
>CAYJEW010000069.1:0-6833 GCA_964369525.1 uncultured Oscillospiraceae bacterium | reverse complement strand
ATGCGGCTGTTAACCGCAGGGTCGTTGGTTCAAGTCCAACTTGGGGAGCCAAAAACACCACAAACTTTATGTTTGTGGTGTTTTTTTGTTGTATAAAGAAACGCTACCCCAAAATAAGCTTGGCCCAGCGTTACGCTGTGTTGGTTGTACAAAATAGATACCATTTAATTTCAGGCATAAAAAATGCCCTCTAGCTTATGCTAAAGGGCGAATTGGGTGCAGCGTCACGCTGCTGGTGCGCCATCGGGGATTCGAACCCAGGACCCACTGATTAAGAGTCAGTTGCTCTACCAACTGAGCTA
This sequence comes from uncultured Oscillospiraceae bacterium, assembly GCA_964369525.1. Lineage (GTDB taxonomy): Bacteria > Bacillota > Clostridia > Oscillospirales > Ruminococcaceae > JAAYCI01. The sequence goes on along the minus strand of CAYJEW010000069.1, from coordinate 6,531 downwards.
ATAGCGCATGGAGATGGTTTATGCGGTGGTGTGGGCAACTATTATATTATATATCAGTTGCGGTGAATAGTAAAGGGTTGCTATGATTTTGTGGGATTGGTAGTGGTGCGGTGCAGCAGGTGTGCTCTCGTGTGGGTAATACACCTGCTGCACGGCGGCCTTGGAATATGCGCTGTTGCAAGGTGGCTACATGCTAAGCATGAATGTGTCTAGGTTGGAGGTGGTGTGTGTGATGATTACGGTATCGAGCAGGTATTCGCCGTCTTGCTCGGTGAATTCCATCTCCAGCACCCTGCCGTCACCTATGTTGTAGCTAAGGTATGGAACGCCTGCGGGTATGCGCTCGCTTTCGTTTGTGGTGAACTGTAGCTGGGGCATATCGTTAAAGTTTGAGCTTAGCATGTTGTAGGTTACCGGCTGGCTTGTGGAGAATAGCTCGCTGATTATAGTGCCGTACAGCACTATGCCCAGTAGGGGGTAGTCGTTTGGCCATAGGTTTTCGTTGGAGTCTACCCCACCTGCTTGGTCGAATGCATCGTACATGCGCTCGAAATCTTCGGTGTCGAAGAAGAATATCATGGCGTGGCCGCTATCAGGAAAGCTATATGCCGCAGCAGGTACCCCACCCCAAAAGATGCTCATGCCTGCGTTGGTGGAGTATTGGCTGATTACGTCTTGGTTTGTGCCGTCTATTAGTGACGCAAGGCTACTGTTTAGCTGTAGCTCGGCAGAGGGGCCTGTAATGGTTTGGTCTATGGTGGTGTTGCCGCCGTTATTTTGGCTGTTCTGCGATGGGGCGCTTTGAGGGAGTTTGCTGGTGTCGGGGGCGTTTTCTTCTTTATCCGCCTCCTCTTTTACTACCGACTGCGCAGGTACATTGCTTACAGTTACCGACTGAGTGGTTTCTTCATCGAACAGCATATAGTTGATGATGCCGCAGCCCGGCAGCGAAAAAAGCATGGCAAACATGCATAGTGCTAACAGAATTTTAGTGAGTATATTTTTCATGGCGAAGTCCCCCACCTTTAATTGTATTAAAAAAACAAACCTAGCTGCACACACATAAAAAATGCAGGCAGCTAGGTATTATGGTACGCTAATTCATTAAAAAAGTCAATGCAAAGGCATGGCTGCATTTTGCATTTAAGGCATAATTAGTCTTTAGAGAGCACTATGATGTGGTCGGTATTGGAGAGTGTAACTTTATCGGATTTAGGTGGGTTTGTAACAATTGTGTATTGGTCGCCATTTTGGAGTTTGTAACCCAGTGCAATTTCGTTGCGCTGTTTTACAATTTCGGTGATGGTGTAAAAATCGGCCTCTACGCCTGTTTTGATGTAATCGCCTGCGTTTTTAAGGTAAATCTCGCTACCTTCGCTTTGCAGTATCTCATTAAATATTTCGGCTAGGTCGCGGTTTTCGGCTATCTGCGCTGCCATGAGGTTTATAATGTTGCCGCCCACAACCAAGTCGTTAACCTTGGCAACATTTGCAAGTTTTTGGTTTTTTGTGTTTTTCAGCTCGCTAGCGATGTTGAAGTATTTGTTGTTTTTCTGCATAATATCACGCAGGTGAATAAGCTTTAGCAGTGTCATGCTATCGGATTGGTTTGGCTCGCAATCGTCTCTGCCAAGCAGTAGCACATGGTCTATATCATCGTTAAGTAGCTTTTCGATGTTTTCACGGCTTGAGCTGTCGCACACAATGGTTTCGAGCTGCATATTATTTAGCTGGCGTTGTGCTTTTTGTATGGTTTTGTCGATATCCGTATCGGCAATTGTGATTTTAGAGCCTTTTACAAAGTAGTCGTCTAGCTCCATCAGAATGTTGTCTAAAAGGTCGTTTGTGCCGAGGATGAGGATGTTTTCGGGGGTGGGCTGCATTGTTTCGGCAGAGATGATGGAGGTGCAATCGGCTATTTGAGGCATGGCGCTGAGGGGTTTTGTGGCGTTGTCGTCTTCGGCAAAGATGATAAGCAGGTCGTTTTCGGCTACTACCACATCTTTATCGGGGTTTAGCAGAATTTCTTCGCCACGTTTTATGCCAAACACAACCGCATTTTCAAACATGTTTAAAGTATCGCCAAAGCTTTTGCCGGTGAGCGAGGGGAATTTTTCGATGTATATTTCGTTGCCTGTGTAGTTAAAGATTTCGATGAGCACGTTAGACAAGCCCGGTTGCCTACAGGTTTGCGCAATAATTTTGGAGATGGTGTTGTCGAACAGGATAGGCTCGATATAGCCTTTGCCTGCAATGCGGATTGCTTCGTAGTTAGCAGAGCTATTAACGGTGGTTACAACATGCGCATTTACTGTAACGCCCGGATATGCTACTAAGAAGTTATTGATTGCAAGTACTGTTGCAATTACAGTGTAGTCTTGGTCTGCATTGATGATTACAGATTTGCAGGTATCTATAGAGCATTGGTAGAGCATGTGGGCGTTTGTTGTGTCACCGCTGCGGTAGATAACACGCAGCGAGCCAAAGTCTTGTATATGTTCGTCAATTTGGGTTTGGATTTCGTCTATGTTGCTATCGGCCAAAATTACAACACATGCATCTTTTTGGTTGGCGTTGGCTTTTATAAGTTCTGACAGTACGGTGTGGGTGTTTTGGTTATAGCCTAAAATTAGTGTGTGGTTTTTTTCAATAATGCGGCCTGCGCCTCTTTTTAAAGAGTCTAGCCTTTCTTGAAAGCCTGTGGTGATGATACTTATTAAAATGCTGGTGATGAAGATGCCGCATAGTGTAACTATGGACATTAGAATTCTGAAGGAAAAGTCGCCTGTTTCGTCGCCGGTTATTGTGCCGGGGTCGATAACATGCATAACGCTTGTCCATATATTACCCGCTGCTGTGCCGCCGTCTGTTAAAAAAGACAGCAAGCCCGCCAGCACCACAATTGCAAAGGTAACTGCAAAAAGTATGCCCACCAGAGAAATTGTGCCTTTGGCCATGATGTTGTTGATTTTGTAACGAATGATATCGCTTAATTTGTTGCGCATAAGAAGCCATCCTTTTGTGGTTTATTGCATGCGATGTGCCGCAAAGCATGCTGTATTTAAGTATTTTTAAGGTGAAACGCTGTTAAATATATATGCTATTTCGCCCAAAACACCCTTAAGCATGCTTAAGGGTATTTCGAAAGAAATGTTGCATTGCTGTGTGTTTGCTACAATTTGTGATCCAAGGGGGGTTGATTATGGAAATGGAATAATCTCATTCGCTCCGGCAGGGGTGCCTGCGCCACCTGTGCCAGTTATAGTACCGGCACCAGATGTTGAGGCTGCCATTATGCCAACGCCGCCGGCACCACTAGTGCCGTAAAAGCCCTTGCCCGCGCCGCCATAGCCGTTTATTACACTAGTACTATAAGTTGCCTCGATATTACCTACTGCATGAATTCCTATGCCGCCAATGGTGGTAAAAGCGCTATTAAGATATCCGTCTCCGCCATAAACGTCAAGCGTTGGTTGAACAACAATGTCGCCGCCACAATAAATGCCAGTATTGCCATGGATGCGATTTGCATCTCCATTGGCACCGCTCACAGATAAAAGACTATTGCTGAAGCTCGATGTCAGCGTAAAGTTTCCTGTAACATACATACCATATACACCATTAACACGCGCAGCATTCTGTATGTCAATTTCCAGGTCTCCTGTTACATATATACCGGAAATTACTGGGTTATTATTAAAGTTAATCCCTGAGGTTACCGGGCCGTGGAACTGTATTTTTAAGCTTTTGTTAGCGCCTATTGCTGCGTCTCTATAGGGGTCGCCGGTTAAGGCTGGGCTGGAATCCACAAGAATCATATCGACGAAAGTAAGAGTGTTGGTGGCTACGTCGTAAGATATTATGCCGTCGCCTAAAACATCGGCTGCATTTGCAGGTGTAACCTCGGTGCCTAAAACCCATATGCCGTAGCTTGTGGGGGCAGGTGTTGGCGCAGGTGTGGACGAGCCTGCCACACTAACGGTTGCAATGGAGCTTGTGAGTGTGGCATTATTTTGTGTTACAACACAGTAGTAAAACTGTGTGTAAGCAAAATCATACGGCAGCGAAAGTGTGGGCCCTGTTTGGCCTGTGAGGGCAATGCCGCTGTAGGCGTTTGTAAGGCTGGTGAACCACTGGTAAGAAAATGCACCTGTGCCGCCAGCTGCCGCAACGCTTAACGAAACCGGAGTGCCTACATTTACACTTGTGTTTTGTGGGTGCTGTGTGATTGCAAATGTGTTTTGCGCACTGCTTGCGTCCGATTGTGCAGAGCTGGAGGCGCTGCTGCTTGCGGAGCTGCTGGAGGCGTCGCTATTGCTTTGTTGTGCGCTGCTGCTTTCTGCGGAAGAGCCGGTTTGGCTGCTTGCGCTATTGCTATCGCTACTGCTAACGTTGGCAGATGACGATTCGGAAGCAATGGAGCTGCCGGCGGCGGCTGTGCCACCGCAGCCGCCGGTTGAACAAGCGGCAAGGCTAAGGGCTAGCGCCAAGATTACTGCCAGGCAAATTAGTCGTTTTAACATGGGTTTTTCCTCACTCACAAAGGGGTATTTTTTAAGCATGGGCAAATTTTTATCTCATTAATATATACCAAGTAATTTTAACACATTATTAATATGAAAGCAAGAAAAGGGTATAGAATTTATCTAATAAATTTGTGCATATTGGTGGTGGCAATGGTGTGCGAACATTATGAAAAAGCACAGCGCCGAAGGCGCAAACCCGAAAAAAGGTGGTAGCGAGAGTGTAGCGTAATGGCGGCGTTTCGTCGTCCGCTTAAGTGCCGCCACGTTGTGGCGGTTAGCTCCCGACACTTGCACTGCGGTGCGTCGCAAGCGAACAACAAACCCGAGCGTGCTTTTTTTCGGAATAACGAGGAGCAACGGAGCGTTGTGGGTGATGATTTTTTAAATTTTTGCAAAAAATTGGCACAATAGCAAAGTACAAGCCTATAAACAGCTTTTATTTGGGCTTAGTATTGGCTAAAGCTTGCATTTGTTTAATTGTTACACAAATCAATAGCGTGGCGGAGTTAATGTTCCGCCACGCTGTTTTAGTATATATGTTTTTGCTTTGCCTTTGGTTATGATTGCGGCACCGTATATGTGCCGCCTGCGCCGCCTGCGCCGCCTAGGCCGCCTAGGCTGCCTACAGAACCTAATACGCCAGCTGTGCCGCTTTGGCCACCTGCGCCGGGAGGAACAAAGCCAAAGATAGTTGCAGCTGCGCCACCTACGCCGCCTCGGCCGCCTATGCCGCCTATGCCGTCGGCAAAACCAGAACCGCCTTCGCCACCTTGGCCGCCTGTGCCGCCTCGGCCGCCTGCGCCGCCCCGTACTGTTGCAGTTGCTGCGCTAGTTCTTGTAATACTATTCACAATAATGCCTATGCCACCTTGGCCGCCGTAGCCGCCTATTTCGCCGTGTAGGGCTGCGCCATTAGATTGTTGGCCGCCTTGTTCACCAGTACCGCCGTAGCCGCCTGCGCCACCTTCTGCCAAAAAGCTGCCACTATTTAAAACAATGGTATTAGCAACAACGCCTGTGCCGCCTGTGCCGCCTGTGGCGCCTTGGCCCAGGCTGTCTGAGGGGCCTGTGTCGCCTTCGGCGCCTCGGCCGCCAATTGCGCTAAATTCACCTGCGCCATTGAGTGTAAGTGCAGTACCTATATTTGCACCTATGCCGCCTGTGCCTCTATTTGCTGTGGAGCTGCCACCAGCTGCAACAAAACTACCTGCGCCGCTGTGCAAAACTTCGCCGCTAACTTCTATGCCGTTTTGGCCGCCTGCGCCACGTATAGTAATTGCACCACCTGTGGTGTTTATTGTTAAATTACCCGTAACAATAGCACCGTGCGTTTGCGCTGACATAATACTATAATAACCGCTATTAATACTGCCACTACCTATAAATGTTAAATTGCCTTGTACATATATTCCTGCCGTGCTTACAGGAGATGCTACGCTTGTGTTTGAGTCTATTCTATTACTGCCTGTAACGTTAATTATTAAGTCTTGCCCTGCGCCTATAATAGAATTTTCATGTGCAAGAGCACTTGGTGCACTGCGTGTATATCGTATACTAGCGCTGTTAAGTGTCAGCGTTTGTGTTGTGTTATCATAGGTCACAGTGCCATCGCCCAAAACATTGGCCGCATTATCAGCTGTTACCTGTGTGCCGGCTACCCACACGTTGTACCCAACAGGAGTTGGCGTGGGTGTAGGCGCTACGCCACTGCCAACAGCGCTTGCCGTGGCAATATTTGTTGTGAGTGTTCTGCCTGTGCTTGTTTGGGTAATAACACAGTAGTAGTATTGTGTGAAGGGGTGATTTGTGGTAAGCGAAACTGTGGCGGCGGTTTGATTATCCATTGCAATGCCGTTATAGGCGTTTGTAAGGCTTGCATACCACTGATAGGCAAAAGAGCCACTGCCGCTTGCCGCAACGCTTAAAGTGAGCGGTGCACCAACCGCAACGCTTGTGTTTGCGGGATGCCTTGTAATTGCAAATGTGTTTTGCGCACTGCTTGCGC
>CAYJEW010000068.1:0-6916 GCA_964369525.1 uncultured Oscillospiraceae bacterium | reverse complement strand
ATAATCCAAGCCCGCCTAAAAATAGGTAAATTGCACATCTAACTACGTTATCCTCCTAGACAAACGCAAGTTTGCCGTCGTCGTCTGCCTTGTTATAAGCACAATTTATCTGTTTTTAGGTCTATAGATTTTATAGCAAATGGGTGGGCTTTATAGCAAGGAAAAGCCTTGCAGTAATGCTTACTGCCTTACAAAAGGCTTTGACGCCGATAGAAGGCTCATACATTTGTTAGAAAACGGCTTCGGATTTATATTGGCTTGGCTAGCCAAAATCTAAAATAAAAAGGAGCATCTCACCCATTATGCAAAAAATCCACACACAAAATGCCCCCGCCGCCATCGGCCCCTACTCCCAAGCCATTCTTGCAAACAACATGCTTTTCACCAGCGGCCAAATTCCGGTAAACCCCGCAACAGGCGAGGTTGAAGGCGCCGATATCAGCGCCCAAACGCTGCTGGTTATGAAAAATCTCGAAGCTGTTTTGCAGGCAGGCGGCGCCTCCTGCGACAAGGTTGTAAAGACCACCTGCTTTTTGGCAGATATGAACGACTTTGCCGCCTTTAACGCCGTATACGAGCAGTATTTCTCCCACAAACCGGCCCGCAGCTGCGTTGCGGTAAAAACCCTTCCCAAAAACGTGCTGGTAGAGGTAGAGGCGCTGGCCATCCTTTAAGCGGTAGCGCCCCTGCGCACACTACTTGCCGCTACTCTGTGCTTGGCAAGGCCAGCCACCGCCGTGCGCCAGAGCTTTATCCACCGCTCTCAGGCGCGGTTCAATTTTAAAATTCCGATTTTAAACTAATCGCCAAAAACCCCTGCCATATGGCAGGGGTTTTGCTTTTCTCACACTTCAGCGCATCACATATACGCCACTACTGCACATCCACAATCTCGGTCAGCGAATAGCCCTCGTCCTCGTCAAGCGATTGAAACACCACTATATGCACAAACTCGCCCGATTCCGAGCCATCTTCCATAACCGCACAATAAAACCTATAGTTTGTGCCGGCCACAACCTGCGTTGCTACCGTTTGCGGAAGATACATCACCTGCTGTTCTTCGGTTAACAGCGATGTGAGTATTAGCAGCTCTTCTGCAGTAATTTCACGCTCTTCGGTATAAGCTCCGGCAACAGGCACACTTTCAGGCATACTCTCTGTCATACTGCTGTCAGCCATGCTTTCTGCCATACTGCTTGCAGGCATACTTTCTGCCATGCTGCTTGCAGCCGCGCTATCCGCCGCGCTGCTTTCAGGTGCACTTTCGCAGCCGTACAGCAACACCGTAGCCACCAAAGCCAACACCAAAACCAAACACAATCTTTTTTTCATCTCAAACACTCCTTGCTATTCATTACTATTCATTATATATACCTGCACACACTCAGTGCAGCTGGGCAAACCTATTTATCTCCGACGCATTCGCATATGTCGCCACAGCGCCCTCATGCTCTACCACCAGCGTGGGTGCGCTGCGCACAGAATATTTTTCCACCAAATCTATTGCGTCCTCGGCATTCACTATTTCATATTCAATGTTGGCCTTATCCAAAAATCCGCTCGCCACCTTGCAGTTAGGGCAGGTTTTAGTGGTAAAAAGTAATACCTTGTCCACCCGCTCCGCTTTTGCCACGGCCGCCTGCTCTTGCCTTTCTACCTGTATGCGTGGCGTCATATCGCCCTCGTCCACCCGCACCTCGTACAGCTTTCTGTCTTGATACTCCTGTGTTTTGCCCTCGTTCCAGTTCTGCACAGGGCGGTAGTATCCCGTAATGCGGCTGTACACCTCGGTAACCTCGCCACACTGCTCACAGCTGTACTGCTCTCCCACAATATACCCGTGGTTTTTGCATATAGAATATGTGGGCGACATTGTATAATACGGCAACTTATAGTTTTCCGCTATCTTGCGCACAAGGTTTGCTGCCGCCTTCCAGCTTGGCAGCTTTTCGCCCACAAATGCGTGGAACACCGTGCCGCTGGTATACAGCGTTTGCAGCTCATCCTGCACATCCAGCGCCGAAAAGATATCCTCTGTATATCCCACAGGCAGATGGCTGCTGTTTGTGTAGTACGGCGCTTGGCCCTCGTCTGCGGCTGTTATAATGTCCGGCCAGCGCTTTCTGTCGTGCTTTGCAAGGCGAAACGCCGTGCTCTCGGCAGGCGACGCTTCCAAGTTGTACAAATCGCCATACATCTCTTGATAGTCCGAAAGCCGCTCTCTCATATGGTTAAGCACTTCCGCCGCAAACGTCTGCGCGCGGCTATCTGTTAAATCGCATTTCAACCATTTAGCGTTTAGCGCCGCCTCGTTCATGCCCACCAGCCCAATGGTAGAAAAGTGACTTTCAAAATTCCCAAGATATCTCTTGGTGTAAGGGTAAAGCCCCTCTTCCAATAGCTTTGTAACAATGGTGCGCTTTGTTTTCAAACTGCGTGCCGATATATCCATCATCCTGTTCAGCCGCACATAAAAATCGGCTTCACTACGCGCTTGATAGGCAATTCTCGGCAGGTTAATGGTAACCACACCTATAGAGCCGGTGCTCTCGCCACTGCCAAAAAATCCGCCGCTCTTTTTGCGCAGCTCGCGCAAATCCAGCCGCAAACGGCAACACATGCTGCGTACATCGCTCGGCTCCATGTCACTGTTCACATAGTTAGAAAAATACGGTGTGCCGTACTTTGCAGTCATCTCAAACAGCAACTTATTGTTTTCGGTTTCGCTCCAGTCAAAATCTTTTGTAATAGAATATGTGGGAATAGGATACTGAAAACCTCGCCCGTTAGCATCGCCCTCCAGCATAACCTCAATGAAGGCTTTGTTCACCATGTCCATCTCTTTTTTGCAGTCTTTATACTTAAAATCCATCTCCTTGCCGCCCACAATAGCAGGTAGCTCGGCCAGGTCTGCAGGTACGGTCCAGTCCAGCGTAATGTTAGAAAAAGGCGACTGCGTACCCCAACGGCTGGGGGTGTTCACCCCATACACAAAGCTCTCCACACATTTTTTCACAGCGTCATACGAAAGATTATCCACCTTCACAAACGGCGCAAGATATGTGTCAAAGCTGGAAAAAGCCTGCGCGCCCGCCCACTCGTTCTGCATAATGCCCAAAAAGTTTACCATCTGGTTGCACAGCGTGGCCAAATGCCCCGCAGGCGATGACGTAATCTTTCCGGGAATACCGCCAAGCCCCTCTTGTATAAGCTGCTTTAAGCTCCAGCCGGCGCAATAGCCCGTCAGCATCGAAAGGTCATGCAGGTGTATGTCGGCACCGCGATGTGCCGCCGCCACCTCTTCGTCGTAAATTTCGCTCAGCCAGTAATTAGCGGTAATTGCGCCAGAGTTGTTCAGTATAAGCCCGCCCACACTGTATGTAACCGTTGAGTTTTCCTTCACCCTCCAGTCGGTCACCTGCACATAGCTGTTCACCGTATCTTTAAAGTCCAGTATGGTAGACTTCATGTTGCGAATTTTTTCGTGCTGCTTGCGATACAATATATAGGCCTTTGCCACATCGGCATAGCCGCCTTTAATAAGCACAGCCTCTACGCTGTCTTGTATCTCCTCCACCAAAACGGCGCCGTCCTTAATCTTCGGCTCAAAATCCGCCGTAACCATCAGCGCCAAAAGATCTACCGTTTGTGGATGAAACTGCTTTTGCTGCGCTTCAAACGCCTTGCTTATCGCAGCCGATATCTTTTCTAGGTTAAAGCTCACCGTGCTGCCGTCTCGTTTAATCACCTGATACATTGCGCACTTCCCTCCACAATAATATTTTTATTTGGAGTTTTATTGTATCACAACATATAGTATCGGTCAATAGTAGTGCAACAATATATTGTTATATTTTCAAGCTCGGTTGCATCACAAGCCCCTCAACTGCGCCGCAGGTATTTTCGCCTTTACAACATCCAAAAACCTCTGCATCTCAGCTGGCTCAAACGCGCTTAAGCCTTCTTTTAGTATGTCCCCCGAGTCTTCAAAACACTGCATATAGTATGCAGGCGCCGCCTCCAGCCAGTCGGCAATATCGTAAAAATCCTCCTCCGTGTGTATCGGGCGCACCACCGTAGTGCGAAACTCATGCTCCACATCGCCACTGCGCAAAAGCTCTACACTGCGCAAAACCGCCGCTGTGTCAAAATCCTCCACACCCACCGCCTTGGCATACCGCTTTGGCGAGCTTTTTATATCCATCGCCACATAATCAATCAGCCCCGCCTGCAAAAGCTGCCCTAACCTTTCAGGGTAACAGCCGTTTGTGTCCAGCTTCACCCGCAGCCCCAGGCTCTTCACGCTATGCAAAAACTCCGAAAGCCCTTTTTGCAAAAGAGGCTCTCCGCCGCTCACACACACGCCATCATGCAGCGTTTTTCGCCCCTCTAAATAATCAAACACTGCCGCATGCTCCGCCAAAGCCGCCGCCTCTGCGCCCACAAGCGAAGCATTATGGCAATATGGGCAGCGTAGGTTACACCCCTGTGTGAAAATGGTACAGCAGGTGTGTCCCGGGTAGTCCAGCAGCGATAACTTTTGCATCCCCGCAATCAGCATAGCGCCCTCCTGTGTGTTGTTTGCATCTTTAGCCGCCGTTAATCTAGCCAGAGTCATATAACCAAATCAAGTAAAAATTATTATACTCCATTGCCAATCAAAAGGGTAGCACCCCTCGCCCCTCGCCCCACACACCTGCAATTTATATTTAATGTAATATATATCACCTTATTTTTTTGACCATATCTTTTTTCTGTGATATAATTTTGTTTTGAGTTACAGCACAATTTCACTATTAAAAAACGGGGGTGCACCATGGCCAACATAATGCCGGTTCTTCTTGGTGCAGACATGAACTGCTACACCATGGCACGCGCTTTTCACGAGGCCTACGGCGTAAAATCTCAGGCGTTTGGCCGCTGGGCCATGGGCGAAACCAAATACTCGCGCATTGTGCGCTTCACGGCGGTAGATAATTTCGACACCGACGATGTAATGTGCGAAACGCTGCAAAACTTCGCCGCCCAAAACCCAGGCCCCACAAAAATCCTGCTCGGCTGCACCGACGACTACGCAGCCCTACTTATCCGCAACCGCGAGCGGCTTTTGAGCGACTATATCGTGCCCTACATATCCCCCGAGCTCATGGAAAAACTCGTATCCAAAGAAAACTTCTATAGATACTGCGAAGAGTTTTCCATCCCATATCCCGCCACGCTTATAGTCCACACCGCGGCCGATGCCGCAAAACTTGATAGCATTTCCTTCGCATGGCCCATAATCATAAAGCCCAGCAGTAGCATTCTTTACTGGAAGCACCCCTTCAGCGGCATGCAAAAGGTATACACTGCAGCAGATGTTGCACAGGCCACCGAAATTATAAACACCATCTACGCCTCTGGCTATCCCGATAGCCTTATTATACAAGACACCATTCCGGGCGCCGACGACCAAATGCGCGTGCTCACAGCCTACAGCGACCAAAACGGCCTTGTAAAAATGATGTGCCTCGGCAACGTTCTCTTGGAGGAACACACCCCAAAAGCCGTTGGCAACCACGCCGCCATCCTCACCGAATACAACCAGCCGCTAATGCAAACCATTAAAAACTTTTTGGAAACCATCAGCTACACAGGCTTTTCTAACTTTGATATTAAATTCGACACCCGCGATGGCCAATACAAGGTGTTCGAAATAAACCTTCGCCAAGGCCGCAGCAACTACTACGTCACAGGCGCAGGGCTAAACCTTGCCGAGTTTTTAGTAAAAGACAGGGTGCTGGGCCAAGATTTAGGCGAGCCTATTTTCTTCAAAGGCGAGGCCTACTGGCACTCCATTCCAAACTCCATTGTTTGGCAGTACACCGCCGACACAAAACTAATAGAGCGTGCCAAAGCCATAGCAACAGCAGGCCAAGACACTACCGCCCTCGGCTACAGCTACGACCTTCGCTTAAACCCCCTGCGCCGCCTGTACCTGTGGGAGCACTACCGCCGCTACCACAAAAAATATGCAACCTACTGTGCAAAACCTGCGAGGTAAGCCCATGAACAACCAACAAAACAAGGTGCTTGGCATTCTGGGCGGCCTTGGCCCAATGGCCACAGCCTACTTTTACGAGCTTGTCATAGCCCACACCAAAGCCTCCTGCGACCAAGAGCATATAGACATGGTCATCTCCAGCAAATCCACAACTCCCGACCGCACGGCTTATATTCTCGATTCCACAAAGCCCGACCCCTTTGCCGTAATGGAAAGCGAGGCAAAACGCCTTGTCACCTTTGGCGCCGAGGTTATCGCAATTCCCTGCAACACCGCCCACTATTTTTACACCCGCCTGCACAGCGTAATTCCCATCCCTGTGCTAAACATGGTAGAGCTCACCGCCCAAAAGGTAGCCTCCACAGGCTGTGAAAAGGTAGGCATCCTCGCCACCGACGGCACCATCTGCACCAACACCTACCAAATTGCCTGCGAAAAAAGTGGCCTGCAATGTGCCGTGCCATGCCCGAATGACCAAAAAGCTATCATGCAGGTAATCTATGGCAACATTAAAAGCGGCGACGCCCCCGATATGCAACTTTTTTTTAATGCCGCAAACAACCTTTTTGCCCAAGGTTGCCAGCGCCTTATTCTTGGCTGCACAGAGCTTTCACTGCTTAAAAAAAGCGGCCTGCTAGACGAGCAATATATCGACAGTATGGAAGTTTTAACCGAATCCACCATACTTGCATGCGGCAAAACACCCATAGGCCTTTCTTGGTCAAGGGTGTAGCGCTGTAATATTCCACTTAGAATACGAGGTACGCTATGTGCGGTTATGTAGGGTTTTGCGATGCTCGCAGCCCCGATGAAAAACTAAATATCCTCTCGCCCATGCTGGCCCGCATTGTTCACCGCGGCCCCGATATGGAC
>CAYJEW010000067.1:0-7344 GCA_964369525.1 uncultured Oscillospiraceae bacterium | reverse complement strand
TTGCTCTCGCCACTTGCGTGGCAACCGAGCAAACTTGCAGTTTATATTATGCTACGCATAATATAAAAAAGCCGCAAAAAGTAGCGGCGTTACTGGGCTGATACCCATTCCGCACCTTTTACGGCAAAGCCTGTATTCTATGTTGCAAAAGGTGTTTTGCACATTCGTTTTTGCATGTTATTGCCTACTGCAAGCAATATTAAATTTAATAGTTAGGCTACTTTAACTTTTTAGTTATATCATTTATGATTTTTGCTTTAATATCCTCTTTATTATCCTCGGTTATTGTCAAAATTTTCGATTTCAAGTTTAGATACCCTTTAAACTCTGCTGCGATTTTTTCAATGTCCTCACTAATATACTCGGAGCAGCGCTTATACATATATTTTAAATTATGATTACTTTTAACCGTTCCCAGTATCAAAATATCTTTTTCTAAAAGGCTTTTCATGTAATTTTTAAACTCCGGAACAAGTAGCTCTATGCCGCCTATTTCATCCATAATAAAAATGTCGAAACTCTCATTAATATCTATAGTTTTTAAATAATTGCTAAATGCTGATAGATATATTTTTCTTTCGCCCGGAAGGCCTTTTATAAAAGTGAAGTCATCATTTTTCGGCTTTTGATTTTCATAATTCAAAGTGTAGTTTTTATAGTTATCTATACAAAAACCGGTGCTTTCGCCATCTGCATTATATAATTTTACGCTCACAAATCCTGCTGCATTTAAATTGAGCGCAGTACAGATTTCATATATTAAGCTTGTTTTTCCTACTCCGCTTTGTCCCTCTAAAAATGTTTTCATTCTGTTTACTCCATTTTTTGTGCTAACTAGCCGAACAAGCTTTCACAACCAATAAATATATGCGAAGAATAAAAAATAACACTGAACCCAAAATAAATTGGGTCCAGCGTTACGCTGGTCGGGGCGACAGGACTCGAACCTGCGGCATCCTGCTCCCAAAGCAGGCGCGCTACCACCTGCGCTACGCCCCGATGCCGAAAAACGGCAGCTTAGTTATTATATAACAGCAATAGCTCTTAGTCAACCCAAACTTATATATTATGAAAAATTAGGCCAGCAGGTAGCAAATAGTTTGCCCGTCCATTTTTTTTGCAATTACGCCCTCGGCTTCCAAGTAGTCTAAATGGGCCACAGTTTCGCCCACAGCAAAATACTTTTGCTGCACAGGAAACTCGCCCCAGTGCTTGCCGCGCATGCTCCAGGTCATGTGCGAGGCTATCTCGTAGGGGGTAAGGTTTGGGTGCTGTGTTATAATATCCACTGTGTTTTGCAGCCTTGCCTTGTGGTGTTCTTGTATCTCGGCTATGCGCTGATACACATCCATGTCGCTTTTGCGGTGGGCGGCCAGCGCAATTTTCATCGGGTAGCTGTTTATTAGCTCCAGGCTGTCTAGATAATTTTTTAAGGAGTTATCCACCTGCGGCCATGCGGTAATGTTTGGGGTGATGTCAAAAAGCACATGGTCACCCAGCAACATAATTTGTTGCTCTTGAATGTACAGGCAGGTGTGCCCCGGTGTGTGGCCGGGCGTTTCAATGCATAGTAAAGAAACATCGCCAACAGTAACAGTTGTACCGTGTTGCACGGGCTGCACCTCAAATCGCCCTTGCGGCGCATAAACAATTGCGGGGTTGCGGCTAAACTGTGCTTCCACCTCATCCTCGGTAAACCCATACATCAAAAACCGCTCGGATATATTGCCCCAGCTTCGTACGTCGTGCAGATAGTTGTGCTCGGTCTCGTTCATGT
The DNA here is from genome assembly GCA_964369525.1 of uncultured Oscillospiraceae bacterium. Classification (GTDB taxonomy): domain Bacteria; phylum Bacillota; class Clostridia; order Oscillospirales; family Ruminococcaceae; genus JAAYCI01. The sequence continues at coordinate 5,567 of CAYJEW010000067.1, read as the reverse complement.
AAATGGTACACCCAGCATCGGCAAAAAGCCCTACAAGGCCGGTGTGGTCAGAGTGCAGATGGGTAAGAAATAGCTTTGTGTCGCTTATGCTAAGCCCAAGCTCAGAAAGCCCGTCACATATAGCTTTTTCGCAGTCAGGGTGGCGAAAGCCGGTGTCTATCACCATCGCTTGGTCGCCGCTTTTTATTACACGGCAGTTTAGGTTTTTTAGGGGGTTATTGGGTAGCGGCACATATATATTCCAAATTTCGGGCACAGCACAAACTTTTTCTATCATTTAAAGTATCCTTCTTTCAATTTTTTCATATATCATCATAAGTCATAGTATATATATAGTCAACCGCTTGACAGCCTTACCCTGCAACATTTACTATAGTACAGTAATGTATATGCGGCGGCACAGCCTAACAGCCACTGCTCAAGGAGGAAACATGAATAACAGCGAAAAAACTATGGATACAATCACCGCACTTTGCCGAAACCGCGGCTACATATTTCCTGGCAGCGAGATATACGGTGGCCTTGCAAACACGTGGGACTACGGCCCGCTTGGCGTAGAGTTTAAAAACAACGTAAAACGTGCATGGTGGAAAAAATTTGTGCAAGAAAGCCCCACCAACGTAGGGCTGGACAGCGCAATTTTGATGAACCCGCAGGTATGGGTAGCCACAGGGCATGTGGGCGGATTTTCCGACCCGCTGATGGACTGCCGCAGCTGTAAGTCACGCTTTCGTGCCGATACGCTAATTGAAGAACACGGCGGCGCCCCCGCAGCCATGAGCAATCAGGATATGGAGCAGTACATCGCCGATAACCAAATTGCCTGCCCAAACTGCGATGAGAAAGATTTTACAAGCATACGTAAATTCAACCTGATGTTTAAAACATTTATGGGCGTTACCGAAGACAGCGCAAACGAAGTATACCTGCGCCCCGAAACAGCTCAAGGCATATTTGCGAACTTTGCGGCCGTGCAGCGCACCACCCGCAAAAAAGTTCCGTTTGGCGTGTGCCAAATAGGCAAGGCGTTCCGCAACGAGATAACCCCGGGCAATTTTACATTCCGCACCCGTGAGTTTGAGCAGATGGAGTGCGAGTTTTTCTGCGAGCCGGGCACCGACCTTGAGTGGTTTGCATACTGGAAAGAGTTTTGCCAAAACTGGCTGTACAGCCTTGGTATAACCAAAGAGAACCTACGCTTTCGCGACCATGGCGCAGACGAGCTTTCGTTTTACTCCAAAGCCACCTGCGATATTGAATATCTGTTCCCGTTTGGCTGGGGCGAGCTTTGGGGCATAGCCGACCGCACCGATTACGACCTTGGCCGCCATAACGAGCATAGCGGCAAGACCCAAGACTACTTTAACCCCGAAAGCGGCGAGCATTTTGTGCCTTATGTTATAGAGCCCTCGCTCGGGGCCGACCGTATGGCGCTGGCCCTTTTGGTAGACGCCTACGACGAAGAGGTGCTCACCGATGCCTCAGGCAAGGAAGACAAGCGTGTTGTTATGCGCCTACACCCTTTCCTTGCACCATATAAAGCAGCGGTGCTGCCGCTAAGCAAAAAGCTAAGCCCCGCAGCCGAAAAGCTACACGCAGAGCTTGCGCGCGACTTTATGATAGACTTTGACGACGCAGGCTCTATTGGCAAGCGCTATCGCCGCCAAGACGAGGTGGGTACACCGTTCTGCATTACATACGACTTCGACTCAGAAGAAGACGGCTGCGTAACGGTTCGCACACGTGATACAATGGAGCAGGTTCGCATGCCCATAGCCGAGGTAAGCGCATGGCTGGCCGAGCAGGTAAGGTTCTGATAAAGGCGAAATCCACCTATTAAATTAATTTATATTAAAAAACAAAACCATTAAGGCGAGCTTAGCCTTAATGGTTTTGTTTTTTTTGCCGCTTGACATTGACGTGCAGTAAGTGTATAGTGTATATATAGTATATATACACTATTGCAAGGAGATAAAAATTGAACATAATTATTAGCAATGCAAATAATGAGCCGATTTATGAGCAAATTTATCGGCAGATAAAGTCTGCCATTATATCCTCGCAGCTAAAAGAGGGCGAGTTGCTGCCCTCTATTCGCAACCTCGCAAAAGATTTAAGAATTAGCGTTATCACAACTAAAAGAGCCTACGACGAGCTTGAAAAAGACGGGTATATCTATTCGGTTTTAGGCAAAGGCTCGTTTGTTGCAGCAAAAAACACAGAGATTTTGCGCGAGGCCAACCTGAGAGAAATTGAAGAATATATGCAAGAAATATTAAAGATAGCGCCCTCGTGTAGTCTTTCTTTAAACGATGTAATAGAGATGTTTAAAATTATTTCAAAGGAGAAGTAAGATGAACAGCATAAAAGTGAAAAACCTTTCCAAAACGTTTAAGGACTTTAAGCTGAACAATATAAATTTCACACTGCCAAGCGGTACTATTATGGGGCTTGTAGGCGAAAACGGGGCAGGGAAAAGTACAATAATCAAGCTTATCATGAATGCTGTTAAAGCAGATAGTGGCGATGTGATGGTTTTGGGCAAATCTAATTTATCAAAAGAATTTATCGATGTTAAGCAAGATGTTGGCGTTGTGCTTGACGAAGCGTATTTTCCTGAGCTACTTACCGCAAAAAATATTAGCGCAATTATGCAGCAAACATACAAAAACTGGAGTGAAGAAACCTACAATGTCTATTTAGAAAAATTCTCACTTCCGCTCAACCAAAAATTCAAAGACTATTCAAGAGGAATGAAGATGAAGCTGGCAATAAGCGTTGCGCTTTCTCATTCGGCAAAGCTGCTTATACTAGACGAAGCCACAAGCGGGCTAGACATAACGGTGCGAGACGAAATTTTGAATGTTTTCAATAACTTTACAAGGGATGAAAATTGCTCGGTTTTGCTCTCTTCGCATATTGTGAGCGACCTTGAAAAAATCTGCGACTACATTACGTTTATTCGTAATGGCGAGCTGGTTTTAACCGAAGAAAAAGACCACCTGATGCAGAGCTACAGAATAGTAAAGCTGCCGGAAAATCAGCTGGAAGACCTGCCGAAAGAAGCGATTATACGCAAAAAGAAAACAGGGTTTGGGTATGAAGTGCTGGTTGAAAAAGAAAAAATAAACTCATCATTCCAGTTTGAGCATACAAGCCTTGAAGATATTATCCTATTTATGGGAAAGGAGATGGGGTAAATGAAAGCTTTATTAGTAAAAGATTTTATGGTAATCACAAAACAGTTACGAATATTCTTGTTCCTAATTTTATTTTTACCACTTGCAACAGGCGGAACAATGCTTAGCTTTGCTATTTTGTTAGCTGCGGCATTGTCGATGACAGCAATTGCGTATGATGAGCGCTCTAAATGGAACGAGTTGTCGGCAATGATGCCGTATTCAAAATTCGAGCTTGTTTTTAGCAAATATCTTCTTAGCTATTTAGGCGTTGCTGCTACGGCTGGGATGGCTCTGCTGGGGCGGCTAATTAGCAGAGTGTTTGAAATTGGCGGCGATTATAATACGCTTCAAATAGTTGGCTTTTCGGTTGTGGGTGCGCTAATCTTTGTTGCAATAAACCTGCCGTTGCTTTTTAAATTCGGCAGCGAGAAGGGCCGCTTTGTTTTTATAGCAACGGTGGTACTTGTAAGCGCAAGTGGGCCTATCTTAAGCGCTGCAAATCCCGATGACATATCCCAAATCCTAACTAATATAACGGGTATTCCTTTGATGGTCTTAATAGGTCTTGTAGTCGTTGCAAATATTGCTTCAGTAGCTATTGCTGTAAAAATCAAAAAAACGGAGATGTGAAAAATCACATCTCCGTTTTTAAATCATCCACGCCAAGCGGTTTTATCTATGCGCGCTACCTTGCCTGCTTTGGGCAGCCAAAGCAGGCTGAAATTGCTTCATGTGCCTGTAAAAAATATATGTCATAGCGCTTCCAAGTAGTAGATTGATTATAATAGTCATATCCTTAAGCCTCCTTAGCTTTTCTATATAATACCCCAAAAGTTTGTAAAGCTTGTGTTTAACTTGCAAAGGGTGTGTTAAAAGCTAAGGTGGTGCTGGTGCAAAATAAATCACAAATGGAATCGCCGTTTGAATTCGCTTTTTAGCGAACGGTCGCCAAATATAAACGTGAGCAAAATGCTGGCCAGCGCCAGCGCCGCCGAAATTAGCGAAACCACAAAGCTGGTGGATATTCCCAGCAGGTACAGCAAAAGCGGAATAAACCCAAAAACCCCCAGCATTACCTGATAAAGCACATACTGTGCAAGGTTTGTGTAGTTGAATGCAGCCACAATGGTAATGGTTATTATGCCGGCGCAAAACAATCCGGGTACAACGTAGTTTACGCTCCAGGCGCGCCAGCCAATAATAATGTCCAGTGCGGCAACAAGAAAAGATGTAAGCACCGTTTGCAGCACAATATGCCGCGCATAGTCTACTCCTCTACGCAGTAGCGGCGGCACGGTAATCCATAAATACAAAAGGGCCGCCACCACAATAAGGCTCCACAAAATCTCAACCGATACCAAAAGATTTACTAAAACCGATACACTACCCCCAAGTAGCGAGGCAAACAGCAGTATGCGATACACAAGATTGTACTGGCGTGTAACCTCGGTAAGGTTGGGGTAGGGGTTGTTGGGCACAAATAAATCCGACGCTTGCGCCCCCACAAGCACATCGCCGCAAAGCGGGCAAAATGCGGTTTGGTCTGCAATATCAACATGGCAACTGTCACAATGTTTCATCACTAACTCCATTCGTTTGCACCGTAATAGGAACCCCTTCGTTTGCAAGGCGGCGGATAATTGCTTTTGGTAGCTTTGCGTCGTCCATCTTGCAGGTAAATGTTAGAGTAACAAGGCCATTGCTGGTGCACACCGCTGTTTTAAATGGCTCGCGTGGCACGCAGCTTAGCATAAACGCCGCCCCCTGCACATACGGCATAAAAATGTCGGGCAAATCAATAGGCCCTATGTTGGAAAACACCGTGGTGCTAGATTTTGCCGACTGCTTAAATATTGCACGCAGCACAATACTTTTTATCGGTAATGGCACTGCCCTGATAAATGGATTGTACTCGCTGCTTACGGTATAGCTTATGCGCTGTAGCATGGCCTCCGGGGTGAGCTTTTCTTCAAACTGGCGCTTTGTTTCGGCCAAAACGTCTTCAAAACTCCAGCTACCGCCCTGCATTGGCATGGATATGTAAATGTTTGAAAAAAAGTTTAGGGTGGTGGTGGATTCAAAAAGATTGCGCAGATTTACCGGCACAAATATATTTATCGGATGGCGTGGTGCATGCCCTCCGGCTTGGTTTGTGTAGATAGCGTAGGCTATCTGCGCCGTTAAATACTGAGTAACGGTAACACCTTTTTTGCGGCATAAATTCAGCAGGCTGTCTACCGGCATGTACGCATGGAATATATCGGGGTTGTCCAGCAGGCGCCATTCACCTTTTATTTTGAACGCACGCCCAATGTTGAATGTGGTTTTTTTGGTGGGGGTATAGTTGGAAAGATAGCTGTCTTCTGTGTCGGTTGAATGTGCGGC
>CAYJEW010000066.1:0-8032 GCA_964369525.1 uncultured Oscillospiraceae bacterium | reverse complement strand
TTCCTCGCCGCTGTCCCAGTTCATGGATCAAACAAACCCACTGGCCGAGCTTACACATAAACGCCGTCTTTCGGCTCTTGGCCCGGGCGGTCTTTCCCGTGACCGTGCAGGCTTTGAGGTGCGTGACGTTCACTACAGCCATTACGGCCGTATGTGTCCCATCGAGACCCCGGAAGGACCCAACATCGGACTTATCTCCTACCTTGCTACATTTGCAAGGATAAATGAATATGGATTTATTGAGGCGCCCTACCGCCGTATTGATAAGTCAACAGGGCGTGTGCTGGACGAAGTTCAGTACATGACCGCCGATATAGAGGATGAATTTGTTGTGGCACAGGCCAATGCCCCTCTCGATGAAGAAAGCCGTTTTGTGCAGGAGCGTGTGACGGTGCGTCACCGTGATACCATACAGGAAGTTGCCCGTGACAGGGTGGACTTCATGGACGTATCCCCCCGCATGGTCGTATCGGTCGCCACCTCGATGATCCCCTTCCTTGAAAACGATGACGCCAACCGTGCTCTCATGGGCTCGAACATGCAACGTCAAGCTGTGCCCCTTCTCGTGCCTCAAGCCCCTGTTGTGGGTACAGGTATGGAGTACAAGGCGGCTGTTGACTCGGGTGTCGTGGTGCTCTCCAAAGAGGACGGCGAAGTCGATCAGGTCACAGCCAACAAGGTTGTGGTGCGCAACACACATGGTGAGGCTACAGCTTACCATTTGACCAAGTTTATGCGCTCCAACCAAGGCACATGTATAAATCAGCGTCCCATAGTCGAAAAGGGCGAAAAGGTCACCGCCGGACAGGTGTTGGCCGATGGCCCCTCGACAAGCCAAGGCGAAATTGCCCTGGGTAAGAATGCCCTTATCGGCTTTATGACCTGGGAGGGTTACAACTACGAGGACGCCGTACTGATAAACGAAAAGATTGTGCGCGACGACGTGTACACATCTATTCATATTGAGGAGTACGAGCAGGAGGCTCGCGAGACAAAACTTGGGCCCGAAGAGATTACCCGTGATATCCCGAACGTTGGCGAAGATGCGCTGAAAGACCTTGACGAGCGCGGCATAATTCGCATAGGCGCCGAGGTTACCGCAGGCGACATACTTGTGGGCAAGGTAACACCTAAAGGCGAAACCGAGCTTACGCCAGAAGAACGCCTACTGAGAGCAATTTTTGGCGAAAAAGCGCGCGAAGTGCGTGATACTTCGCTTAGGGTACCGCACGGCGAGTACGGCATTATTGTGGACGTGAAGGTGTTCACCCCTGAAAATAGCGACGAGCTGCAGCGGTGTGTGCGCGAGGTTGTGCGTTGCTACATTGCTCAAAAGCGTAAGATTAGCGTGGGCGATAAGATGGCCGGACGCCATGGTAATAAGGGTGTTGTAAGCCGTATTCTTCCGCAGGAAGATATGCCGTTTTTGGCCGATGGCACGCCGCTTGATATTGTGCTGAACCCACTGGGCGTTCCCAGCCGTATGAACATTGGACAGGTGCTGGAAGTTCACCTTGGCTATGCCGCAAAAGCGCTTGGCTGGAAAATCATGTGTCCCGTTTTTGACGGTGCAGACGAGCAAGATATACGCGACTGCCTAAACGAGGCAAACCTTGATGAAGACGGCAAAAGCATTGTATACGACGGGCGTACCGGCGAGAGGTTTGACAACAGGGTTACGGTGGGCTACATGTACTACATGAAGCTACATCACCTTGTAGACGACAAAATACATGCCCGTAGCACCGGCCCGTACAGCCTTGTTACGCAGCAGCCACTGGGTGGTAAAGCTCAGTTTGGCGGCCAGCGTTTTGGTGAGATGGAGGTTTGGGCGCTTGAAGCTTACGGCGCTGCATACACGCTACAAGAAATACTCACCGTTAAGAGTGATGACGTTGTAGGCCGTGTGAAAACATACGAGGCAATTGTTAAGGGTCAGCAGGTGCCAAAGGCAGGTATTCCAGAGAGCTTTAGGGTGCTTATTAAAGAGCTACAAAGCCTTGGGCTTGATATGGTTGTGCAAGATGCCGACGGTATGGAGATTGACCTAAAGCAAAACTTTGAGGATGACGACGGCTATGTGCCGGAGCTTGCAATAGGCAAAGATGTTATTGTGGAGGAAGAGCTTTCGGGCGATTACTCTATTGAAGATGTGCAGAGTGACGAAGCATCCGAGTTTGGCAAAGACGAGCAAGCGCAGTTTGATGCTGAGGAACTGTTTAGCGACGACATGCTTGTTGATGCAGACGACGACGTTATAGAGTAAGCTTTAAAGCATTTTGGTTAAATTAGCTACGTAAAGCGAAAATAAATCCATACATAAGGCCGGTTGTGGCCTTAAGATAGAAAGGGAGCTTCGATGGATTTTTATGAATTTGATTCAATCCGCATTGGTCTAGCTGCCCCTGTCCAGATTAAAAACTGGAGCTACGGCGAGGTTAAAAAGCCCGAAACAATTAACTACCGCACGCTTAAACCCGAGCGTGATGGCCTGTTTTGCGAGCGTATTTTTGGCCCCACTAAGGACTGGGAGTGTCACTGCGGCAAGTATAAGCGTATACGGTATAAGGGAAAAGTTTGTGAACGCTGCGGCGTAGAGGTTACCCGCGCAAAGGTGCGCCGCGAGAGAATGGGGCACATAGAGCTTGCAGCACCTGTTAGCCATATTTGGTACTTTAAAGGTATTCCAAGTCGTATTGGCCTAATTTTAGACATAAGCCCGCGCCTTTTAGAGAAGGTGCTGTATTTTGCGGCGTATATTGTAACCGACCCTGGATTTACACCGCTGGAAGAAAAACAGCTGCTTAGCGAAAAAGAATACCGCGATATGCGTGAGCGGTATGAAGATGAATTTTCGGCAGGCATGGGCGCCGAGGCCGTGCAAGAGTTACTGGCAAAAATAGACCTTGAGACAATGGCTGTAACATTACGTGAAGAGCTTGTGGAGGCAGGCGGCCAAAAAAGGCTGCGCCTGCTAAAGCGCCTTGAGGTGGTAGAGGCTTTCCGCAATAGCGGTAACCGCCCTGAGTGGATGATAATGAACGTTATACCGGTTATTCCACCGGATATTCGCCCAATGGTTCAGCTGGATGGTGGCCGCTTTGCTACCAGCGATTTGAACGATTTGTACCGCAGGGTTATCAACCGTAACAACCGCCTAAAGCGCCTGCTGGAGCTTGGCGCACCAGATATTATTGTGCGCAACGAAAAACGCATGCTGCAAGAGGCGGTGGATGCTCTTATCGACAACGGCCGTCGTGGCCGTCCTGTAACCGGGCCTAATAACCGACCGCTAAAGAGCCTTTCTGATATGCTTAAGGGTAAGCAGGGCCGTTTCCGCCAAAACCTGCTTGGCAAACGTGTGGATTATTCCGGACGTAGCGTTATTGTGGTTGGGCCAGAACTTAAAATGTATCAGTGTGGCCTGCCAAAAGAGATGGCGCTGGAGCTGTTTAAGCCGTTTGTTATGAAAGACCTTGTGGAAAACGGCATTGCAAACAACATTAAAAGCGCACGCAGAATGGTAGAGCGTATCCGCGCAGAGGTGTGGGATAGCCTTGAAACCGTTATTAAAGACCATGCAGTGCTACTAAACCGTGCACCTACACTTCACCGTCTTGGTATTCAAGCGTTTGAGCCGGTGCTGGTAGAGGGGCGTGCGCTTAAGTTACATCCTCTTGTTTGTACCGCATACAACGCCGACTTTGACGGCGACCAGATGGCGGTGCACGTGCCGCTAAGTGATGAGGCACAGCGCGAGGCACGCAGGCTGATGCTGGCCAGCAAAAACCTGCTAAAACCAAGCGATGGTAAGCCTGTTACTGTGCCTACACAGGATATGGTGCTAGGCAGCTACTACCTAACAATTGCCGCCGAGGGAGCGAAAGGCGAGGGCAAGGTATTTGGTAGCGAAAACGAGGCGGTTATGGCATATCACGAAGGTGCTATTACGCTGCATAGCAAAGTTAAGGTGCGCCGAAGCATTGAAATTGACAATAAAATGCAGTACAAGCTGGTGGATACTACAGCAGGCCGCATTTTGTTTAACGAGCCCATACCGCAAGACCTTGGTTATGTGGACCGTGATGACCCAGAGCAAGCGTTTAACCTGGAAATTGAGTTTTTGGTTAACAAGAAAAAGCTGGGCGAGATTATCGAGCGTAGCATTCAAAACCACGGCACCGAAACCACATCGCTTATGCTAGACCGCATAAAAGCGCTGGGCTTTAAGTACTCCACATTGTCGGGCCTTACGGTTGCTGTTAGCGACGCTGTTATTCCTCCTAGGAAAAAAGAGCTTATTGACCTAGCCGAAGAGCAGGTACTTAAGATTGAAAAGCAGTACAATAAAGGCCTTATATCCAACGAAGAGCGCCTAAAGAGTATACTGCTTGTTTGGGAAGAGACCACCAGCGAGGTTTCGGCCGCGCTGGAAGAAAACCTAGATACCCGAAACCCAATTTACATGATGGCCGACTCCGGCGCTCGTGGTAGCATGCAGCAGATTAGGCAGCTGGCCGGTATGCGTGGGCTTATTGCTAACACATCGGGTAAAACTATTGAGATTCCTATTCGTTCCAACTACCGAGAAGGGCTTAATATTCTGGAGTACTTTATCGCCTCGCGTGGTGCGCGTAAGGGCCTTGCAGATACGGCGCTTCGTACCGCGGAATCGGGCTATTTGACCCGCCGCCTTGTTGACGTATCGCAGGATGTAATTGTGCGCGAAGAAGACTGCGGCAGCACCGAAGGCATTATGGTAAGCGACATTTTGGGCGATGGTAATGCAGTTATAGAGCCGTTGGCCGAGCGTTTGGTGGGCCGCTATGTTGTGCGCAATGTTGCACACCCTGAAACAGGCAAAGTGCTTGTACGTAGCGACACTATGATGAACGAAGCCGACGCAGCCCTTATTGTAAATGCGGGCATTACAAAGGTAGAGCTACGCAGCGTGCTTGCATGTAAGGCAGAGCAGGGCTGCTGCGCTAAGTGCTACGGCGCAAACCTGGCCAATGGCCAACCGGTAGGTCTTGGCGAGGCTGTGGGTATTATTGCGGCTCAAAGTATAGGCGAGCCCGGTACTCAGCTAACCATGCGTACCTTCCACACCGGTGGTATTGCATCGGCAGAGGATATTACCCAGGGTCTACCGCACGTTGAAGAGCTGTTTGAAGCACGTAGGCCCAAAACATTGGCAATTATGTCTGAGATAGCGGGTACTGTGCATATCGACGACAGCAAAAAGAACCGCCATGTGGTAGTTACAGGCCAAGATGAGAACGAAGCGCCTGTAGAAAAAAGCTATCTGATACCTTTTGGTCAGCGCATACGTGTGCACGAAGGCGACACGCTGGAGCAGGGCGATATGCTTACCGAAGGGCATGCATATCCACACGATATCCTAGCTATCAAAGGCGTTACCGCTGTAGAGAATTACCTTATCCAAGAGGTACAAAGCGTGTACCGCCAACAGGGTGTTGATATCAACGACAAGCACATAGAGGTTATTATTCGCCAGATGATGCGCAAAGTACGCATTGAAGACGCAGGCACAACCCACTTCCTAAGCGGCAACAACATCGAGCGCAATGAAGTAGAGCGCATAAATGCCGATATGGCAAAGCGCACCGAGGCGGGCGAGGAAGGCCTGCAACCGGCTACATACTCGCCGATACTGCTTGGTATTACCAAAGCGTCGCTGGCTACCGATAGCTTCCTTAGCGCGGCCAGCTTCCAAGAGACCACACGTGTGCTAACCGACGCGGCCATCAAAGGCAAAACCGACCCACTGCTCGGCTTGAAAGAAAATGTTATTATTGGCAAGCTAATTCCCGCAGGCACAGGCATTCCGGAGGTAGAAGAGATGCTTGAGGCCGATGAATATGCGCCTATATAATAGCAAATTTAAAAAATAAGTTGCATGTTGCCACCAAATGGTGGCACATGTAGCTTGCTTTAGCAAAATAAGCGGGGTGTATACTAATGGACAATACTCACGGTCAGCAGCAACTTAGAACATCTGTGCTATACCGTGTGTTTAATGTTGCTTTTGCGGTGCTGTTTGCCGGCATTATTGTGCTGGCTATTATAAGCAATCCCTCGGTCAACTATATATTCCGTTGGTATTGGCTACTGGCGGCCGCGGTTGGTGGCACGCTAGTGGTATACCTTTTTTCGTTGTTAGCTGCCAGAATAAAAATATCAAGCAAGCGTACCGAAGCGATTTGCGTGATAGGCATAATGGCGCTAATAATAGCGCTGCAAGGCGTATTGGGCTGGATGTTGCGTGTAGTACCAAGCGGCATGGATGAATTTAGCATGGTGTATCAATATGCTCAGGCGTTTGTAAATAGTGGCACCCAGCCCGACGCCTATCTTTTGCATCATCCAATGCAAACCGGCACTTATATGCTTTTGCAGGGATACTTTTCGCTGATGAGCATGTTTGGTATTACCGACTTCATATTGCCGTCGATGATACTAAATATGCTTGCACTGGATAGTGCGATAATATTAATGTATTTTTCGGCTCGCCGCTTGTTTGGACAAAGCAGGGCAGTAAGCCTGCTTGTGGCATGCTTGTTTACCGCACCGTTTTTACTGTATGTACCTATTTTATATTCTTATACGCTTGCCATGCCCATTGTGGCGGCGGCTGTTTTGTTGTGGCTGATAGCGCGCTCTAAATGGCGCAGTGGCCGCACAGGCGCCTTTATAGGTCTTTTTTGCGCAGTATCTGCGTTGATAGGCCTTGGGGCGCTTATTAAATTTACGGTACTGCTTGTATGGGGTGCAATAGCAATAGACCTTTTAATACTGCTGGTTGGCAAAAAAAGGCTAATCGCACTCTTTTTAGGGTTGCTGATAATAGTTGGCCTGTTTTTTGGCGGAGCCATGCTTATTCGCTACAGTTCTTTTATGCCTGCATATACAACAGAAGACGTATTTCCTCTGACAAGCTGGGTATGGCTGGGGCTGGCGGATAGTAGCGGAGTAGACCTACAGCTGTATGATGCTCTTTGGGAGGCAGGAGGCGCGCAGGCGCGTCAAGCTATGGTGGATCAAGAACTTACCACTTTGGCCGCAGAGATGGGGCCACTGGGAATCCTACAGCATCTTGCGCAAAAGCTGGCATACATTTTTGGCGACGGAACCTATGGCGCACCCGCAGGCCTTGGGCAAACACCCGTGCAGCAAAGCTCGCTACATAACTTTGTGTTGCCACAGGTACAGGCGTTTGGTTATGTGGCATATTTAACATTTGCCATGGAAATGGCGATGCTGGTTTTTTGTCTTGTAGCGGCAATAAAAGCGGTTATTCGTAAAAATGATGCGCTTACGTTCCTGCGCCTAGCAATGTTTGGTGTGGTTATTTTCATGTTGGTGTGGCCGGGCAATGCGGCAGAGCTGGTATGTCTGTTGCCGCTGTTTTTGATGTGTGCGATGGAGGCCATGCCTATGCAGGTTTCCGCTGCAAAAAGAATGTCTGCACGCCGTATCATGGAGAGCGAGCTTTTTGGCTATCAGCTTGGCGCCGAAAGAGACAACAGAGCCGCTAATGAATGGCTGCAATCGGTTGAACAGCCGCATATGCTACAAAATGCAACTGCGGCTGAAACCGGAGCGGGCGCAGAATACAGCTTGGCACAGCAGATGGATGCCGAACCTGTTTTGATGCTGCATAATGTGCCGCAACAGGATGATATTGAGCTACAGACACAGGAAGATATTGCACCACCGCAATTGCAACAAGTAGAGCAACTACAGGTTGAGTTTGAGCAAGAGGCACAGACTGCCGTAGTAGAACCACAGGCAGAGTCGGTAGCGCCATTGTTTGAGATGCTTGCAGAGCAAGGCGAGCAAGCGGTAGCAGAGCCACAAGCTGCATTTGAAACTGAGCCACAAGTAGGTTTTGCAGTACAGCCGCAGGCTGATATAGAACCACCACAGCTGCAACAAGTAGAGCAGCCAGAGGTGGAGTTTGAGCAAGAGGCACAGACTGCCGTAGTAGAACCACAGGCAGAGTCGGTAG
>CAYJEW010000065.1:0-8121 GCA_964369525.1 uncultured Oscillospiraceae bacterium | reverse complement strand
TTAAGCCAAATCCATATAATCCGAACTCGTTTTTTATTTAGCCAAAAGCCCAAAAACTGCGTCAGTGCATCCCCGCAAGGCGAAAGCCTTACTGCGCCACACTTTCTTGTTTTAGAACTTTTGGCGGTATAAAAAATTCACAGAACCTACCACTCACAAATTTTTGTGGTAGATAAGGCAGACGAAGAAGTAATACTTGCTGTATTGCGACTGAGGATAGCGCCACATACTGCAAAAATTTGAAGTGGTAGGCGTAGTTCGGACTATATGGCTTTGGCAAGGCTGTTAATCCGTTGGTGCAGCTTTATGCCAACGGATTTTTATATGCTTATAAGGATATATTTGTTAGGAGTGTATGAAAATGATTACTGCAACAGAAGTAGTAAACCATGCGTTGGCCCTTGGGTATGACAAGTGTGGCATTGTTGATGTGTCTGCAATGCACGGCTTTGCAGACAAGGTGGACGAGAGGATTGCAAGGTTTCCCGACATAAGTGAGAAATCGCAATTTTTATACGGGTTTGCTAAGCCAGAGGTGAAGTACCCGTGGGCAAAGTCTGTAATTATCTGTGCCTCGTGGTATGGCAACTATAAAATTCCCGATACAGTGAAGGGGCGCATAGGTAAGTTTTACCTTACCGACAGCCGCAGGGATAAAAACGCCAACGAAAATACACGCAGCCTTGCCTTTGAAAAGTATCTAAAAGACAACGGTATGCAGCTTGCTACCGAGCGTGACTTTGCGGTTACTTCGCTGCGCTGGGCCGCCATGCAGGCAGGTATTGGCACTATTAGGCAAAACAATTTCTTTTATACCGACAGAGGCTCGTGGGTAATTCTTGAGGCATTTTTGGTGGACGCCTCTCTTGAGCATATACTGCAAAATGATATTCGACCCTGCCCTACAAACTGCCGCATTTGTATAAACTCCTGCCCTACAAAATCGCTTTCTGCACCGTTTGAGATGCACCGCAACAGTTGCGTTTCCTGCCTTACCACATTTAACGACCCCGACTACACCGAGAGCCCCTACAGCAAAGGAATTGGCAACTGGATTTTTGGCTGTGATGTATGTCAAGACGTATGCCCGTTTAACAAAGGCGCATGGCAGGAAAACGAGGATTTCCCACTATTGGCAGAGATCTGCGAAAGCCTTACCCTATCGCAGATTGTAACGGCTGAGTATGATTTTTTAAGGGATGTTGTGCAACCCAAGCTATGGTACATACCAGTCACCAAGCTGTGGAAATACAAAACAAACGCCCTAAACGCTATGCATAACAACTACCACCCCGAATACCTCAGCGCTATAACATTGGCACTGGAAGACGAAAACGAAGAGGTGCGCAAAACGGCAAAATGGGTTTTACACTCGCTTGATAAACAAGCGCCGTCACATGCGCAGTAAAGGCTATGCCTTATATTTTGCTATTTTATAAGTACCAAATTTCTAGCATTTTTATTTGATTTTGCAGAGCGATGGCAAGGCGGGCGTTCACCTCTGCTGCTTTCAGTATGCTTGGATTTTCGCCAAGCAGGCTTTGCGCTGTACCTTGCCCAAATGCTTCGTCTAAAAAATCAGCATACAGCTTTAGCTCAATGCTGATCATGGCTAAATACTGGTTTAGATAGTCTGGGTGGTCAAACATTACCGTCGGGCGAGCCACCTGTTTTGAGGCTTTTTCCATCTTTTCGCTTGCAGTTTTGTATCGTTGTATATCTTGCGGTGAAGTGATATCAAAATTGAGTTTAGTCTCAATAATCAAATTTATGTATCCCCCTTCACAATACTGCGTAACCTTTGTCAGTGGTTTATAGGCGGGTTTTCTTTCGTATTTGGTGTTAAATATGCAAGGTTACATTTCTTTTATCATTATGCATATCTTTTGATTTTATGCGTGTCGTTTTTTGTCGAATAGTTACACATTTTAGGGTATTGTGTAATTTTTTAGTTTGCTTTTTACAGGTTTATTTTATTTATTCGCCATGCGATTTTGCATATTAACTGCGTATTATCATTGTTTTTCACTTTACGCAAGCTTGCCCTTTTGCTTTTTTTGGCACATTGCCCAACTTTATATCAATGCGCATTATTAAAATATTTTTTCCTTGACATATTGTTTTGGTGGTGTATAATTCATAACAATAGCTTTGACGAAGGCATCAGTAGCTATGCGTTAGAACCATACAGAGAGTTCCCGGTGGTGCGAGGGGCATGGATACGTATAGTGAACTTACATCTTCCGAGCTGCCCGAAGAAAGGTCTTTGGCCGAGTAAAGCGGTGCCGCTATTCACGCGTTAAAATGATAGGGTGTTGTTGGACACCCGCTAAGGTCGATGCTGTGAGGCATTGATAAACTGAGGTGGTAACACGGGAGCATTCTCGTCCTCTGGCTTTTAGCCGGAGGGCGTTTTTTTGTTTCTTAAAAATAAAACACACATTAAGGCAGCCAACACTGCTTTTCAACATTGGTTAGGAGGAAACCATGAAAAACGTAAAACGCATTGTAACCGTTCTTTTGTCTATCCTTGCCGTGCTTGGCCTGTTGGCCGGCTGCACATCACCCGCAAGCTCTGCCGCAGCATCGTCTGCAGCACCTGCAAGCGGCTCTGCCAGTGCAATGCCCAGCGGCGAGATGCAAACCATTGGCATTATTCAAATTATCGAGCACCCCGCACTAGATGCAGCTTATGAGGGTTTTGTGGCAGCCCTTGCCGATAATGGCTTTGTAGACGGCGAAAACATCGAACTCGATTTTCAAAACGCACAGGGCGATACAAACAACCTTTCTACCATTTCTGACAGGTTTGTAAGCCAAGAAAAAGACCTTGTTTTGGCCATTGCTACCGACTCGGCACAGGCTATAGCAGCTAAAACTACCGAGATACCCATTTTGGCTACCGCTGTTACCAGCTACACCACAGCAGGCCTTATTGACAGCGACGACGCACCCGGCGGCAACATAAGCGGCACATCTGATATGAACCCTGTGGCCGCGCAGATAGACCTTTTGGTAGAGCTTGTGCCCGAGGTACAAACCGTTGGTCTGCTTTACAACTCCAGCGAAGACAACAGCGTGTTGCAGATTAACATTGCTAAAGAACATATTGAGTCGCTTGGTCTTGCTTGGGAAGAGATTACCGTTACCAACGTTAACGACGTACAGCAGGCTACGCAAAGCCTTGTTACACGTTGCGATGCCATCTACATTCCTACCGACAACACCATAGCAGCCGCTATGGCAACCGTATCCGGCGTTGCTGTAGAAGCCGGCATACCCACCATCTGCGGCGAGAGCAACATGGTGCTGGGCGGCGGCCTTGCTACCATGGGCATCAACTACTTTGACCTTGGCTACAAAACCGGCCTTATGGCAATTGAAGTGTTAAACGGCGCAGACATCTCTACAATGCCTATCCAATTTGCAGATTCCAGCGACGAGGTTACCATCAACGGCCTCACAGCCGCTGATATGGGCTTCACCATTCCCGAGCAGTACACCGACGCAGTTGTAGAGCCGGAAGACGCAGCTTAAATTTTCTTTTGAATTTGTTATGTTCTGCCCTTGTGGTCGCTTAAGTGCGACCACAAGGGCACCCCGCTTTTATTAAAGTAAAGTTTTATCTGCTTGATAGCATTTTATCCATGTTGGAGTGAGAGTATTTATGGTAAACATTATGACCGGCGCTGTGGCGCTGGGGCTTTTATGGGGCATTGTTACTCTGGGGGTATACCTTACCTA
This sequence comes from uncultured Oscillospiraceae bacterium, assembly GCA_964369525.1. Taxonomy (GTDB): domain Bacteria; phylum Bacillota; class Clostridia; order Oscillospirales; family Ruminococcaceae; genus JAAYCI01. Next base: position 4,377 of record CAYJEW010000065.1, on the reverse strand, counting down.
CAGAGTGCTCGACATTGCCGACCTTTCGGTGGAGGGCACTATTGTGCTTGGCGCCAGCGTTTCATCGGTTATTATTAGCATGGGTGGTAGCCCTATTGTAGCCACACTAGCGGCGCCGCTTGCAGGGGCGGCCGCAGGGCTTGTTACAGGCCTATTACACACAAAGCTGAAAATTCCGGCGCTTTTAAGCGGAATTTTAACTATGATAGCGCTATACTCGATAAATATTCGGGTTATGCAAAACACCTCCAACATATCGCTGCTACGAGAGCCAACATTTCTTAGCCGTATAATGGATATGGGCATAGATAAAAACCCATCTACCATCATACTTGGCGTTGTGATTGTTGCGCTTGTTGTAGCGGCTGTTTTTTGGTTTTTGGGTACAGAGATTGGCTTTGGCATACGCTCTACCGGTAGCAACCCAAAAATGGCGCTGGCACAAGGTATTAACACCGACAACGCAAAGCTGATAGGCCTTGCGCTGTCGAATGCGCTGGTTGGTCTTGCGGGTGGATTAATTGCTCAGTATCAAGGCTTTGCCGATGTGGGTATGGGCCAGGGCGCTATTGTTATAGGGCTTGCGTCTTTAATAATTGGCGAAGTTTTGTTTGGTAATGGCAAGCTTTTGCGTAATCTTATTGCTGTTATACTGGGCGCAATTATCTACCGCATTATTATTGCGCTGGTTATAGAAGCCGGCATGCCCGCTACCGACCTGAAGCTTTTCACCGCCATAACTGTGGCGGCGGCGCTATATCTGCCACACATTAAGGCACGGTTTACAAAAAATAAACCCGCTGTAAAAAAGGAGGGCTAGCCCATGCTACGCATTGAAAATATTAGCAAAAGCTTTAATGTGGGCACGGCCAACGAAACCCGTGCACTAAAAGGGGTTAACCTTTCTCTTGCAAGTGGCGAGTTTGTGATTGTAATAGGCAGCAACGGCGGTGGTAAATCTACGATACTTAATGCTGTTGGCGGGATGTTCCCTGTGGATGGCGGCAAAATTTTAATAGGCGGCAAGGATGTAACCTCGCTAGCCGAGCACAAGCGTGCTTCGTATGTTGGGCGGGTATTTCAAGACCCTATGCAGGGCACTGCCGCTAATATGACCATTGAAGAAAACCTGGCGCTTGCAGCTCGTAGAGGGTGCCAGCGCACCCTGCGCCGAGGCCTTGCACGTAGTGAACGCGAGGGCTACCGCAAAGCTTTGGCTCAGCTGGGGCTGGGGCTTGAGGGACGCATGGGGGCGAAGGTGGGTCTTTTAAGCGGAGGCCAGCGCCAAGCTTTAACGCTGCTTATGGCCACGCTACAGCGTCCGGATGTGCTACTGCTAGACGAACACACCGCAGCGCTAGACCCAAAAACGGCGGCTAAGGTGCTTCACCTTAGCAACGCGCTAGTGCGCGAGCACAAGCTTACCACCTTGATGGTTACCCACAACATGCGCGATGCCCTAAAGTATGGCGACAGACTTGTTATGATGGACGAAGGGCGCATATCTTACGACATATCAGGCGAAGAAAAAGCTGCTCTTACCACTGCGCAACTGGTGGACAAGTTTAGGGATGTTGCTGTTACTTGATTTATTTTTTTGTTAAATAATGATAAAATTTTCCACTTGTCACGATTTGTTCACACTTATTAGCTATACTATTCATATGTTCTTAGCACTATATATTACATTATAGTATGGGAGGATTTATTTATGGCTAGCGTTGATTTAACTGTGAAAGAATTGGTTGACAATCCTGATTGCAAGGCAGTATTAGAAAAACACCTTCCTGGTGTTACCTCTAACCCCATGCTCCCCATGGCATACGGCATGACATTGCGCGCTGTATCTGCGCTTCCTCAGGCAGCTGCTGTTGGCATGAAACCAGAACTTCTGGATGCTATTGATGCCGACCTGAAAAATCTACCATAATTTATTAAAACAGCACCCTCTGCTAGATAGCAGAGGGTGCTGTTTTTTTGTGCGTATGCATTGTTAAATATTAGATAGAGTAGGGCTTGTCGCTATATGGGTTTTTTACCTTTGCAAGTTTTTCCTTTACCCGCCTTTCATTTTCATAGTATGACGGTGGAAATGGGTTTGTGTTTTTTTTGGTTAGCTTAAGGTTGTCGCTAGGCACATTGTGCTGTTTTTGGTAGTTCAATTTTTTACTCCCCTCTCGCTGTATATGCTATGGTTTTTTGTTTAAAAATATATTAAGCAGGTTAAATTCGCCTGCTGTAATATCAAAAGATACGACGCTATATTTTTTCGCTATCAATGTACACTCCCAACTGTGAAAAAATTGCCGAATATTGACGAATGTATATTGTTTTTGTGTGTTTTGTCGTTGTGCTGAAAGGCAGGTGAAAAAAACTGGTTATTATCACCATACGCCCATATTTTATACCCGCCGCTATCGCTTTATGGTTTTTGATACAGCAGTGCAAAAAAACGTAGTTTTATTTGCCTTTTCCCTTGCGAAATTCACCGAAAAAAGGTATGCTAAAAGTATGCCATTTTTAACTACCATTTAACTGCCATATGGTATAAATATATAGTATGAATATATATTTATGTGCGATTTTATAGCAAAAACTACATGGCATACTTTTTAGTAAATCATGAAAGAGAGGCGCTTATTATGCCGAAAAGCCGGCTGATTTTAGTGCGCGGCGCCGGAGAGCTTGCCACAGGCGTTGTGCAAAAATTAACCAACTCCGGCCTGCGGGTGGCTATGCTGGAGCGGCCCTACCCCACAGCCGTACGTCGGCTTACCTGCTTAAGCGAAGCTGTTTACAGCAAAACAGCAACTGTTGAGGGAATGGTATCTCGCCTTACCGATAACTACCGCGATATGGAAGAGATACAAAAGCAGGGCGAGATACCTGTTATTGTAGACCCTGAGGGTGCTGCCATTGAGCAGCTTGGCCCATACGCTGTTATAGATGCCACCATGGCGCCGGATACATCGGACATGCGCATAGATATGGCGCCTATCACCATAGCGCTGGGCCCCGGCTACACAGCCCCCACACAGGTGCATGCCGTGGTGGAAACCACCCCACTTAAAGGTATGGGACGCATGATTTTGCAGGGTGGCGCGTTTGTGGCGCCATCTACCGATGATCAGCCTGATACAGACCGCAACCCACAAACACTTTTTTCGCCAGTGGATGGAGTACTGAGAGCCATAAAAAACATTGGAGATGTGGTGCATAAGGGCGAAGCCGTGCTTATAGTAGACCAAACATTTATTAAAGCCCCTTTCACCGGTATTTTGCGCGGCACACTGCACCCAGGCCTATTTGTGCCTGCCGGCATACGGGTGGCCGATATTGACCCTATTACCGATATTGACCCCACTCAAATTTCAGACCGCTCTCGCAGTGTTGCCGGCGGTGTATTGGAAGCGTACTTCCACCTGCATAACCGCCTGCAGAAGAAAAAGCGATGAGCTGCGCAGACGGCCGCTTGTGTGTAGACGCCATAGTACTTGCCTCGGGGTTCTCTCGCCGCTTTGGCCATAATAACAAATTACTATACCCTTTTTGCGGCCAACCGTTGGCAAGCCATACACTAAAATTGTTATGTGGCATGTCGGTGTTTGGCCGCGTATTGTTTGTATGGGCCAGCGACGAAGTAAAGCAGCTAGCCGCGCAGTATCCTGTTGAGCTAATACACAACCCAAACGCCCATTTTGACGTGGGCAACAGCGCAAAACTTGGGGTGCAACACAGCAATGCCGAGCATTACATGTTCTTTAGCTGCGACCAGCCTCTGCTTACAAAAGAGCTAATACACACCATGCTACATGCCCAAAAGCCGGGGCATATCACCGTGCCTTGCTATGGCGGGCAGCAATCGCACCCCGCAGTGTTTTCGGCAGATTTTAGGCAGGATTTTTTAGCGCTACCCCACGGTGTGGCGCCACGCATTATAAAAAAACACCATGCCGAAAAGGTGCAGTGCATAGAGGTTTCCTCCCCATATACTTTGGCCGATGTAGACACGCAAGAACAGCTTGAGGCATTGCAGAGTTACTACCAAAATAAAATCTAAACATGCGAACTTATAGCGAATTTAAAATAAATTAAGAGGTGAGGCAAATGGATTTTACAGCAATTAATGCAGCAGCCGAGGGTTACCGCAGCGATATGACACGTTTTTTACGTGCTATGGTTAAAATACCCGGCGAGAGCACCGGCGAAAAAGGCAAGGTGGAATGCGCCGCCGCAGAGATGCGAGCGCTTGGGTTTGACAAGGTTGAGATAGACCCTATGGGTAACCTGCTGGGCTGGATTGGCAGCGGCCCCACCCTTATTGCGTTTGACGGCCATATAGATACCGTAGGCGTTGGTAACCTTAGCAACTGGACA
>CAYJEW010000064.1:0-8466 GCA_964369525.1 uncultured Oscillospiraceae bacterium | reverse complement strand
TAAGCAACTCATCGTGATACCATCCCTGCAGTTGGGGTTGGTGTCATTTTTTTGCTTAATAAATCCTGTGGATGATACTATTACCATTCCAACTTGTATGCAAAAAACATCGCATTGCCATGACCGACTCATGCGCTTTACTTTTTTACAAAGCTTTTCTACTAATTCGTGCCCTACAACGGGATATATTAATCACCATAGTGCTACCGCTACGTATTAATAGCCTAGCCGAAAAATAGAGGTTCTGTTTAATGAAAGAAAACCAACTTGGTGCAGAGAAAATATCTAAATTGTTTTTTATAATCGTCATCCCCTCCATGATAGCAATGGTTGTTGTGGGGGTGCAGAGTATTATTGGCGGGGTGTTTTTAGGCAATTATGTGGGTAGTAATGCTATGGCAAGTGTTAACATAGCGCTACCCTACATGCAGAGTGTTTCGGCTATTGGCTTGATGCTAAGCATAGGTGCCACCGCATTTCTTGGCCGCACTTTAGGGGCAAGCGACTACACCAAAGCAAAAACCATATTCCGCACCGCTTTTTTAGCGTTGCTTTTTAGCGGAGTTTTTATACTGTTTGTCTCTTTATTGTTTGGCGAGAATATTGCCGAGCTTTTAGGTGCGAACGATATTCTGCTAGATGGAAGCACTACCTACATTAAAACTATCTGCCTATTTACTCCTTTTTCATTTCTGTACTTTTTAAGTTCTTTTGTTAACCGCTTGATTGGAAAACCCCATCTATTTGTTATTGGCACTATTGTTAGCATTGTGGTAAATGTTACCTTAACTTACATATTCATAGTAGAGCTAAGTATGGGTATTCGCGGCGCGGCGCTTGCCAGCGGAATTGCGCATATTTGCGGGGTTGCGGTAAATGCACTGCCTTTTATTTTAAAAAGCACCGTTGTTAATATATATGAGGGAACATTTAACTGGAAAGATTTAGTAAGCCTTACCTACAATGGCTCGTCGGAAGGGGTAACCTCGGCCGCAACTGCGGTAACTACCTGGGTATTCAACCTGACTTTTATGCACTACTACGGCGAAAGTGGCGTGGCGGCTTTTACTATTATTTGCTATATTGCCCAGCTTTCCAACTCGGTTATTTTTGGTGTTGTAGATGGCGTAAGCCCTATCATCAGCTATAATTATGGGGCTAAATTTACAAAACGTGTGAGAGATGCCGTAAGCATTGCCTTAATATGCAATTTTGCCATCGGAGCTATTACCTACATTGTTATTTTCTTTTTTGGCGAGCCACTTATCGGCATGTTTGCCGATGGCGATGCGGCGCTTGTTGCCCTTACCTATTCCGGAGCAAAGCTTTATGGCACTATGTTTTTCCTTTGTGGGATTAACATATTGGCCTCTTCCTACTTTACCGCTATAGGCGATGCTTTTAAATCCATTGTGGTTTCTGCAAGCCGGGGGTTAATTTTCATACTTGTAGGCATCACCATTTTGCCTTATTTTCTTGAGGTAACCGGGGTTTGGCTGGTGGCACCATTTGCAGACCTTATAACGCTGGGAATCGTTTTATTGATGGTAAGAAGAATTCGGCAAAATGCGGCCTCTAAAAAAATCACAACATAATATATACTCTTTAAAATATACTGTGGCATGTTTTAAATACATGTGCTTTACAGCTTATATCATGCATTTAATTACACAAAAACTCCTTTTAAGCCTTGTGGTTTAAAAGGAGTTTTGGGTATTTTGATATATCTATAAAATACCCACCTTACTTGGTTATTAAGGCAGTTCTTGAGCTACTTACTAATATTTGATACAATTAATCTGTTCGCTGTATTTGCATTTTTATTACCACAAGCGCTAGCGCATAAAGCATTACTATATTTAAACACCATATGCTTAGGAGGTATACAACCATGTTTACCCATGACAATGAAGACCTAGTAAAAATTGACTGCTTAGGCGAAGCCTGCCCTATACCCATTATAAAAATTCAAAAAAAGCTAGACCAAATAAAAAACGGCGAAACTTTCATGCTGGTAACCGACCATAGCTGCACACTATCTTCTGTTTCAGATTTTTGCAAAAAGCATAAGCTAAATTGTAATCCAACCGAGGTAATCAACGGCGTTTGGGAGATAGTTGTTAGCAAATAGTTTGCTTTGTTATTTTTTCGAGGTATTGAATAACCTTGTCTTTGCCAACACACAAATCGCTTTCGCTGCGTTGTTTTATAGAGTAATAGCTATTTTCCAGCTTTAAGCCCTCACATTTTACCACCCGGAGTTGTTTATGATACAGCTCCTTTTTTATTGCCATATATGGTAAAAATGCAATACCAAATCCATTTATAACCGAAAGCTTCATGGCCTCAGCAGTGTCTATCAAATACAGTATGTTAAGCTTATCATACAACACCCCATTATCCAGCAATTGCTTGGTTAAAATTCTTTGGGTGCGATGATTTTTAGTTAGCATAACAAACGGGTAGTTATATATGCTGTCTATATTTATGCTATCGGGCATGTCGTACGAATAATTGCAAACTAGAAAAAATTCATCGGTGAAAACCTTTTGGCACTGTATTCTCTTGTCGTTTGTTTTGCCAATAGTAATGCCAATGTCTCCTTGGCCCTTTAATATTCTTTCCTCTATAGTATCACTTTGGGCGGTTTCAACTTCCAATGGGTAGTTGGGATATTTATTTTTAAAATGATAGAATGTGCAGGGCAATGCATAGGCGCATGCATATGACGTGGATATCACTTTTATGGTTTCGGAGTTGGTGTTTAATTTGTCGATATCTTGATAGATATTGTTACAAGAGTCTAAAATGGTGAGAAAATGCGTGTATGCTATTTTACCTGCTTGCGTTGGTACAATACCTTTATAGCTTCTTTCGATAAGCTGTGCATTCAAGCTTTTTTCCAGCGATTTTATCTGCTGGCTCATTGCAGATTGGCTTAAATTGCACCTTTTGGCAGCAGCAGATATGCTACCAAGCTTTATTGTTTCAATATAAGATATTACATGTGTTATGTTCACTCAAGCTCTCCCCTTTTGCACAAAATCGCCGCGATTCACTATTGCCACGCTCACTATAACACAAATCGTATTTGATGTCATCAGATTTTCTTATATCCCATAAAAAACTCTGTTAACCTGTTTTAGGTTTCTCATGATAAAATATTAACAATCTCAAACATAAAGGGGGCGGTTATCATTCCGGAGGTAAATCAAGCAGAGCAGGTTCAATCCATCAAACGCTCTAGAACACCAAGGAAACCAAAAAAAAGCCAGATTCCCTTTGCAATTATTCTGCTTATTGCAATTGTGGCTTTCGGATTCTACCTATCGGGAAGTAGTGTTAAACTTCCAATCTATTGGGCTTTCGGTATTATTTTTGGTTATATTTTGCAGCGTTCACGTTTTTGTTTTACTGCGGCATTTCGTGACCCCTGTATAACCGGAAGTACCTCTGTTACAAGAGCTGTGCTGGTGGCACTGTCGATTGGCAGCATAGGATTTTTTGCCATAAAGCTTGGCGCAAACCTAAGCGGAGCGGAAAGCCTGGACATGCTTAGCGTTGCACCTATAGGCGTTCCGCTTTTAATAGGCGCTGTAATGTTTGGTGTGGGCATGGTTATTGCAGGCGGGTGCGCCTCTGGCACGGTAATGCGTGTGGGCGAAGGCTTTACAATGCAGATGCTCTCTCTTGTATTCTTTGTAGGCGGCTCTTTATGGGGCGCACACGACATGGGCGCGTTTTGGGGCTCGTTTAACGAAAATGCACCTAAGATATTCTTGCCAGACATATTTGGCTGGTTTGGTGCATTGGTTGTACAATTTGCCATTATTGTTTTGCTATACATTGCGGCAGTAAAATGGCAGGTAAAAAGAATGGGAAGTTCTGAATAAAAAAATAAATTTATTTAAAAAAAGGAGACTACTATTATGACAGAATTCACTTTGGATTGCATGGGCGAGGCTTGCCCCGTACCTCTAATGAAAACCGAGAAAAAATTGAACGAGATTGCCGTTGGCGACGTTCTTCTTGTGGCTATAGACCATAGCTGCGCTATGAAAAACGTTCCCGAGTGGGCTAGAAAACAAGGCCACAATGTGGAAATTGAAGAAGTAGATGACGGCGAGTGGGAAATCATCATTGAAAAAGCAGTCTAAATTGGAGGCTTTACGTTGAAACAATTTTTTATTAATCTTGGAAAAAATCCACTTTATAAAAAACTAGCATCCGAGCCACTAACCTATGTGGCAGGCGCTGTACTGCTGGCGGTTTTCCAAATTGCGCACATAGCCACGCTGGGCAGCGCCTGGGGCGTTACCAGCACATTTGCCAACTGGGGCGCTTGGGTATTTGAGCTATTTGGCGGCGATGTTAGCACTTGGTCTTACTTTGCCAGTGAAAAAGCCCAAAATACACTTGCCGGTGGATTTATGGCAGACGGCGGCTCCATTAGAAATATTGGCATCATCTTTGGAGCGCTGCTCTCTACTTTGCTGGCCTCGCAATTTAAGCTTAAAAAAATCAAGTCTATCAAGCAAGTTGTTGCGGCAGTTTTAGGCGGCTTGTTAATGGGCTACGGAGCTAGGCTTGCACTTGGATGTAACATTGGCGCGTTCTTCTCTGCCATATCTGCGTTTTCGCTTTCCGGCTGGGTTTTTGCTTTGTTTTTACTGGTGGGCGCTTTCTTTGGCAGCAAATTACTTGCTAAATTCTTTATGTAGATAAACAGGAAGGTATTGTATGGAAAAAAGGGTAGAACAATATGATGTTGTTATTATAGGCGGCGGCTCGGCGGGCTTAACTGCCGGTATATACTGCGGCCGTGCAAAGCTTAAGACACTTTTGATTGAAAAATCTCTTGTTGGTGGTCTGGCAACTTACACATCGGAAATCGAAAACTATCCGGGATTCCCCGAAGGCTCTTCTGGAACCGAGCTGATGATTGAGTTTCAAAAGCAGGCCAAAAGGTTTGGTGTTAAATTTAAGTTGACCGATGTAAAATCGGTTGATTTGCAAGGCGAAATCAAAAAGGTGGAAACATTCAGAACTACTTACGAGGCGAAGGTTGTAATTGTTGCCAGCGGAGGTAAGCCGCGCTTAACAGGCGCTACAAACGAAGATAAATATCTGTACGACAAGGGTATTTCTTTTTGTGCCACCTGCGACGCTGCAGCTAACACCGACAAAACCGTAATGGTAATAGGTAGTGGCGACGCCGCTATTGAAGAGGGAATGTTTTTAACAAAGTTTGCAAAAAAAGTTATTGTTTCTGTTATGCATGATACCGGCAAAATGGACTGTAACGAGATTGCAAAAGCACAAGCCTTGGCAAACCCAAAAATGGAGTTTGTTTGGAACACCGTGGTGGACAGCTTTGAGGGTGACGAAAATTTATCTTCGGTTGTGCTTAAAAACCTAAAAACAAACGAAAAGATAGATATTAGCGTTGACAGTTGCTTTTTGTTTATCGGGTATGTGCCAAACACCGAGATATTTAAAGACATGCTAACTATGGACCGTATGGGCCAGCTTATCACCAACGAAAAGATGGAAACAAACATACCTGGTGTGTTTGGCGCAGGCGACGTACGCGCTAAATTCTTGAAACAGGTGGCCACTGCAGTGGGCGATGGAGCAATTGCAGGTTACAGCGCCGAGAAGTACATAGCGGAGTCTGAGGTTTATGAAGAGCAGCTGCTAAACCACGGCAAGCCGTCGCTGGTGTACATCTACAACGCGGCCGATACCTCCTCGCGAGAGCTGTTGTCGGTTTTTGAGGAGTTTGAAAAAGAGAACAGCGACATCAAGGTTACTGCGGTGGACACCTACAAATCTGACGGATTGGCTAAAAGGTGTGATGCTTCTTCCCCTTGTGCGGTTTGGATTAATGATTCAAAAATCATTTGCAAGCTGGAAGAAGGCATCACAAAAGATTCTTTGGTTGCTATGTGCAAAAAGTAATGCTTTTTCAGCATGCTGTCGCGTGCGGCTTTGTAACAAGCATTAGGGTTTGACAGAATTTGAGAACGCTTAAGTTATACCACAAAACATTTTGGCGCTGAACCTAACCTTTGTTAGGCTCAGCGTCTTTTTGCGTGGTTATTTTATACATGCCTAAAGCTTCTTTAACGAAACAGCGATATAGTTTTATGCCGCAAATCTCACAATACACACTTTGCACAATTTTGGCGATACATTTACTATGACGCCTGTTACAAAATGCTACAAATTTCCGTTTACTTACCCTAAAAAATAAGCTATTGTTATATTACTATTACAAATATCTTAGGGGGATGTTACATGAATACAAAAATTAAAATTGCGCAGTATGGTTGCGGAAAAATGAGCCGCTGGCTTATGCGGTATGCTATCGAAAAGGGCTGCGAGCTTGTGGCAGCATTTGATGTGAATCCTGATATTATTGGCAAGGATGCAAGCAAAATTATTGGCGATGGTTACCCAAATGTGGGGGTTGCTGTGTCGGCCGCAGCTCAGGCAGAGGCCATGCTAAAAGAGCTTAAACCAGACGTGTGCATTATTGCCACACGCAGCACTGTGGCCGAGCTTGAGGATATCTTCACCATCTGTGCCAACAACGGCATAAACGCCATTACCACCTGTGAAGAAGCGCTTTACCCTTGGAACTCTTCGCCCGACCTTACAAAAAAACTGGATGCGCTTGCCAAAAAAGGCGGGTGCACGCTAACAGGCGTTGGCTACTGCGACCTATACTGGGGCACAATGGTTACAAATCTTGCCGGCTCTTCTTTTAAGATTGATAAGATTAAAGGCAGCAGCTGGTACAATGTGGAAGACTATGGCATTGCACTTGCCGAGGGCCACGGAGCAGGGCTTTCGATGCAGGAGTTTGAAGAGCAGATTGCCAACTATAACAACTACTCTTCCGATGACATTAAAGCAGTTATAGAGAGCGGCGAGTATGTGCCGTCTTACATGTGGAACCAAAACGGCTGGCTGTGCGGCAAGATGGGCCTTACCATTACATCGCAAACCCAGCAGTGCTTCCCCTGTACCTACGACAAAGACCTTGCGTCTGAAACGCTGGGCCTTAGCATTAAAGCTGGCCAGCCCACAGGTATGCGTGCGGTGGTGACCACCACCACAAAAGAGGGTATCACATTTGAAACCGAATGTGTGGGCAAGGTGTTTGCACCTGAAGAGTTTGACAAAAATGAGTGGAGCCTGTGCGGCGAGCCCGACACAACCGCTATAGTAAACAAGCCCGCCACGGTAGAGCTTACCTGCGCAACGCTAGTTAACCGCATACCTCAGCTGATAGATGCGCCTGCCGGGTATGTGACAACCGACCAGTTCCCCTACAACATATTCCCTGTGAAGCCGCTTAATGAGTATGTGAGTTCAAAATAGCAAGTACTCATTTGCTTTGAATAATACTTCCTACGCTACTACAAGCTGTACGCAGTTTGTAGTAGCGTTTTATTTGTTGGCAAAGCAATAGAACAAAGTGTGCAGGCTTGTTGCAAACAGAGGCTGTTGTATGTTAATATAATCTGCACGGCAAACTTTTTAAGCTAGCATAAGGTTTGCCGATTTATAACGATATGGGGTTTTTTATGCTTAAATTAATAATTGGCGGCTTTATTGTTGGTATTGCTAATATCATTCCGGGTGTTAGCGGCGGCACCATGATGGTTATTTTTGGAATTTTTGGGCCTATCATGACCGCAATAAGCGAAATTTTATCTAAAAGCAGCTTTAAAAGCAAGCTGAAACATTTCAAGTATATAGGTATATTACTAATAGGCGTTGTGCTGGGGCTGGTAATATTTGCAAATGTCATGGAGTATGCCTTAATGCACTTCCCCACCCAAACAAAGTTTTGCTTTGTGGGCATGATTGCATTCTCTATACCTATACTCAAACGCAAAGAGATGCCTAAGGAAAAAATAAACCTACTCCCGTTTATTATTGGATGTGCAATAATAGTTGTCATGGTTCTTTTAGCGCCTGCAGAGGAGAATGTTGTTATAACTAATTTTCCGCCTATTGAGCTTGCCTACCTAATAAAGATGATATTTTTAGGTATACTTGCCGGTGCCGCCATGTTTATACCCGGTGTTAGCGGTAGCATGCTTATGCTGATTTTAGGCGAGTACTACCTGTTTAACTCGCTTGTAGCAAACGCTACCAGCTTCCAGCTGGACGTGCTGGTTCCGCTTGGGTTTATGGCCGTTGGCATTGCAAGTGGTATTATTCTTAGCTCTAAGGCTACGGCATTTGCGCTGAAAAAGAACCACCGTGCCACCATGAGCCTTATATTTGGGCTGGTAATCGCCAGCTGTATTATGATTATACCTTTTGATGCAAGCTTTGACGCTGCAACAATTATCACCTCTGTGCTTGCCGCTGTTTTGGGCGGTGGGGTTGTTGTGGGCATAGAAAAGCTTGTAAAATAAATAATAGTAGCGAGCAGATGATGTTAAG
>CAYJEW010000063.1:0-8691 GCA_964369525.1 uncultured Oscillospiraceae bacterium | reverse complement strand
ACGCAAACGGCGGTGAGAGCACTGCCGAGATACGGGCGATTATGCAGCGGCATGGTGCGATTGCCGATGCTATGACAGGCAGCGGGGCTGCTGTTTTTGGATTGTTTAACCAAAAAGAAAAGGCCGAAAGCGCCGCCAGCGAGGCGCAGGGCATGGCGGCTGCGGTGTTTGTGGCGCAGCCGGTGGCGCATGGGGCGTTTGTTGTTAATAGCTGAAAAAGTAAAAGAGCAGTGCGGCTGCGGCCGCGGCTCTTTTTTTGTTTTATTGTATGGGTATTAATGCGCCGCGGCAAAGCGGGTTTGCATAAAAATTAAAGGCTAAAAGCTAATGTTTTTAAAAACGCAGCCGATAACCTAAATAGGTAATTGCCCCATTTTTTAGTAAACAGGTAGGTGCGCCCTGCCGGAAAGGTAGCAATATATGTCTAACTTAATAAACAACTACGATTTGCTGAAGAAAACAACAACGGTTACAAACACTACTTTTGTAACAGCCGAAAAAACCACCGAGCAAACCGAGCAAGCCTCGGCACAAACAGAGCGTGTGGACGGCTTTGTAAAACAGCAGTACACGCCTGATATGGAAAAGGTAAACGAGATGAAAACCGAGCTTAAGGGGAATGTTTCGGCATTTCGCAGCATGGTGCAAAGCCTTGCCACAAAGCAGGGGAATTTGGCAAGCACCGCCGCAGGATTTTCATTGAAAAATATTTTTGAAAATCTGCAGGTAGACGAAGCTACCCGCGCCGAGGCACAAGAGGCTATATCGGAAGATGGGGACTGGGGTGTGGAGGCGGTGGCCCAAAGGCTGGTGGATTTTGCCAAGGCTATCAGCGGCGGAGACCCCAGCAAGATAGAGATGCTGCGAGATGCGGTATCGCAAGGTTTTGGCGAGGCAGAAAAGGCATGGGGTGGCGAGATGCCCGAAATTACCGCCAAAACATATGAGCGTACAAACGAGCTGTTTGACCAGTGGGCAAACGGCGGCGCCGAAGAGAGCGAAGAGGCCGCCGAGCAGGCAGAGTAGGGCGCCGGGTTTAGTAGATTGATAGCAAAGGCGTGGCGCAAAAAAAATGCGCATAGCATAACTTAATATAAAAACCCCCGCAACCCGTATAGGGTGGCGGGGGTTTATTTGGTTTTAGGGTTAGCTATACTACTCGCCCAGCAAAAGCTCGCTAACAAGGCGGCTGTACGCTGCGGGGTCTTCAATGGGCAGGCCCTCTATAAGTAGCGCTTGGTTGTACAAAAGCTCGGCATAGCTTTGCAGTTTTTCGGGCTGAGATTTATGCAGGTCTGCCAGTTTTTGGAACATTGCATGCTCGCCGTTAAGCTCCAGTACTTTTTGGCTTTCCACCTTTTCGCCTGTGGGCATGCTGTTAAGCACCTTCTCCATCTCTAGCGATAATGCGCCCTCGGCCGTAAGAATAACGGGGTTGTTTTGCAAGCGAGAGCTTAGCTTTACCTGTTTTACACGTCCGCCAAGTGCTGACTGCATAGCGGATAAAAGCTCGGCGTGCTGCTGTGTTTGCTGCTCTATCTCTTGCTTTTGCTCATCGCTGTCTAGGCCAAGCTCGCCGCTGGAGATGTTGCGAAACTCTTTGCCCTCGTAGTTGCGGAGTACCTGCAGTACAAACTCGTCTACCTCTTCGGTAAGCAGTAAAAGCGAGTAGCCTTTTTCGCGCACAAGGCCTGCCTGCGGCAGTGCGGCAAGGCGCTGTAGGCTGTCGCGCTCGCCTGCGGCGTAGTAGATGTAGGGTTGGTTTTCCGGCATGGCGGCCACGTATTCGGCAAGGCTTATATAGTCGGAAGATTTTGCGGGGGCGTCTTCGCCTTCCGGTGCGGGGGAGCTTTCGGCATCTTGCGTTTTACCTTCAGCACCGGCACAGTGGAACAATAAAAGGTCTTTTAGGCTGTCGGCCTCGGCGCCATAGTTTGCATATGCGCCAACCTTTAGCTGTAGGCCAAAGCTGGTGAAAAATTCTTCGTATTCGCTACGTGCATTGCCCATCCAGGCCGAAAGCTCACTACGGATTTTTCGCTGTAAGGCTGTGCGTATCAGCGTTAGCTGGCGGTCGTGCTGTAGCATCTCTCGGCTGATGTTTAGCGTAACGTCTTGGCTGTCTACAAGCCCACGCACAAAGCTGAAACAGTCTGGCAAAAGCTCTGAGCATTTATCCATAATAAGTACGCCCGAGGCGTAAAGCTGCAGGCCTTTTTCGTACTCTTTTGTGTAGTAGTTGTGTGGCGGGTTTTGCGGAATAAACAGCAGGGCGTTGTAGGTGGCTGTGCCCTCGGTACTGCTTTGGATAACACGCGCAGGCGCAGTGAAATCGAAAAACTTGTCCTTGTAAAATTCGTCGTAATCTTCTTTGGAAACCTCGCTCTTGCTGCGCTTCCATATGGGTACCATGCTGTTAAGTACCGACTGTTCTACAACAGTTTCGTACTCGTCTTCGCTGCCTATCTTTTTGCGCTGGCGGCTAACATCCATTTTTATGGGGTAGCGAATATAGTCGGAATACTTTTTAATAAGCTGCTCCAGCTGCCACTGCTGCAAAAAGTCGCCGTAGCGCTCGTGCTCGGTGTCGTCTTTGAGCACCATGATGATGTCGGTGCCCACGGTATCGCGCTGGGCTTTGGTTACGCTGTAGCCCTCGGCGCCGCGGCTTTCCCATTTGTATGCGTCGGCCTCGCCAAACGCGCGGCTGATAACAGTTACCTTTTTTGCCACCATAAACGCCGAGTAAAACCCAACGCCAAACTGGCCTATTATGTCCACATCGCTGCTGCCCTCGCTTTCGGCACGAAAAGCAAGGCTACCGCTGGAGGCAATAACACCAAGGTTTGCCTCGAGCTCTGCTTTGGTCATGCCAATGCCGTTGTCGGATATGGTAAGGGTACGCCCTTCTTCGTTTGGCACAATGCGTATCTCAAAATCTTGCCGCTGTAGGCCCACCTCGCTGTTTGTAAGTGAGAGGAAATACAGCTTGTCGATAGCATCGGACGCATTGCTGATAATCTCGCGCATAAAAATTTCTTTGTGGGTGTAGATGCTGTTAATCATAAGGTCTAAAAGCCGTTTGGATTCTGCTTTAAACTGTTTCATATATAGGTAAAAGCCTCCTGAAAGTAAAATGGCGCATATACCGCACAAGGGCGTTAGCAGTCGTGCAGCATGAGTGCTAAAACAAGTGTACACCTTTTTGCGGCTTTGTGCAAGAGGGGGAGGCGCATTTTTTTAATAGGCGGCTTGGTAGGGCCTCTTGCGCAGGCGGAAGTGTGGGGATATAATGGGACTATATTGAGCAAGAAATTATTAAGGAGGCATAAGCATGAAAGTATTGCTAGTAAACGGTAGCCCAAACGAGAAGGGCTGTACATACACAGCGCTGAACGGTGTAGAACAGGCGCTTAACAACGCGGGTATAACTACCGAATGGTTTTGGATAGGCAAGCAGCCTGTGCGAGGGTGTATTGGGTGTGCGGCATGCAAAAAAACGGGCAGATGTGTGTTTAGTGACGACAAAGCAAATGAGCTTTTAGATGCTATGCTTGCGGCCGACGGCTTTGTTGTGGGCTCGCCCGTATACTTTGCAGGGCCAAACGGCGCATTGTGCGCCCTGCTGGATAGGGTATTTTACGCAGAATCAAGGCGTTTTAGCGGTAAGGTAGCAGGGGCGGTGGTGTCGGCTAGGCGTGCCGGCACAACAGCGGCGCTCGACCGCCTTAATAAATACCTGCACTATTCGCAGCTGGCAATAGCCACATCTAAGTACTGGCCGATGGTGCATGGCATATCGCCGGCAGATGTACTGCAAGATGTGGAAGGCATGCAGGTTATGCACGAGCTTGGCGCGAATATGGCTAGGCTACTGCAGGCCAGCAAGGATACACCGCCTGTGGAAAATATACCATCGGTGTGGACTAATTTTATACGGTAGGGATATAAATAATCAAACGGAGTGCGGATTATTTATATTATAGATGGAGACTTTAATAATGACTTGGTTAATTTTAATTAGTATACCTTTTGGATTGATTTCATGGATATTTGCTATTAGGGCAATCATTGTAGCTAAAAAAGAGAAGAAAGTATCCTCTATAAATTTAATGTATATTAGTTTTGTATGTTCTTTACTGGCAATTTCATTTCTATTTATGCCATATCTTACATTTGCATCTGAACTACAAGATGTTAAGCTTGCTGTTCATATTTCTTCAAGTATTTTTATGAGTGGTACTTGTGGATTAAATGGTGCTGCATTAAATAATATTATCAAAATTTCAAAATAAGAATTATAACCATTATGAGCACAGCCCATAATAAAAAAGCCGACACTTTTAATTAAGTGTCGGCTTTTTTGTTAATAGCCACCTGTACTTAAAGCTGTGGCTTTTCATCTGTTTTTCAAAAAACAGTGCTGGGCATATCCTTTTATCTAATGTCCAAATAGCCTTGCGGCGGTGCACAAAACTCCCTCATTATTCTGCTGCCAAAAGCTCTTTCAGCTTTGCCGGTATATCAATATGCTGTGGACACTTAGCCGCACACAAACCACACTCTGTGCACCCTGAAATCGCATCAACATTATTCATTGTTCCTGGAATCCAGTTTTTTGCCGGTTTCATTTCGCGGGTGTTCCACGCCCTGAATTCTGCCGGTATATTAATGTTGCTAGGGCATGGCATGCAATATGCACAGCCTGTGCAGCCCACCTGCTGTTTTTTGGAAATGTTACTTTTAACCTGATTTATTGCCTCTTTTTCCTCGCTTGTAAGCGGTTTGTGGCCACTAAATGTTTTAACATTCTCCTCTATGTGCTCCATGGTGGATACCCCCGACAATACCATGGTTACGCCCTCTTGGTCTAAAAGCCAGCGATACCCCATTTCGGCCGGCGTTTTTTGTAGCTTGCTAAACGGCTCTGTAATATCCCCAGGCAGCTCTGTTAGCAGCCCACCCCTTAAAGGCTCCATAATAAAGGTGGGTATGCCTTTTTTTGCAAGCCACTCAAAGCCTTTTTGGCCGGGCGTTGTATCTTCAACATCATAATAGTTGTATTGAATCTGCACAAAGTCCCAATCAAACGAGTTGGCTATTTCAAAAAGCACATCTGTTTGATCGTGAAACGAAAAGCCTATGTACTTTATCTTTCCTTCTTCTCTTTTTTTCTGTGCCCATTCAAGCGCACCAAGCTCTTTAACCAGCTCAAACTTTGATGTATCCATACCGTGCATTATATAAAAATCTATATAATCGGTACCTAGGTTTGCAAGCTCTTCTTCAAAATAACTATCCAGATGATTTTCTTTACGAACCATGCTTGCGTAAAACGGCATTTTATCTGCTAGGTAATAGCTTTCTCTTGGGAATTGCTTTAGTGCCTTGCCCAGCGCTTTTTCTGCGCTTCCCTCTACGGGCCCGTAAACAATAGATGTATCATAATAGTTAACACCGCCATTATACGCATGCGCAACTATTTTATTTATCTCATCTTGCATGGGATTGTTTTTAGAATCAAACGGAAGGCGCATGCCTCCAAAACCCAACTTTGAAATACTTACGCCCAATTTATCAATTTTTGAATACTGCATATCTGTCCCCCCATTTTCAACATATCGCCGCTCATTGACGCAATTAACTTTTTACCATTACATCACACAACTGCTATTACAGTAGATATTATATTATTGCGATATTTCGCGGTCAATAAGGCACCTTTTTAGCACTTAGCGAAAAACAGGTAACCTAGCTGAACCTCAAAAAAAACAAAATCGGTTTGACGGAGGTTGTAGCGCAAGCCTTTTTCGTGTTACAATAAGCTGCAACATTATTTTACACATTTCAAGGTGGCATTTAGCAGGTGGCTTAACAAGACCCGCCGCCATGCTACACGCTGCCAATCGGGGGTAAACGTGGCTACAAAAAATCAATTTGAACATTTCGGCTCTTACTGCTTTGACGACAGGGTTATGCGCGAGCGGCTGCCTCAGCCTGTATTCGAAAGCCTGCGCCGCATCCGCGACGAGGGCGAAGCGTGGGACCCTCAGGTGGCCGACACCGTGGCAAACGCCATGCGCGAGTGGGCCATACAACACGGCGCTACCCACTATGTTCACTGGTTCACCCCTATGACAGGCTCCTCGGCCGGCAAGCACGAAGGCTTTATACATGGCGTGCGCGACGGCAAGCCTATAATTCGTTTTTCAGGCAAGCTGCTTAGCAAAGGCGAGAGCGACGCCTCGTCTTTTCCCTCCGGCGGTTTGCGCACCACCTTTGAGGCCCGCGGCTACACCACGTGGGACCCCACCTCTCCCGCATTTGTGCTGGGCACCACGCTTTATATTCCCACCGCTTTTTGTGGCTATACAGGCGAAGCGCTAGACCAAAAAACCCCGCTTTTGCGTAGCATGCAGGTGCTAAACAAGCAAGGCTTGCGTCTTTTGCGTGCGCTTGGCAACACAACAGCCGTAAGCGTTGTGCCCACAGTAGGCGCAGAGCAAGAATACTTTTTAATTGAAAAAGAGCTTTTGGACCAGCGGCTAGACCTTAAAATTTGCGGCACCACCCTTGTGGGCGCAAAACCGCCAAAAGGCCAAGAGATGGAAGACCACTACTACGGCTCTATATCCGAGCGGGTACGCAACTTTATGCGCGAGCTTGACGAAGAGCTTTGGCGCATAGGTGTGCCGGCCAAAACCGAGCACAACGAGGTAGCCCCCGGCCAGTACGAGCTGGCTAGCATATACGCCGCAGCCAACGTTGCGCTGGACCACAACCAAATAACCATGGAGCTATTACGCAAGGTTGCGCTGCGCCATGGCTTTGCCTGCCTGCTACACGAAAAACCTTTTGCCGGCGTAAACGGTAGCGGTAAGCACAACAACTGGAGTCTTGTTACTAGCGACGGCGAAAACCTTTTAAACCCCGGCGACAACCCTGTGGAAAATCGCCCGTTTTTGCTGGTGCTTTGCGCTGTAATTGCCGCGGTAGACGAATATGCAAGCCTTATACGGCTTTCGGCCGCAAGCCCCGGCAACGACGTACGCCTTGGCGGCAACGAAGCGCCGCCCGCAGTTATCTCTATATTTTTGGGCGATGGGCTCACCCAGCTTTTGCAAAGTTTGGCCGACGGCCACGCCTATGAAATGGGCAAGCGCACAAACCTGCTTACCGGCGTAAAGCGGCTGCCGCTTTTGGTGCTGGACGACAACGACCGCAACCGCACCTCGCCTTTTGCATTCACGGGCGACAAGTTTGAGTTTCGCATGGTGGGCTCGTCGCAGAGCATAGGCCTTGCCAATGCCGTGCTGGGCGCCGCCGTGGCCGACAAGCTGCGCGAGTTTGCAGAGCTGCTGGAGCAAACCACCCCCGATAAGGTAGACCCCGTTATTGCGCAGATAATTCACAACGTATGGGAAAAACACAGCCGCCGTGTGTTTAACGGCAACAACTACTCCGAAGAGTGGCGTGCCGAGGCCGCACGCCGCGGGCTGGAAGACGCCCCCGCCATGGTAGATGCCACCGCCGCATTTATTAAGGAAGAAAACATAGCGCTGCTGGAGCGCACCAAGGTATTTAGCAAAGGCGAGTGCCACAGCCGCCACGAAATTATGCTGGCCGGCTACATTAAAACTACCCGCATAGCCGCCACAACCCTGCTGGAGATGGCCACCCGCAGCTTTTTGCCTGCGGCGCTTTCGACGCTGCAAAACCTAGCCGAAACCTCGAATCAAACCGCACAAGCCGGCATATCCTGCGGCTACTGCGGCGAGCTTTCTGCCCGCCTTGCTAAGGCTATCGATAACTGCTCTGCCGCCGCAAACGCACTTCAAGCCGCGCTTGGCAACATAGGCGATGCCAACACCCAAACAGCCGCGGGCCTTATGCGCGCTTTGTTCTGCACAGAGATGGCGCAGCTACGCAGCTGCTGCGACGAGCTGGAAGCGCTTGTGCCTCAAAATAACTGGCCTGTACCCGGCTACTCGGCCCTTCTTTACGACGTGTAGGCCGCTAGCCACCGCCAGCGAGGCCGCCACCCATATTCTAAAATGTGCAACAAAGTGTAACTACCCATAATAGATGTTACAACTTTAAAGCTTCAATTTGAAAATATGTTCTCCATCTTCAATATGGCTAAATGTAAAATCCAATTTATTCAAGAGATGAATTGAAGCCATATTATCAGCTTCTACACCCGCACATATAGTATCAATATTATACTGTCGCAACCACTCAAGCACAGATGAAACTACTTCAAACATAAGTCCTTGTCGAGCTTTTGTTGGATTTATTGTATAGCCAATCCAACAATTATCATTTTCTATCTTCAAATATATATCGCCAAGTAATTCATTTGAACCATTACAAAAAACAGCAAATTGTGCTCCTTCACATATTGTGTTTTCGTTAAGCAGAGCACTTCTGTAGTCCTCTTTTGATAAACCTTTGAAGCTTTGATATTTCATCCAATCTAAATTGTTTCTATATAACATAAAAGCATCAATATCATCTTCTTTGAATTTTCTTATATAAGTACGCTTGGTTTTTAATATCACACCCATACCTCCCATAATATAAATAATCCTACGGATTATTTATAATCTATTTAAATGCCTTGCCCTCGCCACTGCGTGGCAACCGGGCAAATGGCATATTTATATTATGCTACGCACAATATAAATAATC
>CAYJEW010000062.1:2981-9104 GCA_964369525.1 uncultured Oscillospiraceae bacterium | reverse complement strand
GCGGTTAAAACAGTCCGCCGGACTGTTTTAAGGAGCCGCCTTTCAAGTCCCACCAGAACAAAAAAATAAGCCCAAAGCAGAAAAGGTCTGCTTTGAACTTATTTTGGTGCGGAGGATGGGACTTGAACCCACACGCCATAAGACACACGCCCCTCAAACGTGCCTGTCTGCCGATTCCAGCACCTCCGCATAAAGTGGCTATAAACAATTGTTAATTGAATTATAGCTCGTGCTGCAATAGACATTTTATCATGCATGTAAAACCAAGTCAATAACAACTGTGTAATAATAAATGCTAAAGCCTTCGCTTGAAGGGGCAGGGGCAGTGTGATATAATAAGGTCTAATATTTGCGCTGTTGGCGCATGATGTGTAATGGTTGGAAAAATTACGCTGCAACACACAATAAAGGAGATTACTTTGCTTCAATCGCTTTTTGGGCCGCAAAACTTTATGCTGATAGCCAGAATATTGGCAATGCTTGTGGCCATACCCGTCCACGAGGTTGCCCACGGCTGGGTAAGCGACAAACTGGGCGATCACACAGCAAGGCAGATGGGCCGCATAACGCTAAACCCAATTAAACATCTAGACATGTTTGGCCTTTTATCCATGCTAATAATAGGTGTGGGCTGGGCAAAGCCGGTGCCGGTAAACCCACATGTTTATAAAAATCGAAAGCTGGGTATGGCTATCACGGCGCTTGCAGGGCCAACATCTAATTTTATTTTAGCGTTCATATCGGTAATTGCGTTTAAATCGGTTTTTTATATTGCGGCATTTTCGGTGGGGCACACTATGCTAGAGGCCTGGCCGCTGGCAGCGCAGGGCGCATACTATGTGCTTATGTACTTTGCGCTTATAAATATCACACTGGCGCTGTTCAATCTTATTCCCATCCCTCCGCTGGATGGTAGCCGAATTTTAGGCGTGGTGCTACCCGAGCGCATATATTTTGGCATTATGCGCTACGAGCGCTACATACTATTTGCGCTGCTGGGGCTTATTGTAATTGTGCCCATGATAAGCGACTTTTCGCCAATAGGCTGGCTTTTGGGCGACGCTTCCGACACTGTACTTCAGGGGCTGCTGTGGCTAACTGGGTTTGTGGATGTGCTGTTCACTCAGCTTGCGGGAGTAATTTTTTAAGAGGTTTTATTTGATGGAAACAAGCATCCAATTTCGCATAGAAGATTTTGAGGGTCCGCTGGACCTTCTGCTTACCCTTGTGCAAAAAAACAAGATGAGCATATATGAAATTGAAATCATGACACTGATAGACCAGTATCTGCAGGTGGTGGAAGGCCTACAGCAAAGCGAGCTGGACAATGCCTCTGAGTTTGTGGCCATGGCGGCGCGGCTGGTACAGATGAAAAGCGTAATGCTGCTGCCCCGAAGCACCGAGGCCGACCGCATGCGTGAAGAGCTTACAGGCCTTTTGGTAGAGTATAGTGCCTGCAAGCAGGTTGCAAGCCAGCTGCGAGAGATGGCGCTTGGTATATATATTGTAGCGCGCCGCCCATTGCAACTGCAGCTGCCCAGCACCTACCGCGGCAGCCACAGCCCACAAGAGCTGGGCCTTGCATTTGCAGGCCTTACAGGCCGCAACAGCGCAAAACGAATGCCTAGAGCCGAACAGTTTGAGCCGCTGGTAGCAGCGCCGATAGTGTCGGTTACAGGGCGGGTTATATATATCTTACGCGGACTTAAAAATGGCGTGTTTTCGGTGCTTAAACAGCCTTTTGAGGCCTGCAAAGGCCGCAGCGAGGCGGTGGCCACCTTTTTGGCGTTGCTAGAGCTTGTGCGCGGCGGGCGTGTTGCTATAGATAAGCAAGAAAAAATAAAAATCATCTCCTCGCAGCGCAGGCAAAGGCCTGCTGCCGAGGACGGGCAGGGAGGCGCGTAATGGAGCTAAATGAACTTAAGGCCCATCTGGAGGCGGTGTTGTTTGCTCATGCAGCGCCGCTTAGCGCCGCCCGCATTGCAGAGATATTAAGCGTAGACGAGCCGCTGGTAGAGCGCCTTTTGCTTTCGCTACGAGACGAAGGCGAGCGCGAAGAGCGTGGTGTTCAGCTTCTGCGGCTGGAAAGCGGCTGGCAGTTTGCCACAAAGCAGGCTAGCGGCGACTATGTAAAAAAAGCATTGGACCATCGCCGAAACACGCCGCTTACCCCGGCGGCGCTGGAGGTATTAGCAATTATTGCGTACAACCAGCCGGTGTCGCGCTCATTTATAGAGCAGGTACGTGGGGTAGACTCTTCCTCCACCGTTGCAAGCCTTGTGGAAAAAGAGCTTATATGCGAGGCAGGGCGGCTGGATTTGCCAGGTAAACCCATTGCGTTTAAAACCACCGATGCTTTTTTACGCACGTTTGGTATTGCGGCGCTTAGTGAGCTACCTGCACTGCATACCGAGGCCGAGCTTGCGGAGCAGCAAGATGGGGAAGACAATGTGAGCGAAGGCGAAGCACCGATAGTATAAGCTGTTATTTGGCTAAGTATTTAAAGAGGGTTAAACATGAGTGTTTTAGCGGTGATTGGCTGGGTACTGCTGGGGCTACTGGCCTTGGTGGTACTGCTTTTGGTAGCGCCAATTACCGCTGTGGTGCGCTTTGAGCATGGTATACTTACTGTGCATGTGTGGGTGTTATTTGTACGGTTTCGTGTTTTTCCGCTGGCGAAAAAAGCTAAAAAACCCAAAAAAGTTAAAGCAAAAAAAGAAAAATCTAAAAAGCAGGATGCACAACAGCAAGAACAAGAACAAACACAAAAAGACAGCGCTTTTGCAAAGCGGGTTGCAATGCTAAAGCGTGCTATGCGTGCCTCAAAGCCGGCTATAGCATTTGTGGTGCGTCACTTAGCGGTACGGCGGGTACAGCTGGTTTTGCCGGTACACTCGGCCGACGCCGCGGCCACAGCTCTGCAATGCGCTAGGGCGCAGGCGGCGCTGGGTAGCCTTAGAGCGGTGCTAGACGGCAGGCTGTCGGTGCGCTGGCGCAGGTTGCAAATTTTCCCGGATTTTACAGGTGAGATGCAGGGTTATCTATTTTTTGCTTGTAATATCGTACTCGTACCAGTTATAATGCTGATAGCTGGTTTTATATTCTTAAAAGAGTACACAAGGCGCAGGCCGTACAGCAAGCAAGCATATAAACAAGCTATTGAAGAAAAAAAGCGGGGTAGGGCTGCGTAAACAAGGCAGGCCTCGTTATAATAAGGAGAGTGCACTATGGCTAACGGCAATGGCAACCACCCAATTAACGGCCTTATGGATGTAACGCTGGAGAAGATACGCCAGCTGGTAGACTCCAACACAATCATCGGCACCCCCATCACCACGCCTGACGGTAGCACCATACTGCCTGTTAGCAAGGTGACATTCGGCTTCACATCCGGCGGTAGCGATTTTATGAGCAGCAAAGCCCCAAAAGAGCTTTTTGGTGGTGGTAGCGGCGCAGGGGTGTCTATTACTCCGGTGGCGTTTTTGGTGCTTAGCCAAGGCAATGTGCGCATGATACAACTGGCCGATAAAAACAACGGCCTAGAGCGTGCGCTAAACATGTTGCCCGAAGTGATGGATAAAATACAAGGCTTTATTAATAAAGATAAAGCCGAGCTCTCGCAAGACGAGGTGCAAAGCGTAGTGCAAGAGGCGGCAGGGCAAACCCCCGAGTAGCCCACAACAAGATTAACAAAGCACACAAAAGCGCAAAACCCACTAAAGGGTTTTGCGCTGTGTTTTAAGGCGGTAGCACACTGCCGCAACATATAGAAAGAAGGAAAATTTTGAAAGAGCGTATTCACAAGGTAATGGCGGCAAGCGGCCTTTGTAGCCGTAGGGCAGCAGAGGCAATGATAAAAGCAGGGCGGGTAAGGCTAAACGGCGGCCGTGTAGAGCTGGGCACACTTGTAGACCCCGCAAAAGATGTAATAGTGGTAGATGGCGAACGGCTGATGATACCTAAAAAACAAGAGTTTGTTTATATTATGCTAAACAAGCCGCGCGGATATGTAACAACCTCCAGCGACGAGCTGGGCCGAAAAACCGTAATGGACCTTTTAAGCGGCGTAAATGAACGCATATATCCTGTGGGTAGGCTGGATAGAGACAGCGAGGGCCTGCTGCTGCTTACAAACGACGGCACATTTGCAAACCAAGTAACCCACCCAAGGCACGGCGTGTCTAAGCTATACCGTGCCACGGTGCGTCCGCAGGCTAGCGAAGAGCAGGTGGCAAAGCTTGCGTCGGGCGTTACGCTGGACGACGGCTCGCGCACCATGCCTGCCATGGTGCATGTACTGGCCGAGGGCGAGGGGCGCAGCGTGCTGGAAATAAGCATAAAAGAAGGCCGTAACCGCCAGATACGCCGCATGTGCGAGGCTGTGGGGCTGGAGGTAAGCCGCTTACGTCGTAATGCGCTGGGGCCGCTTAAACTGGGCATGTTAAAGGCGGGAGCATGGCGCATGCTTACCACCGCCGAGGTGAAAGCACTACGCTCCAGCGCGCTGAGAACATCGAAAAAGTAAGATAAAAGCAAAGTTTATGGGGGTATAGGCGATGATAGCAATGAAACCCATTGCAGAGCCGCAGCTGCTGGACGAGCTTGCGGCAGGGCGGTTTGATGGCCCTGTGGAGGGGTATGTGGTAATGGAAGGTCCCAAATACCACGGCTATGCACTATACAAAATAGACGGTGCGCTTGTTACCGTGCTGGATTGCAATGTGGAAGATTTGTTTTTCTTAGATGGCGCAGTGCGGGCGTGTATATCGGCGGGCGAGTTTCGGGGCGCGCAGCGCTTTGCGGTGCACACAGCCTGTGAGCCGCTTGTGGCATGGTGGCAGCGCCTATAGATATAAATGCATTTTTCGGCAGCTGTGGCAAATGCTAGCTAGCAAAGCCGCAAAGCAGTAACGCAACAACGCCGAAAAAAGCGGCGTTGTTTTTGTTTCACACACAAAAAAAATAGCTTGAATAAATAGCATAGAAACGGTATAATTATCTTTATATATATTAGTTTATTGGAGGTTCGCAGATGGCAACAGGAAAGCTGGGTTTTAGCGAGCTGTTGGAGGCTTTATACGATTCTGGGGCATACACCCCGCTACTAGACGGAGAGCATGGCATACAAGCCGCTTTTGGTATGGTGGGCGGCCAAGGTGCGTATGCTGTGTGCCAAGGCGGTAAAGCGCTGGGTACACAGCAGATGGCGGCAGGCCGCCGTGTGCTAAAGCTTGCCGCAAAAACGGGCAACCCTATTATCACATTCTATAACGCCCCGGGTGCAAAACTGCAAGAGGGGCAGGCGGCGCTGGAAGATATGCGTGCACTAACACAAGAGGCAGGCTATGTTAGCGGTGTTGTGCCGCAGATAGCGGTTGTTACAGGTGTGTGTGGTGCGTCGGCGGCGCTGGCCGCTGCCACAGCAGACATATGCATTATGGTTAAAGACGCACAGCTGTTTTTAACCCCGCCGTTTATCTCAAAAGTAGCAGGTAATAATATGGAAGGCGCGGGTGGCGTGCAGAGCGCCGTTGCGGCAGGCGTAGTAAGCCTTGTGGCCGAAACCGACGCAGACGCCGTACAAAAAGCAGCTAGGCTGGTGGCCATGCTACCGCAAAACAACCTCGCGCAGCCCTCTAGTTTTGAGTTTAGCAACCCTGTTGCATTGTTTAACCAAGGTGAATATACAGGTAATAAAGCCATAGATTCGCTGGCAGATGAGGGCAGCGCTATAGAGCTTTTTGAAGGCTTTGGCAACGGGGTTGTTACCTCGCTGTGCACCATGGCAGGCTCGGTTGTGGGCATAACCGCCACAAACGGCCCCGAATCGTTTATGGGCAGCATGTGTGCGGCGCGCGCCGCTCGTTTTGCCCGCATGTGTGATGCATACAGCATACCGCTTGTTACGGTGATAAACACCGCAGGCTTTGAGCAAAGTAGCCAGAGCGACCAAGCAGGTACGCTGCGCATGGCAGCACGCCTTGCTGCCACCTATGCCGATACCACCACAGCCAAAATTGCTGTGCTGGCAGGGCGCACATTTGGCCCTGTGTACACTGCACTGGCAGGCGCCGACCTCACTGTGGCACTGCAAGGCAGCATAACTGCGCCGGCAGAGCCAAG
>CAYJEW010000062.1:0-2971 GCA_964369525.1 uncultured Oscillospiraceae bacterium | reverse complement strand
AAGCGCAATGGTTAGCGTTTTGTACAAAAGCGAGATTGAAGCAAGTGATAAGCCCATAGCTACCGTCACGGCAGAGCTTGCCGCACTGTACGAGGCCGAGATGGCAAGCGCAAAAGCACTGCAAAAAAACAACCTGGCCGATTTTGCGCCCCAGCCGGAAGCACTGCGTGGCACGCTGGTGGCAGCGCTGGATATTCTTAGCACAAAGCGCGCACAACGCATGCCTAAAAAACACGGCAATATGCCGCTTTAACTTTAAACTAAATTAAACAAACAGGCGGTATCGCCAA
Organism: uncultured Oscillospiraceae bacterium; assembly: GCA_964369525.1. Lineage (GTDB taxonomy): Bacteria > Bacillota > Clostridia > Oscillospirales > Ruminococcaceae > JAAYCI01. The sequence goes on along the minus strand of CAYJEW010000062.1, from coordinate 2,681 downwards.
AAGGATGGTAAATATGAAACAGTATACTATAACCGTAAACGGTACTCCATACGACGTAGTGGTAAGCGAGGCGGGCAGCGGCGCACCAGTGATGCCTGCAGCAGCGCCCGCACCAGCTGCCGCCCCAGCCGCGGCTGCCCCAGCGCCCGCAGGCGTCGGCGGCACACCTGTGGTAGCGCCTATGCCCGGCAATGTGCTGGACATAAAAGTTAGCGCAGGCCAGGCTGTAAAATCCGGCGAAGTGCTGGTAATACTAGAAGCAATGAAGATGGAAAACGAAATTGTGGCCCCGCAAGACGGCACAGTTGCCACAATAGAGGTTGCAAAAGGCGACGTTGTAGACGTTGGTGCAACATTCCTAACGCTAAAGTAAAAAAATATAAACAATTTAAAGCAAGCCGCTAAAGCCGCCTAACCTAAGGCGGCCAATAGGCGCACGAGGTGATAAGTTTGGCAAAAGTTAAAATTACAGAATTGGTACTTCGCGATGCACATCAAAGCTTAATTGCCACCAGAATGACAAGTGATGAGATGCTGGAAATTCTGCCGGCTATGGACGAGGTTGGTTATTTCAGCCTAGAGTGCTGGGGCGGCGCCACGTTCGACTCTATGATTCGCTTTCTAGACGAAGACCCCTGGCAGCGCCTGCGCACCATTCGCAAGCTATGCCCAAAAACAAACCTGCAAATGCTGTTTCGCGGCCAAAACATGCTTGGATACAGGCACTATGCCGATGATGTTGTGGGGTATTTTGTGCAGAAAAGCGTTGCAAACGGCATAGACATAATGCGTATATTCGACGCGCTTAACGACCCACGCAACCTAGAGGCCGCTGTGCGCGCCACCAAAAAAGAAAAAGCACATGTACAGGGTTGCATTAGCTATACGCTAAGCCCTGTGCACAACAATCAATACTTTGCAGACTACGCTAAAACGCTGGAAAATATGGGGGCAGACTCGCTGTGTATTAAAGACATGGCAGGCCTTTTAACCCCTTACGCTTGCTACGATTTGGTGCAGGCTATAAAAAGCAGTGTAAATATTCCGGTAGATATTCATAGCCACTACACATCGGGCATGGCGTCTATGTCGATACTAAAAGGCATAGAGGCAGGTGCTGAAATTGTAGACACCGCCATCAGCCCGCTTAGCCTTGGCACAAGCCATATGCCAACCGAAAGCCTTGTGGCAGCGCTAAAAGATAGCGAACACGACACAGGGCTAGACCTTGAAAAGCTAAATGTTGTGCGCGCCCATTTTGCAAAACTTCGCGAGAAGTATTTGGCTTCCAGCCAGCTAAGCCCTAAAATGCTTGGGGTAGACGCAAACACACTACTTTATCAGGTGCCGGGCGGCATGCTAAGCAACCTATTAAACCAGCTGAAAGAGGCCGGCAAGGAAGACAAGCTGGAAGAGGTGCTAAACGAGATACCAAAGGTGCGTGAAGATAGCGGCTACCCACCGCTTGTTACCCCCACCAGCCAGATAGTTGGTAGCCAGGCCGTTTTTAATGTTATCACAGGCGAGCGGTACAAGATGGTAACCAAAGAGTTCCGCGCTATGGTGCATGGCGACTATGGCAAAACCCCGGCGCCTATATCTCCGGAGTTTAGCAAGATGATACTGGGCGATGACGAGCCAATAACCTATCGCCCTGCCGATAAGCTTGAGCCGGAGTTTGATAAGCTTTCAAAAGAAGCCGAAAAATGGGCAAAACAGCCGGAAGACGTACTGACATATGCAATGTTCCCGCAGGTTGCGCCAAAGTTTTTTGAGCGCCGCAACGAAAAACAGCAGGGCATAGACGCAGAGCATGTAGACTACAACGAAAAATCGCTTCCCATTTAATTTAATAAAATAAAAAGCAGCAGGTAGCTATACCTGCTGCTTTTTTGTTTGTTTTAAGTAATCAACTACCGCTTAGTAGCTAACGCCCTGAGCAATCATGGTGGCGGCTACCTTCTCAAAGCCGGCAATGTTTGCACCTGCCATAAGGTTGCCCTTCATGCCGTAGCGCTCGGCGGCGGCAAGGCTTTGGTGCACAATGCTGTGCATAATGTTCTGTAGGCGCTGGTCCACCTCTTCAAAACTCCACGCAAGACGCAGGCTGTTTTGGCTCATCTCAAGGCCGCTGGTGGCTACGCCGCCTGCGTTAGAGGCTTTGCCAGGGCCATAAAGCACGCCGTTTGCCATAAATACTTCAATGGCCTTGGGTGTGCAGGGCATGTTTGCGCCCTCGGCCACAACCTTGCAACCATTTTTAACAAGCAGTTGTGCATCGGCTTCGTCCAGCTCGTTTTGGGTGGCGCAAGGCAGTGCTACATCGCACGGCACGCTCCATATACCACGACCCTCGTGGTACTCGGCATCGCGCTCTTTTACATAGTCGCTAATGCGCCCGCGCTGCTCTAGCTTAATCTTTTTCACAAGGTCAAGGTCGATGCCGTTTTTGTCGTAGATGTATCCGCCCGAGTCGCTAAGCGCAACAACCTTTGCACCCATTTGGGTAGCTTTCTCGGTGGCAAAAATTGCCACGTTGCCGCTGCCACTAACAACAGCGGTTTTACCGCTCATGTCGTCGGAAAGCACGGTGCGCATGGCTTCGTCTACATAGTAGCATAGGCCGTAGCCGGTGGCTTCGGTGCGCACAAGGCTGCCGCCATACGGAATACCCTTACCGG
>CAYJEW010000061.1:1267-9176 GCA_964369525.1 uncultured Oscillospiraceae bacterium | reverse complement strand
ACTCAAATATCTAAAAACCAACCTTCAAACAGTTGAGAAATTTTATAAAAAGTGATATAATTTTAATTTGCAGAAACACTATACGGTTTGCACCCGGAAGGAGATAATAATGGACGGATTTAACTCTCACGATATAAACGGTAGCTTGCAAATTTCCAGCGAAGTAATCGAAAAAATAGCTCAAAACGCCGCAATGGAAATAGAGGGCGTTGCAGGTGTTGCGCCTGTTGCCTCTTCAGCCAAAAGCCTGCTTGGTAAGATTGTGCCACAAAAAGCTATATTTGTTGTAATGAAAAACGATGTGGCCGATATTGAACTTGGTATTGTGGTAGATTACGGCACAAAAATACCAGAGCTAAGCGAGCGCGTGCAAGAAAATGTAAAAGAAGCAGTACAAAATATGACTAGTATCAGCGTTGCCAAGGTAGATGTTATCATCACAGGCCTGTGTCAACAGCCGCCAAACGAGCAAGACTAAACAAGCATCAGGGGTGCGCATGAATAGACGACAAGCAAGGGAAAATGCCTTTAACGCGCTGTTTGCCAGCATGTTTGGCAACGATATTCAGCAGGCAGTAACTGCTGCAGGCGAGGGCGAGCTCTATCAGCTGGACGAGTTTGGCATTAACCTGCTAAACCTATACGAAACACACGAATCCGAAGTAAACCTAGCCATCCAAGCAAACCTAAAAGGCTGGGTGCTAAATCGTGTGTCTAAGGTAAACCTAGCCATCCTGCGCCTTGCCGTAGCAGAACTTATGTACGGTGAGCCCGATATGGACAGCATTATTATTAATGAAGCCGTAGAGCTGGCAAAACGCTTTGGCCACGATGAAGACTATCAGTTTGTCAATGGTGTTCTCGGCAGTATTTCGCGTGGCGAAAAATCATAAACAAGCACATTTTTTAATATAAAATCCAGTTCGCCCATACCATTCACCACCCCAAAAGGGGGATAGTTATGCTGTTTTTAGGCGTAGATACAAGTAATTATGCAACCTCTTTGGCCGTAGTAGATGCACATAGCCAAGAGGTTGTATGTGCGCTCAAACGTTTTTTGCCCGTGCAAGAAGGTGCAAAAGGCATGCGCCAAAGCGACGCTGTGTTTCACCACACGGTTGCTTTACCCGCAATGGCTCAGCAACTAAAACAACACCTTCCCCAAAATGCCATATTCTCCGGCATAGGTGTCTCTATTTCTCCTCGCAATCTTCAAGGCTCGTATATGCCTTGCTTTCTCGCAGGCCAAAATTTCGCCTCTGCTGTAGCGCTTGGTGCAGATGCACCGCTTGTTAGCTGCTCACACCAGCAAGGCCACCTCGCTGCAGCATTGTTTTCTACTAAAAATGAACAATTGTGGTCATCACCACTAATCTTCTTTCATGCCTCAGGCGGCACAACCGAAATTGTTCTTGCCGAAGGCTATACTGTAAAACAAACACTCGGCCAAAGCCTAGACCTCTATGCAGGCCAAGCTATAGACCGCTTGGGTGTTGCGCTCGGCTATCCTTTTCCGGCAGGCGAGCAGGTATCACTCCTCGCACAAAACTGCACAGAGTCAGTACGCCCCTCATCCACAATACGTGGGTCAAACTGTCATCTTTCAGGCCTGCAAAACCAATGCGAAAACCTACTAAATAATCATCATTCAAAAGAATATGTTGCAAAATATTGCTTATTATCCATAGCAGAAGCTATGTCAGGAATGCTTTATAACGTGTGTAAACAATATAAAAATCTGCCTATAATCTGTGCTGGCGGCGTATTTTGCAGTACCACCATACGCGATGTATTAACCCCTCGATTTAAAGATATCCTTTTTGCGCCTGCAGAGTTAAGCGCCGACAACGCAGTAGGGGTGGCAGCTATCGCCGCAAAGGAGCGTGGATAACTATGGCACAAACCATCTCAGTATCGGCGCTAAACACATATGTACGCTCTATTTTAGAGAGCGACCAAGCCCTAAGCGACATTGCCGTACAAGGTGAAGTTAGCAACTTTAGCCGAAATTTCAAAACAGGCCACTGCTACTTTAGCTTAAAAGACGGCAAAGCTACCATTAAAGCCGTTATGTTCCGCAGCGACGCCCAGCGCATGGGCTTTTCGCCTGAAAATGGCATGCAGGTTGTTGCCAGAGGTAGGGTAACACTTTACGAACGTGATGGCACATTTCAACTATCTGTAGAATTTATGTTTCCCGATGGTCAAGGCGCGTCACAACTAGCGTTCGAACAACTTCGCAAACGGCTGGAATCATCAGGCTTATTTGCACAAGAATTAAAAAAAACCTTGCCACCTTTCCCCAATAAGGTTGGGCTAATCACCTCCAAAACAGGCGCTGCATTGCAAGATATTTTAAACATCGCCCAAAGACGTTGCCCGCTTGCAAGCTTTGTGCTTGCCCCTGTTGCAGTGCAGGGCGCCGCCGCTGTAGACGATGTTGCCTTTGCAATAGCAAAGCTAGATGCGTCTAACGCATGCGATGTTATCATTGTAGCTCGTGGTGGCGGCTCGGCCGAAGATTTGTGGGTATTTAACGCCGAAAAAATAGCACAGGCGGCCTTTGCCTGCAAAACCCCGCTGGTATCGGCCATCGGCCACGAGGTAGACTACACCATTCTCGACTATGTAGCCGACCTTCGTGCACCAACCCCGTCGGCTGCAGCCGAGCTTACACTACCAAACTTGCAAGCACGTCAACTGCATATGTTACATATATATTCAATTATCTCGCAAAATATACTGCAAAAGCAGGATTCGTGCTATAATAAAATGCAGCACCTTAAACAGCAGACTCAGCTTGGCGGTGTGCATGACAAAATAATTAAAGAGAAATCAACAATCAACACCCATGCGCGCTTTGCAGTACAGCAGATACAGCAAAATCTTATTACATTCCGGCAACGCGCACAGCACTCAGCAGCCCTTGCGGCAGGCCTTAACCCATATGCAGTGCTTGCCAGAGGATATGCAGCGGTTCAAAACATCAACAATATTGCGGTTAGTAGCGTACACCAGCTAAAACCGCATCAGCTTATAGATGTAGTACTGCAAGACGGCACGCTACAATGTGAAGTTCATACAATCAAAGAAAGGCAGGTTTCCGCACATAATGAAGAAAAAAGCTAACAACCTTGTAGAGTTTGAAGCATCTGCCGAAAAACTGGAAGAAATCCTTAAAGAGCTTTCGTCAAAAGAAGTAACGTTGTCGCAAAGTATAGAGCTTTATGCACAGGCAGCCCAGTTGATACAGCAGTGCAATGATATGCTACAGCAAGCCCAAATTTCCATCGACGAAATAGACCTTCAGATGCAAACGCTAATTCAGGAGGAGCAGCATGAACTTTGATTCGCTGCATGCGCAATATATAGAGCGCTGCGAGGCCGCATTAAAAGACGTTATAACAAAATATTTCACCAAAGACTCCACCGTGTCGGCCGCCGGCGAATACGCACTGTTAAATGGCGGAAAACGTGTCCGCGGTGTTTTAGTGCAGGCAGTTTGCGATATGCTCGGCGGCGCGCCCCAGCAGGCGTCACAACTCAGTGCCGCCATAGAGATGGTGCACGCCTTTTCTCTTATCCACGACGACCTACCTTGCATGGACGACGACGACATGCGTAGGGGAAAGCCTGCCACCCACATAGCGTTTGGCGAAGCCACAGCCCTTCTTGCGGGCGACCTTCTCTTAGCCGAGGCCTTTCAGGTGCTGGCAGGTGCGCCATTGTCACCGCAGCAATGTTGCAACGCAGTGGCTATTTTAGCTAAAGCCACCGGTGCCAGCGGCATGATATACGGCCAAGAGCTAGACCTTAAATACGAAACAGACACCCCTAGCGAAGACATGCTTCGCCTGCTACATCGTAAAAAAACCGGCGCATTAATAAGCGCTTCCGTACAGCTTGGTATAATTGCCGCAGGCAAAGATATATCAGGCGAACAAGCCGCAACTGCATATGCCGAAACCATCGGGCTTGTGTTTCAAATCGTAGACGACATCCTAGACGTTACAGCCGACCAAGCGCTGCTTGGTAAGCCTGTTGGCAGTGACGCACAACAAGGCAAAACAACATTTGTTACTATGTTTGGGCTACAAAAAGCCCAACAAGAAGTACAAACCTTAACAGCCAATGCACTAAAAGAATTACAGCAAAGTTACGGCAAAAAATCAGATTTTTTATGTCAATATGCCACGGCTTTAGCACAAAGAGCATATTGATTATTGAAAGGTAGCCTATATGGAGTTTCTACAAAGCATATCATTTGGAAATTATATGTTATTTCTGGCTGTGCTCGGCTGGGTTGTTGCTCAGGTGGGCAAGGCCGTGCTGCACCTTATCATACATAAAGAATTTAGCCTAGAGCGTCTTCTGGGCTCGGGTGGTATGCCCAGCAGCCACTCGGCAATGGTGTGTGCGCTTTTCATGGCTGCCGCCCGCAAAACAGGCGTATCTTCACCAGAATTTGCAATTACATTGGTGCTGGCAGCTATTGTAATGTACGATGCCATGGGCGTTCGCCTAGAAACAGGCAAACAAGCAAAACTCTTAAACCAAATTGTAGAAGACCTGCAAAGCCATAAATTTAACACCGAAAAGAGACTCAAAGAACTTGTAGGCCACACACCAATTCAGGTGTTAAGCGGCGCACTTTTGGGCATTCTTTTGGCACTACTTGTGCCTGTATTTTAGCGTTCATTTTAATTAGGTAGGGTAGTTAATGACGTATAAATTTTTAAACAAAATTAAATCCCCGTCGGATATGAAGCGCTATAGTGTTACTCAACTAGAGCAGCTTTGTGCAGAAATTCGACATTTTTTAATTGAGAGTGTGTCAAAAAGTGGGGGACACCTCAGCTCAAACCTAGGTGTAATAGAGCTTACTGTAGCACTACACCGCTGCTTAAACTCGCCACAAGATCAAATTGTGTTTGATGTTGGCCATCAGTGCTACACCCACAAGCTACTTACCGGTAGGCAAGATGGTTTTGCAAATCTGCGTACTAAAGGTGGTCTGTCCGGCTTTCCGTCACCAAGCGAAAGTCCGCACGATATCTTCAATGCAGGCCACGGCAGCACATCTATCTCAGCCGCTATAGGCCTTGCCAGAGCCAAAAAACTGCAAGGCCAAAAAGGCATTGTTGTAGCTGTAATTGGCGATGGCGCTTTTACCGGCGGCATGGTGTATGAAGCCATAAACAACATATCAGGGCTGGATAATCTTGTTGTTATTTTAAATGACAACACCATGTCCATCTCAAAAAACACAGGCGCCCTAGCGCAGTATCTCACCAAACTACGTACCAGCCAGCGCTACTCTCAAGTGAAAAACGACGTAAAATTTATGCTAGATAAAACCCCAATTGTGGGTAACAGCATTAAACACGGCATACAAAACATCAAAACAGATATACGCCAGCGGCTTTATCACACCACTTTTTTTGAAGAGATGGGTATGCGCCATGTTGGCCCTATAGACGGCCACGATATCACATCGCTGTGTAGTCTACTTAGCTCATTAAACCGCCTACCAAAGCCGCTTTTTATCCATGTATCAACAAAAAAAGGCAAAGGCTTTGAGCCTGCAGAGCAAAACCCCGGCGCATTTCATGGCATATCTGCCGTTAGCTCTGCCAAAATATCCGACCCCGACATGGCCCATGACAACTCTTTTTCCACCACATTTGGCAAAAAGCTAGCCGAACTTGCAGATAAAGACAGCCACATCTGCGCTATAACAGCCGCCATGAAATACGGCACCGGCCTGCAATACATGAAAAAAGAGCACCAAAATCGCTTTTTCGACGTAGGCATGGCCGAAGAGCACGCCGTCACATTTGCAGCAGGGCTTGCCGCAAATGGCATGCGCCCGGTGGTAGCCATTTACTCCACATTTTTACAGCGTGCATACGACCAATTTATCCACGACGTAATGCTTTGCGAGCAAGATGTACTTTTTGCTATAGACCGCGCAGGCCTTGTTCCGGGCGACGGCGAAACCCACCAGGGCATATACGATGCAGCCTTTTTAAGTCAGCAGCCAAACCTGCCCATAATCTCACCTTCAAACTACAATGAGCTAAACGGCTGGCTTGAAAAACTTATGCAAAAGGACTATAAAGGCCCACGCGCTATCCGCTACCCGCGCGGCGGGCAGCCACAACAACTTGCCGAAAAACCATTTAGTGGCGAACTTTTTGATAAAGTTGCCCACCATCCAAAAGCAAAAGCCGCAATTATAAGCTATGGCAGTGAGATTTGCGAAGCTATGGCCGCAGCCCAGCTTGCCACAAAACAAAAACTACCCACAAACGTATACCAAATGCTAATGATTAACCCCATCCCGCCGGCGCTTATAGAGCAGCTAATGCAGTACTCCCACATTCTGTTTGCCGAGGATGGCATAGCTAAGGGCGGCATAGCCGAACACATGGCAATGCAGCTACTTGAACATGGCTACAAAGGTACATATACACAAAAAGCCATCACCAATATCCAGTTAGATCATGCAGATGTTGCCACGCTACGTAAAGATAACGGCCTAGACGCAGATAGCCTGTGCGCCACACTACTAAATATGGCAGGGCATAAAAAATGAGGATAGATCAGTACATTTTTGAGCAAGGCTTTGCCCCCAGCCGAGAACGTGCAAAAGCATTGGTTATGGCAGGGCAGGTATATATAAATGGTGAAAAGGCAGAAAAGCCTGGCCAGCAGGTGTCGCAACCCGCAGAGATAGAGCTTAGAGGCGAGCAACTGGCTTATGTTAGCAGGGGCGGGCTTAAACTTGAAAAAGCATTGCAAACCTTTAGCGCACACCCCGGCGGTAAGGTATGCATGGATATTGGTGCTTCCACCGGAGGCTTTACCGACTGCATGCTACAAAACGGAGCAAAAACAGTGTATGCTGTAGATGTTGGCTACGGCCAGCTAGACTGGAAGCTGCGCCAAAACCCAAATGTCGTCATACTTGAACGCACAAATATTCGCCATATCACCAAAACCCAAGCCCCCACACCTGTTGACTTTTTTACAATAGATGTTTCATTTATATCTTTAAAGCTTGTGTTTCCCGCCATTGTACCATTGCTTTCCGAACATGCTGAGGGCATATGCCTTATCAAGCCGCAGTTCGAGGCAGGGCGTGGGCAGGTTGGCAAAAATGGTGTGGTAAAAGACCGCGCTATCCATCAAGATGTAATTAAAAAATGTATACAATATGCAAGCGATAACGGCCTAAGCTGTATTAATATATCCTATTCGCCAATTAAAGGGCCTAAAGGCAACATCGAATTTTTAATGCATGTAACACAGCAAAACCACGATAGCACGTTAGACAATCAAATTGTTTTAGACGTAGTACAGCAAGCTCACAGCAACTTGTAAAGGGAATCGCTATGAACATACTTTTAGTGCCAAATATTACAAAGCCGCTTGCCGCAGAGGTGCTCAACAAAGCAGGCGAACTACTAAGTAAAAACGGCGCACAGCTTATTTTACAACCACAACATGCTCAGATGCAGGGCGGTAGCTGGACGGCAAATATACTACCCACAGAGCAAGCATACCAGGCATGTGATGTTGTGCTCACCATTGGGGGCGACGGTAGCCTGCTACATGCGGCACCGCTGGCCATGCAGTACTGCAAACCTCTCACCGGCATAAACACAGGCCGCCTAGGCTTTCTTACCAGCATCGAAACCGACGAACTAGAGCGCCTTTTGTGCCTTGTGCGCAAAGAATATACTGTAGAGCAGCGCAACATGCTACACGCAACCACCAGCCTGCAAAAACAAGACTACTACGCCCTAAACGACATACTGCTGTTTAAACAATCGCCCGAGCGTAGCGTGGCCATAGATATACATTGCGATGATATTTTAGTTAGTAAATTTAGGGGCGACGGCAT
>CAYJEW010000061.1:0-1167 GCA_964369525.1 uncultured Oscillospiraceae bacterium | reverse complement strand
GTGTGCATTACACAGTCCAGCAAAACCGTGCCTCTTATCCAATTTACCGACTCAGAGCAACTGCACGCTATAGACAAGAAGCTGAAAGGTAGGTAACCTATTGTGAAATCTGTTCGCCAAGAAAAGATACTGCAACTTATTGAGCAAAATCCTATCGATCGCCAAGAAGAACTGCTGCGTTTGCTACACGAGGAAGGCTTTAATGTAACACAAGCCACAATATCACGTGATATTAAAGAGTTGTTTCTTGTGAAAGCCGCAACAGGAGATGGCAGTTATCGCTATGTGTCCTCTTTGCAGCACGAAAAACCATATCATACACCAAACCGTTTTGAAATAATTTTCAAACAAGCCGCAATCAAGATTGATGCAGCGGGCAATATAGTGCTGGTAAAGTGCTTTTCAGGCATGGCAAACGCCGCTTGCGAAGTATTCGACTCTATAGTATGGAATGGTGTTGTCGGCACACTTTCAGGCGATGATACGTTTATAATCATTGCTCGCACCGAGCAAGATGCACAAATATTAAAAGACCAACTGCAGCAGTATGTAGCCACAAAATAAACCCTAAAACACATTACACAAAAGCAAAACTAGAAAGGGGTGGGCTTTTGCTACGTGAAATAATGATAGAGAATGTTGCCGTTATCGAAAAAGCCACCGTCTCCTTTAGCAATGGCTTTACGGTTCTAACAGGCGAAACGGGCGCAGGTAAGTCTATTTTGATAGACTCTATCAATGCTATTATGGGTAACCGCACCAGCAGGGATATAGTGCGTAGTGGTGCGGCAAAAGCCGCAATTTGGGCCACATTCGAGCGTGTGCCAAAGCCGGCCGCAGAGATGCTGGAAAATGCAGGCTATCCAAGCGATGAAGAGTTGCTTTTATATCGCGAAATTTCTGCTGAGGGTAAAAGCGTTTGCCGTATAAACGGCATGCCCGCCACAGCGGCTTTGTTGCGTGAGGTATGCGGCAAGCTTATTGATATTCACGGCCAGCACGATAACCAAAGCCTACTTAATGCCACAAAGCATATTGAACTGCTAGACGCATTTGCCTCAAACGAAAGCCTTTTAGAAAATTACCGCAAGGCATACCGCCTTCTTTTAGATACAAACCGCCAGATTGACGCATTATCGATGGATGAGGCCGAGAAAAACCGCCGTA
>CAYJEW010000060.1:0-9972 GCA_964369525.1 uncultured Oscillospiraceae bacterium | reverse complement strand
AGGGAGGAACACCGATGTCGAACAATAAAAAGGATTTACCGGCGCACGATTTAGCAGCGTTTTTTGAAAGTATGACCATGCTGCTTAACGCGGGCGTGCCGGCAAACGAGTGCTCGGACATTATTGCAACCGACATGCAAGGAAGCGAGCTTGCCCAAACGGCCGCGCGTATAGACAAGATATTGAGCGGCGGGCAGGTATTTGTGCTGAGCGAGGCTATGCAACAGGCGGGGGGATTTCCCGCTTATGCCATAGAGATGGTGCGCCTTGGCGAGGACTCGGGCAGGCTGGAGGTAACGGCAGAGTCGCTTGGGGTGTACTATCGCCAGCAAGAGGCGCTGGGGCAGAGCATTCGCAGTGCGATATCGGGGCCTGTGCTTTTGATGGTGATGATGAGCGTTGTGTTGATATTCCTTATACTGTTTGTGCTTCCGGTATTTGAAAATGTGTTTGCGTCGCTGGGGGTTAACGCCGCCGGCGGTATGCTGGGCGCATTTACGGCGGCACAGGTGGCTATGGGGGTTGTTGGGCTGTTGCTTTTGTTGGTACTTTTTGTGCTTATAATGTACCTTTTGCCAGGGGGCCGCAAGCGCCTTACCGCTATGGCAGAGAGCTTTTTGCCAACAAGGCGCATACACTACGCGCTGAATGCCGGCCGTTTTACGGGCGGGCTTGGGATGCTTTTGGCCAGTGGTATTGCGGTGGGCGAGGCTATAGAAAAAGCCGGCGCACTGGTGGAAAATAAAAAAATTGCGGAAAAAATTCCGCTGGCAAAGCAGGATGTTGACGCCGGCGAAGACCTTGGCAAAAGCCTTGTGAAGCACGGCGTGCTGGACGGGTTTGAGGCAAAAATTTTGCTTTCGGCTTCGCGTGCGGGGCAGACAGAAAGCGCTATGAATAATTTGTCTACAATATATTCAAAAGAGGCAAACAGTGGCATTGACCGCCTGCTGGGAATGGTTGAGCCTGCGCTGGTGGGTATTTTGAGTGTGGCAATAGGGGTTATATTGTTATCGGTAATGCTACCGCTGACAAGCATTTTGAGCACGATACAGTAGCAAGCTGCCAAGGCGGCATAAAGAAAGGCAACAGCCATGCTAAAACGAAGAACAACCAACAAAGAGGGCGGGCGCAGCTACGGAATGGTGCTGGGGGCAGTGCTGTTTTGTGTGATGCTGGTTGTGCTACTGGTTGCAACCACAAACCTTTCGAGCGGCGCCGACGCCGAGGGGGCAAACACCATGCGCACCGCTATTGAGCGTGCGGCTGTGCTGTGCTATGCCACCGAGGGGTTTTACCCACCCAGCCTTAGCTACCTTGAGCAGTATTACGGAGTGCAGGTGGACAGGGTGAAGTATGCTGTGCAGTATGAAGTGTTTGCGCCAAATATTACGCCCACCATTAGGGTGGAGGCACGGCAGGCGTGATGAGACGCTATATTACAGCTAAAAGTTTGCGAGAGGAGGCCGCATAGATGCAACACCAAAAAAACCGAAGCGGTACGCTGGTGGGAATACTTCTGCCTATGGGGCTTGTGTGTCTATTTGCATTTTGTTCGCTGGCGCTGGCGCTGATGGGCGGCCAAGCATATAAGCAGATTCAAAACGGTGTGGACGAGAGTTTTAGCTCTACTGTGGCCGCAAGTTATCTGCGCACAAAGCTGAGCCAAAGCAACCCTCCCGGAGATGTGTTTTTGCAAAGCGAAGAGGGCGTGCAGATGCTGGTGATTAGAGATAGAGGCGACGAGAATGTGTTTGAAACACGCATTTATATGTATGATGGTAGTCTTGTGGAAAGCTATGTGGCCGAAGGCGCACCGTTTATGCCGCAGGGTGCAATTAGAATTGCGCAGCTGCAGAGCTGTGAGTTTGCCATAGATGAAGACGGCCTATTTACCGCAGATATTGTTAGCCCCGAAGGAGTGCACATTCAAACGGCGTTTGCCGTGAGAGAGGGGGGCAATATATGAAAACACGGTACAGAAACGTAGCGTTTTTGGTGGAGCTGATTATAAATATACTGGTGTTTAGCATATCTTGCGCCGTGCTGGTGGGCCTGCTGGGAAAGGCAGGAGAGATTGCAGGGCAAACGCAGCAAGAGAGTTTTGCTGCAAACCAGGTGCAGGTGATAATAGAAACGGCAAAGGCCGGCGGGGCTGAAAACCTGCCGGGGGCGGTACCACAGCAGGATGGCAGTTTTGTGTGCGGGTATGACAGCAACTGGCAACCGGCAGAGGTAAACGAGGCAGAGTATACCGTGCGCCTTACGGTGGAGCAGAGCGTAACCGACGCAGGCGTTTTGTATACGCTGGTAGCTACGGCACAAACGGCCGAAGACGGGCAAGAGATATGCCGAATGCAAACTGCAACATATACCCCGCAGGCGGCATGATAAAAACACAACAGCAAAAGGAGGTGCCCAATGAACAGAGCTGAGCAAAAAAACGTTATAATAAGCAGGCGCAGTGGCGTGGGCACGGGCACAACCTCGCTGCTAATGATATTTACCGTGCTTTGTTTTGCAACGCTGGCCATGCTAAGCCTTGCAACAGCGGCCTCTAGCCAGAGAACACAGCAACGAGGCTTTGAAAAAGCCGCGGCAACCGCTGCGGCGAGAGGCGAGGTGGCCGGGCAGGTGGCTTTGCTGGACGAGCAGCTGTTGGCGCTTCAGCTAGAGCATCAAGATGACGCAGCGGCGTATATGGATAGCGCAGCGCAGTTGGCACAGCAGCTGGGCTGGGCTGCAGGCGAGCAGCAGGGCAGCATTGTGTGGATACAGGGTGTGGACGAGGAAACCGAGCTTTACACCGAGCTGATACTGCTGGAGCAAGACGCGGCAGAGCGCTACACGGTGGAACTGCAGGTAGCACAGGTTATAGGCGGCTGGAGTGCCGAAGATGACGGCCAAATTTGGCAGGGGGCATAAGAAAAATGAATTTAAACGAAATTTTAAATACAGCCACACAGGCAGGCGCATCTGATATGTTTTTTATAGCGGGATTCCCGCCGGCGTATCGTAAAGATGGGCATGTAACCAGCATTGGGCAAGAGCCGCTAAGCGTGCAGGACGTGGAGGTGCTTGTGCGGGAGATATACTCCCACACAAACGACCGACCGATGGAAAGACTGCTGCTGGAAGGCGACGACGATTTTTCGTTTTCGGCGCCGGGGGTGGGCCGATTTAGGGCAAACACCTTCCGCCAGCGCGGCAGCCTTGCGGCTGTTGTTAGGGTGGTTATGTTTGACCTGCCGGATCCCTCAACGCTTGCCATACCCGATGTGGTAATGCAGCTTGGTAACTACACAAAAGGGCTTGTGCTTATTACAGGGCCTGCCGGTAGCGGCAAGAGCACATCGCTTGCCTGCCTTGTGGACAAGATTAACAACGAGCGGGCCGACCATATTATTACAATGGAAGACCCTATTGAGTACATACACCGCCATAAAAAAAGCATTGTTACACAGCGAGAGATAAACGGCGACACCAAAGACTATGCAAGTGCACTGCGCGCTGTGCTACGCCAAAGCCCCGATGTGATTTTGGTGGGTGAGATGCGCGACGCCGAAACTATAGAAATTGCCGTTACCGCAGCAGAAACAGGCCAGCTGGTGTTGTCGACACTGCACACAACCGGGGCGGCAAACACGGTAGACCGTATTTTGGATATATTCCCGCCAAACCAGCAACATCAAATTCGTATACAGCTTTCGATGGTGTTGCGGGCGGTAGTTAGCCAGCAGCTTATACCGAGTGTTGACGGTACATTGCTACCGGTGTTTGAAATTATGTTGCTAACCCCAGCAATTCGTAACATGATACGCGAGAGCAAGGTGCATCAGATAGACTCGGCAATTTTTGCCGGGGCGGCTATGGGCATGATTACCATGGACCAAAGTATTTTAAACCTATACCGTGCGGGGCGCATAACGGCCGATACCGCTATGCAGTACTGCGTGAACCTAGAAGAGATGCGCAAAAAATTGCAGGCGTAGCCACCGTGAACACGGCTGTAGTATCGCCTGGCAAGGTGCAGTGAGAGCGTGGCAAACGCGACACCCTGTAGAGAGGGGGCAGAGCGCTATGATTAAAACAATAAAAGTGGAGATGCTGGGCGGGCTTTCGGTATGGGCCGATGGAGAGCCTGTGCTGGATGGTTCTGCCAAAATTAACAAGCCCTGGCAGGTGTTTTGCTTTTTGGTGCTTAACCGCACGGCACCGTGCAGTGCCTCGCGCCTTATTGACGCATTGTGGGCCGACGAAGAGCTGACCGACCCTGCAAATGTTTTGAAAAACACAGTATACGCACTGCGGCGCGAATTTAAGGGCGCGGCTACGCCGAAGCAGTCGCCAATTTTGTTTGAAAATGGGGGATATATCTGCAATTCGGCTATTAACTTTGAGGTGGACGCAGAGATTTTTGAGCAGATAATAAAAAAAGCGGCGGGAGAAGGCGAGCAGAAAACCGAAACGTTGATGCGTGCGGTGGAGATGTATACAAACGAGTTTTTGCCGCAGCTGGAGGCTGAGGCGTGGGTGATGCCGCTGGCGCTGTATTATAAGCAGCTGTTTAGCAGCAGTGTGCAGCAGCTGTGTAATATGTTGCATGAGCAAGAACGATATAACGAGCTTTTGGAAACGGCCACGGCGGCAAGCAGGGTGGACCCGCTGGAAGAAAGTTACTACGCGTATACATTTAGGGCGCTATATGCGCTGAAGATGTATCGTGCTATTATACCGGCATACAACAAAACCGTGCGTATTTTTGCCGAAGAGCTTAATGTGCAGCCAAGCGAAGAGATACGGAATATTTATGCTGCTGCGGCAGAGCAGGTGGACTCTATCGAGCAGGATATTATGATTATTAAGAACGATTTGCGCGAGGTAGTAGGCGAAAACGAGCCTGTGAGTGGGCCGCTGTACTGCACATATGATGTGTTTAAGTATATGTATCAGATGGTGGCGCGTTCGTCTGAGAGGGCTGGGGGCAGTGTGGTAATTGTTTTGCTAACTTTGCGAGGCAAAGACGGCGCAAGCCTGCCTTCAAAGGCACTTTCGACGGCGATGAACCAGGTGAAATCGTTAATACTGGGCGGGGTGCTGCGCAAGAGCGACACGGTGGCGAGGTATTCAAAGAGCCAATATATTATTATGTTGACGGTAGAAAAAACAGGTAGTGCCGAAATGGTAACACAGCGTATTGAGAAAAAATGCGAGGCGCTGCTGGAGGCCAACAACATGGCTATTGTGTTTGCCACAACCGATTTAGACCATGTGGGGTAAACTACAAAGAGGATAAAAGCAAAAGGAAGCATGCGGGCTTTGCGTGTTTCCTTGTTTTTTGCAAAGAGGTGCTGGGGTGGCGAGGGCGCGCCTTGTATTGGGTTTGGCGGGCAGATTGTGTTTGTGCGGCTTTAGGTTTGGCTGTATGCTCCGCTTTGCAGGGGCGGTTGGCTTAAATAACAACGGGTTCGGATTACCTTAGCGAAGGAGGGCAAGTAGTATGGAGTGGACAGAGCTAGTGGTTACGGCGGCGCGCGCCGACGCACAAACGGCCGAGGCGGTGGCAACGGCGGTGTGTGACGGCGGGCTGTATATTGAAGATTATCTCGACCTTGAGAGTGGCGTGCATGAGATAGCGCATGTAGACCTGATAGACGAGGAGCTTTTGGCAAAGCCGCGTGACGAGGTGAAGATACACCTATATGTTAGCCCACAGCACAATGCGGCCGATGTTGTGCAGCGGCTGCAAAGCATGATGCTGGCGGCAGGGGTACATGTGCAGCTGGCCAGCGCCAGCCTGCGCCAAGAGGACTGGGAGAATGCGTGGAAGCAGTATTATCACGCTATGGATATAGGTAGCCGCCTTGCGATTGTTCCGAGCTGGGAGCAGTATGACAACAGCCAAAACAGGGCGGTACTTTTGATAGACCCGGGAATGGCGTTTGGCACGGGAACCCACAAAACCACAGAGTTTTGCCTGCGTATACTGGAGAAGTATATTAAAGGCGGAGAGAGCGTGCTGGACGTGGGGTGTGGTAGCGGCATACTTGCTATTGCGGCGCTGCTACTAGGGGCAGAGCAGGCGCTGGGGATTGACATAGACCCGTATGCTGTGAAGAATGCAGCTGAAAATGCACAGCGCAACCGAGTGCAGCAGCGGCTGGAGCTAAAGCAGGGCAACCTGGCCGAAATGGTAAGCGGGAAGTATGATGTGGTATGTGCAAACATAGTGGCCGACGCAATAATTAAGCTGGCGGCAGACGCCGCACAGCGGCTGGCAGAGGGCGGTATTTTTGTGGCAAGCGGCGTTATTGACGAGCGGCGCGATGAGGTGTATGCAGCGCTGATAAACGCAGGGCTTAGCGTAGAAGAAGAGCTGGCGGCCGAGGGCTGGGTGGCGTTTGTGTGCAAGGGTGCGGCGTGATTAAATTATATTTTTAGGTATTTTTCTATATATTTTTTGGCATTTAATTTTAACGTATTATTGATGCTTGGAGGTAGTATGGCCCACAGATATTTTACAGAGGATATTGGTGGCGATACCGCGCGAATTACAGGCGAAGATGCAAGGCATTTAGCGCAGGTACTGCGGGCAAAAGAGGGCCAGCACATTACCGTGTGTGACGGGCGCGGGGGCGAGTACGGCGCAGAGATTGTGCAGCTAGGCAAGGGTGAGGTTTTGTTGCGGCTGGGCGAGCGGCAAAAAACACAGGCCGAGCCTGCGCTTTGGGCCGAGGTGTTTATTGGGCTGGCAAGAGGCGAGCGCATGGAGCATGCCATACAAAAAGCGGTGGAGCTTGGGGCGTCGGCCATATGGCCTTTTGTGGGCAAAAACTGTGTGGTGAAGCTGAAAGACCCAGCGGAAAAAACCGTAAGGTATACCCGCATTGCGCACGAGGCCGCAAAGCAGTGTGGCAGGGGAATACTGCCGCAGGTTGGCAATGCGCTGGAGTTTGATAAGATGCTGGAGCAAGCGGCAAGGTGCGAAAAGGCGCTGATTTTTCATGAAAAGCAGCCGCAAAGCATTAGCATGCGCAGTGCATTGCAAGGCGCAGAGGCGCTAAAAACGCTTGCGCTGATAACAGGGCCTGAAGGGGGCTTTGATGCAGACGAGGTGCGCAGGGCAGATGAGGCAGGGTGTGTGAGGGTATATTTAGGCCCGCGTATACTGCGCTGCGAAACCGCGCCGGCGGCTGCACTGGCGGCGGCGATGCTACTTACGGGAAATTTGGAGTAGCTTGCAGATAAAATATTGGCGCCAGGTATGGATTTATATAAAAAAGCATGTTATACTTGTTCAGGATTTAACTAAGTTTTGCTTTTGGAGGTTATTATGGCAGAATATATTATTTTTACAGATTCATGTGCGGATCTTGATGCGCAGATGCTAAAGCAGCTGGGCGTGGAAGTGAAAAATCTCACATTTACACTAAGCGGCAAAGAGTACCAAAACTGGCCGGATGGGCGCGAGCTATCGTTTAAAGATTTTTATTCAAAGCTGCGCGATGGTGAGATGTCGACCACAAGCCAGATTAATGTGGAAGTATTTACCGAGGCGTTTCGTGAGCTGCTGGAGATGGGCAAGGATATTTTGTACCTTGGCTTTTCTTCGGGGCTTTCGGGCACTGTGAACAGCGGGCGCATTGCAGCTGAAGAGCTGGCGGCAGAGTTTCCTGAGAGGAAGATTATAGTTGTGGACACGCTGTGCGCAAGCCTTGGACAAGGGCTTATTGTGTGGCATGCAGCCAAGAAGCAAAAAGAAGGCAAAAGCATGGAAGAAGTGGCAGAGTGGGTAGAGGCAAACAAGCTGAAGCTGTGCCACTGGTTTACAGTAGACGACCTTGACTTTTTAAGGCGTGGCGGCCGTCTGAGCGGCGCTGCAGCACTATTTGGCACAATGCTTGCCATAAAGCCCGTGCTACACGTGGACAACACCGGCCATCTTGTGCCGCAAAATAAGGTGCGTGGCCGCAAGCAGAGCCTTATGGCTTTGGTGGACGCAATGGAAAAAACAGCTATTACACCCAGCGAGCAGACGGTGTTTATCTCTCATGGCGATTGCCTGGAAGATGCGGAGTTTGTAGCCGAGGAGATTAAAAACCGGCTTGGGGTGCAGGACGTTTATATTAACTATGTAGGACCGGTTATTGGCAGCCATGCAGGACCTGGGGTTGTGGCGCTGTTCTATATGGGCATAGAGCGCTAAAAATAAGCATATTAAAACACCGAAATCCATTTAATTGGAGTTCGGTGTTTTTTTGTGGTATTTTTTTGATATTTTTTAGGGTATTTAAATAGAGGGTTTTGCAGCCTTGGCAGGCAGGCAAAAGCGGGTGGGCAAAGCGCCAAAAATGGCGCAGGCAGGCGGCTTGAGGGCTTGCGTGGCGGATATTGCCGTGGCAATGAAAAGCCAGAGGGGATACCCTGCGCCGCCAAGGGTTTGAAAACAGCAGTGGCAGGGCTTTGGTTGTTAAAGGTGGTGGTTTATTGCCTGCTATATTATGGAGAGGTGATGATTTTTGTGCGGTCTAGCTTGAAGAAGTGGGGCAGGCCGTCTTCGTAGAATACATGGGTTTCGCCACGGAAAAGCGGGCGCAGGTATTCTACCATATCTTCGGTTACGTTGGTGCCGTCGTCGCATATCCAGTCTAGCGGCACGGTGCGCTCGTGGTTTGCAACATCGGCTAGGGGGGCGGTTTCGTAGCGGACAAGGTAGGGGTGGTTGCTAACACGTTTGATGGCCACCATCAGGTCGGTTTTGCCGCTGAGTGCGGCCTCTACCGCATACATGCCTACGTCTTCGGCCTCGCGAAGGTCTGTACCGCTGGCAAGGTGCATGGCAACGCGCTGCAAAACGCTGGGCTCTACGCTACGAATTTTTAAATCTCGGTCGCCAAAGTGGCCACGAACCAGCGCCTCTAGCGCACTGGCCACGCCGCCCAGCGCACGGTGGCCAAACATGTCTATGGCGCCGCTGTCGGCCTCGGCTACATATTTGCCGTTTTTGGTGCGCAAACCCTCGGACACGGCCACCAGCACGTTTGGCTCGGTTTTGAGTTTTTCTTCTACCTTAGCTAAAAACTTTTTGGGCGAGAATGGAACCTCGGGTAGGTAGATGAGGTGGGGGCCGGTGAAGCCGTGGGCCCGAGCCAGCACCGAAGACGCCGTGAGCCAGCCTGCGTTGCGGCCCATAACCTCTACGATGGTAACCGATTGGCTGGGGTATGCGCTGGAGTCTATCATAATTTCGGAAAAGCTGGCCGCAACAAAGCGTGCGGCACTGCCAAAGCCCGGGGTGTGGTCGGTAACGGCTAGGTCGTTATCTACGGTTTTTGGGATGCCGATGCATTTAATATCTTCGCCTTCTGCGCGGAAAAAGGCCGAAAGGCGGGCCACAGTGTCCATAGAATCGTTACCGCCAATGTAGAAAAAGTAGCCTATTTTAAAGTCGCGCAGAATTTGCAGTACCTTGTGGTATACCTCGCCCGGGTCTCTGGGAAGCTTGTATCGACAGCTACCAAGCGCCATGGCAGGGGTGTGTACCAAAAGCTCGAAGTCTTTGGCGGTTTTGATTTGGTCTGAAAGGCTGATGATTTGGCGGTCCATAAGGCCTTGCAGGCCGTGCAGTGCACCAAACACCGTGCCTATTTTGCCGCTGGCCATAGCGCTGGAAACAGCGCCCGCCAAAGAGGCGTTGATGGCGGGTGACGGCCCGCCGCTTTGGGCAATCATCATGTTGTTATTCATATGCTTATTCCTCCCAAAATTTAGTGAACCATGGCTGAAAAAGTTCGTATAATCGGTAAGAAAAAATATATAAAAAATAGGTAGAAATGGTTTGGGTATCTTTGGGTTTTTGCTGTGGTAGGTGGGCGGCGCGCGGGTGACTTTGGCTGCTGCGCCGCGGGTGGTAGCATAGAGGTTTTTGGGGGGTGGTAAAAATGGGGGGATAAATTTTTGTGCCTTGCAGGG
>CAYJEW010000059.1:0-10818 GCA_964369525.1 uncultured Oscillospiraceae bacterium | reverse complement strand
ACTTGAACCCAGGACCGTCCGGTTATGAGCCGGATGCTCTAACCAACTGAGCTAAAGGCCCGCATAAAAATGCGGATGCATAAAATGCAACCCAACAGTAGCAAAAAAAAACAGTTGCCACCATCAGTACTATGACATTATAGCAAAAAAATGCGCACTTGAAAAGGGGTAGTTTAAGCTTTGTAATAATTGCTTTTTAATTAAGGGTTTCGTATAATAAAATAAGCATATAAATAAATAAGGGGGTGCTTACATGGCTGTGTACAAAGTGCAGGAGCTTTTTGATATGTCTAAAACCATTGCGGCGGCACTTTTTAACGATGCTGTGTACCCTTGGCAGGTGCTTGAAAACATAAACAGCTTTATATTGCAGCTTGGGCCCACCCTACCCAAAGAACTATATGAGCAACGTGGCGAAGATGTGTGGGTGGCAAAAAGCGCTAAAGTAGCGGCAAATGCGCATATTGGCGGCCCATGTATTATAGACGAGGGCGCCGAGGTGCGGCACTGCGCGTTTATTCGCGGGGCGGCTATTGTGGGCAAAGGCGCTGTTGTGGGCAACAGCACCGAGCTAAAGAATTGTGTGCTGTTTGACGGTGTGCAGGTGCCCCATTTTAACTATGTGGGCGACTCGGTGCTAGGCTACAAAGCACATCTAGGTGCTGGGGTAGTAACCACAAACGTAAAAAGTGATAAAAGTCTTGTTGTTGTTAAAACTGCTGAAGAAGAGCTGCCCACCGGACGCAAAAAGGTGGGGCTTATGGCAGGGGATTTTGTGGAGGTTGGTTGCAACAGTGCGCTTGCGCCGGGCTGTATTTTAGGGCGTGGAGCCAGTGTGTATCCCACAAGCCATGTGCGCGGGCAGGTGGCGGCAGAGCATATATACAAAGGGCCGGGAGAGATTGTGGCCAAGGCAGAATAACGGCATAAAGCCGAAAATAGCGCTAATGCGGCGCTAAAGCAAAGGAGCAAACACGAATGGCAAGATTGTTTGGCACCGATGGAATACGCGGAATAGCAAACGAAATGATGACAGCAGAGCTGGCGCTTAGCGTTGGGCGTGCGGCAGCGGCCGTACTGGCGCAAGGGCGCAGGCGCAGGCCGCTGGTGGTTATAGGTAAAGACACCCGCCTTTCCTCCGACATGCTGGAAAGCGCACTGGCCGCGGGGCTTTGCAGTGTGGGCGCAGACGCTATTATTGTGGGGGTTGTGCCCACGCCGGCTGTGGCAACCCTGGTGCGTACCTATAAGGCCGACGCAGGTATTATGATTAGCGCCAGCCACAACCCGTATAACTACAACGGAATTAAACTATTTAGTGGCGACGGCTTTAAGCTGCCGGACGATCTTGAAAACCAGATAGAAGCGCTGGTACTGGACGAGCCGGATACGGTATCGCTGGTGCAAAACGAGAACCTTGGCACCATGAGCTACCGCAAAACAGCGGCCGAAGACTATGTGGCCTACCTGCGCACAACTGTGCCAACCTCGCTGGAGGGGCTGCGCGTGGTGGTAGACTGCGCAAACGGTAGCGCCAGCGTTACGGCAAAAAGCCTGTTTGAAGAGCTGGGGGCCGAGGTGGAGTATTTGGCGTGCGACCCCGACGGGGTGAACATAAACGAAAACTGCGGCAGTACCCACATGCAAACACTGCAAAAGCGGGTTGTAGAGGGTGGCTTTGACGCAGGCGTGGCATTTGACGGCGACGCCGACCGCTGCCTGTGTGTAGACGAAAAAGGTAATGTGGTAGACGGCGACTTTATTATGGCCATCTGCGCGCTGGACATGAAAGAGCGCGGCAAACTGCGCCGCGACACGGTGGTGGGAACCATTATGACCAACATGGGCTTTCACAAGTTTTGCGAGGAGCAGGGCATTCGCTTTGAGTCCACCAAGGTGGGCGACAGGTATGTGCTGGAAGAGATAGAGATAGAGGGTTATTGCTTTGGCGGTGAGCAGAGCGGGCATGTAATTTTTCGGGATTTTGCCACAACAGGCGATGGCCAGCTTACAGCCATACAGCTGCTTAGCCACATGCGGCGCAGTGGCAAAAAGCTAAGCGAGCTTGCTTCTGTAATGAAAAGGTATCCGCAGGTTATGGTAAACGTAACCGTGTCGCCGCATGGTAAGCTGGCGTTTTACAACAACGAAGCGGTGCACGATATTGTGGAGAGCGAGAAGAAAAAGCTGGGTAATGAAGGCCGTGTAGTTGTGCGTGTTTCCGGCACAGAGCCGCTTATCCGTGTTATGGTGGAGGGCAAGGACGAAAAAGAGATAAAAGATGCGGCCAACGCCATTGCTAAGGTGGTAAAGGCAGAGCTAACCTAGATAAAGTGATAAAAATGCATAATGCCGCCCGCTGTTTGCAGTGGGCGGCAGCAATATTTTAAAGAGGGAAGGCGTGCGCAATGAAAATTGTTGTTTTAGACGGCGAGATAGCAAACCCCGGAGACTTGAGCTGGCAGGCGCTGGCGGCTTTTGGCGAGCTAAAGGTGCACAACACCACAGAAATAGGCACACAGGCACAGCGCATAGGCGATGCTGAAATAGTTATAACCAACAAGGTGCCGCTAAAGCAAAGGGAGTTTGAAGCGTGCAAAAACCTGCGGTATGTAGGGCTTTTGTCTACCGGGTACAACATTATTGATTTGCAGGCGGCAAAACAGCATGGCGTTGTGGTAAGCAACGTGCCAAACTACAGCACCATGGGTGTGGCACAGCATACTATGGCACTGCTTTTGGAGATTACCAACCATGTGGGCACACACAGTACAGCGGTGCGTGGTGGCCACTGGCAACAAAGCGGAAGGTGGAGCTTTTGGAATCACCCATTGCAAGAGCTGTGTGGCAAAACATTTGGTGCGGTGGGCTTTGGCAATATAGGCTACGCCACAGCACGCATAGCGCAGGCGCTGGGCATGCGGGTGGTTTGTGCTGGCTCGCGCCCCACCGAAAAAGGCAAAGAAATTGCCGAATATGTAAGCCTAGACGAGCTGTTGGCGCAGAGCGATGTGGTATCGTTGCACTGTCCGCTGCTGCCGCAAACACGCGAGCTGATAAATAAAAACACCATATCTAAGATGAAAAAAGGCGCAATACTGCTAAATACAGCCAGAGGCGGCCTTGTGGTAGAGCAAGATTTGGCCGATGCGCTAAACCAAGGGTATCTTACGGCGGCAGGGCTGGACGTTACCGCAATAGAGCCTGCGCCGCCCAGCAGCCCACTGCTTAGCGCAAAAAATTGCTATATTACTCCCCATATTGCCTGGGTGGCCACCGAAACCCGTCAGCGCCTTTTAGACTATGTGGCAGAAAATTTACAGGCGTTTTTGCAGGGTGCACCAATAAATGTGGTGAACCCGTAGGTGTGGTTATGCTGTGCTAAAATAGTGCAAGAAAAGCAAATGTATAGGCATAAAAAATGGCATAAAAGATTAAAAATGCAATAAAATAAAAACTGCTGCTCTGCAAATCCGCACTGCAAAGCCGCACTGCAAAGTGCGGTGATATGGCAGGGAAGTTTATGTATGGCAAGGCTAAGGCAACTCCCGTTGCCTTATGGCGGTTGTGCGCCAAAGCGGGGCGCCTCTGCCGTTGACAGCGTATTTTGTGCTGTGATAAACTATCTTTATATGTAATTATATTACATAATACGAGGATGAGACATATTTTTTGTGGGAGGGTTTTAAGATGGCAGAGGGTAGCCTTAGTTTTATTGCTGTGCAAAGCGACGAGATGATAGAGAAAACAGCAAAACTTGCCGATGAGATTTGGCACGAGTGTTATGCCGAGATATTAAAGCCACAGCAGATTGACTACATGGTAGGAAAAATGCAGAGCGCACCTGCCATTAAACAGCAGATTTTTGAAGAAGGGTACGAGTATTATATAGTGCGCACTGCCGCGCCGGAAAGCGCAGACGCAGGCTATATAGGTATTCAGCCACAGGAGGGCGGGCTGTACCTTAGCAAGCTGTACCTTCTGGCGCATCACAGGGGTAACGGCTACACAGACCAAATTATGGAATATGTAGAGCAGGCGGGCCGCCGCCTTGGGTGCAGCGGTGTGTGGCTTACGGTAAACCGATACAACCAGCAGGCTATTAAAGTGTACAGGCACATAGGCTATACTGTGGCGCGCGAGCAGGTGGCAGATATTGGCGGCGGATATGTGATGGATGATTTTGTTTTTGAAAAGCCGCTGTAGCTTTGTTTGCTGTGGGGGAGGCACAAACGGCCAAAATGGACTAAAATAAATAGCATGGGCTTGTTATGCGCAGGCATACAGGAGGCAAAGATTATGGTTAACAGGCATTATCTTGAACTGCTGGCAAAAGAATATCCTACGGTTGAGGCGGTGTCGGCAGAGATAATAAACCTGTCAGCAATATGCCAATTGCCAAAAGGCACAGAGTATTTTTTTAGTGATATACACGGCGAGGCAGATGCGTTTGAGTATCTTGTGGGTACAGCGTCGGGCGTTATTAGTGAGAAGATTGAGGGCATTTTTCAAAAGTCGGTTTCGCAGGCTGAGCGGCAGCATCTTAGCCAACTGATATACAGGCCCAAAACAGTGCTGATGGCTATGCAAAGCCAAACCGAGCAAGAAGACTGGCGTAGGGTAAGCATATTTAGGCTTATGCAGGTGTGCAAAAGCGTGGCAAGCAAATACACCCGAAGCAAGGTGCGTAAAAAAATGCCGGCGCAGTTTGCGTATGTTATGGACGAGCTGTTACATGCAGACGCAGGCGAGCACAAAGAAGATTATTACACAGCCATTATAGAGGCTATATGCGACACAGGCCTTGCAGACGATTTTATTATGGCCATGTGCGAGCTGATACGCCGCTGTACCATAGACACGCTGCATATTATTGGCGATGTGTTTGACCGTGGGCCGCATGCAGACATTGTTATTGATGAGCTAAGCCGATTTACCGATGTGGATGTGCAGTGGGGTAACCACGATATTCACTGGATGGGTGCGGCCGCAGGCAGTGATACCTGCATAGCAAATGTTGTGCGTATTGCGATAAGCTATAATAATTTTGACCTATTAGAAGACAGCTACGGCATAAACCTGCGCCCGCTTTCGATGTTTGCGGCCGAGGTGTACCGAGGCGACCCATGCACATTTTTTAAACCACATGTGTGGGACGACAATGTGTACAACCCGATAGATATAGACCTGGCGGCAAAGATGCACAAGGCAATTGCGGTTATTCAGTTTAAGCTGGAGGGCCAGCTGATAGCTAGAAACCCTGCGTTTAGAATGGACAGCAGGATGGTGCTAAAGCATATTGACTATGATAAGGGCGAGATTGTGCTGGGGGGCGAGCGATATAAGCTGCGAGACGCGGTTTTCCCCACAATAGATGCTAAAGACCCGCTGGCCCTTACAGCCGAAGAGCAAAGCCTTGTGCGCACGCTAAGGCGCTCGTTTACCCATTCGCAGCTGCTAAGCAAGCACATAAGATTTTTATTTAACAACGGCAGTCTTTATAAAATTGCAAACGGCAACCTTTTGTACCACGGGTGTATACCCATGGAAGAAGACGGTAGCTTTTCGCGGGTGGACATAGACGGGCAGAGCCTTTCGGGGCGCGCGTACCTAGACAAGATGGACGCACTGGTGCGCGACGCATACTACATGCCCGCAGATGCGCCTGAAAAAAAGAGCGCCACAGATATATTTTGGTATTTGTGGTGCGGGGGCAAATCTCCGCTGTTTGGCAAACACTGCATTACAACGTTTGAGCGTTATTTTGTAGCGGATAAAAAATCCCACAAAGAAAACGCAAACCCCTACTTTAAGCACATTACCACACGAGAGGCGTGTGAGCGTATTTTGCAAGAGTTTGGCCTAAACCCAACCACCAGCCGCATTATTAACGGGCATGTGCCTGTGCGCAGTAGCGAGGGGGAAAGCCCTGTGAAGGGTGGCGGACTGTTGTATGTTATAGACGGTGGAATATCTAAGGCCTACCACGGCCGCACCGGCATTGGCGGCTATACGCTTATTTCAAACTCGCACAATATCTCGCTGGCAGAGCACAGGCCGTTTAGCGAGGTGCAGCAGTCGGGCTTTACGCTTTTGCCAAACATGCGCACGGTGGAGCGGTTTGCCCGCCGTGTGGACGTGCGAGAGACCGACACGGGCAAGCGCCTTTTGCAGGATATTGAAGAGCTAAAACAACTGCTGGCGGCCTACCGTGAAGGTGATTTGCGCGAAAAGAGGTAAAATAAGGCTTTCGCCGAGCCGGCAGAGCAGGTTGCGAATGACCGGCTTGCCGCAAGGCGGTACACCGATGTTTGACGATAGCAAAAAGATATGGCGCTGTGCGGAAGGGCTTAAGCTATGGCCGCAGGGCGGACTTGGGCACTTTGCGATGTTGATTGCCCGATTGAAATAAGGAAAGTGGGGAAAAGTAGGGGATGAAGAAGGCTTCGCTACGAATGCTACAGCCGATATTTTACCTTGGAATAGCTATATCGGCCTCAAGCTTTTTGTGGCTGGTTTTAGCAGGGTTTGTTTCGCTATTGAGCGCAATATTAATAGGATTTACCGTGCTGATATGCACTGCTGTGCAGACGGTGACATATAAAGAAGTAGAATTGCAACAAGGTGTGTTATGTCGCTCGCCCGGCCTGCTAATGCTAATGGGTGTAGCAACTATATGGAACGGTATTGCAGGGCCATTAGCACTGCTGGGCACAGCGGTGCTAATGTTTGCGCCACAGCTTGTAAACGGGCCGTCGGTGCTGTACTACTTATGTTTGCCGAGCATGCTGGCAGGCCTTGTTGTGGGTATAACTGCGGTGGTGCTTGGGGTGCTTTGGTGTGCGGAAGACAAGCAAAGGCTAGCTGCGCAAAAGGCAGATGAAGAGCTGAAAGCAAAAGCGCTGGCTGAGGACGGTGTGCAGCCCGAAGATTTAAAAATAATGCAAGAAGAGCATAAGTTAAAGTTGTTGAGAGAAGAAAAAGCAAAAATGCTGCCAGTAGTGCAGCCGGAGCCCACGCTACTGCTTACGGCGGCGGAAGAGCCGCAGGGCGAAGAGAATATAGCCGAGCAAGAGATAGAGGACGCCGCCGAAGAGCCGCAGGGCGAAGAGGACAAAGCCGAGCGAGAGATAGAGGATGCCGCCGAAGAGCCGCAGGGCGAAGAGGACAAAGGCGAGCGAGAGATAGAGGACGGCGCCGAAGAGCCGCAGGGCGAGCAGGGTAGGCAGGCTGATAGCGATGCAGAGCAGGTGCAAGCCGAGATACCGAATACAGACACCGAAAGCGTTGCGGCGCTGGCAGACACCCCACCGCAACAAAACGCCCTACAACAGCTGGTTGGCTGGGCAAAAAATACAGCGGCGATGCTGGCAGGTGTTTTTGCAAAGCAGGCGGCTAGTGAGGCGCTTGAAGAGCAGGCACAGAACCAACAAGCGACCGACGAGCAAGAGCCGAACAGTGTAGAGCCGCAGGGCGGGCAGGCTGAAGCAGAGCAAGAGCCGCAGGACGAGCCACAAGCCCAGACCGAAGAGGGCGGCATGATGGAAGAAGTCCTTGAGCTGCAAGAGCAAGCAGGGCAGAACGATGTGGAGGCTACAGAGCCAGAGCCAGAGGCGGCTACCGAAGAGGCTAAAGAGGGCGCACAAGTAGAGCAGGAGGCTGTTGCCGCTAGTTGTGACGATGATACAGCAGAAGATGTTGCAGAGCCTACCAATAGCGCTGAAGCGGCGCAGACCGAAGTGGAGCAAGAGATAGAGGACGCTAGCAAAGAGCCGCAGGCCGAAGAGGGCACAGCAGAGCAAGCGCCACAGGCAAAGCCGCAAGAAACAGCTTTACAGCAGCTAACAAGCTGGGCTAAGGGTGCAAGCAAGCATGCAAGAATACTTTTGGCAGGCTTTGTTACAAGAGAGAAGCAGGATGAGGGGGCGCAGCAGGAAGAGGCTAAAGCCGAAGCACCTGCCGAGCTGTTAGAAGAGCAAATTAAAGTAGTGGCAGAGGATATAGCAGAGCCTGAACTTGAGAAAGAATACGCAGAGGCGCTAGCTGAAGAGCCGCAAGCCGAAACTGAAACTGTGGTGGCAGAGGAAGTTGAAAAAACAGATGAAAAAGCCGCAAATGAAAACTCTGGCACTGTAAAAAATGCAAAAACTGCCAAAAAACCAAGAAAAAAGAAGAAGCCAAAACAGCAAGAGGCCATAGCAGATAGCACAGATGAGCCACAGAACGAGCCTGATGAAGAGCAGGTAGAAACGGTAAAAGAAGAGCATGCTACTGAACCTGAAAAGAAAGTGAAAAAGAAAAAAAAGCCCAAAGAGCCAAAAGCGGCCGAAAAAGTAAGTAAAGATAAGAAGGTAAGCACAGGCAAAGCTAAGGGTATTTTACAGACATGCCGGCTTGAAAGCGAGCAGGCAAGATGGGCAAGCATAACAATGGCGAGGTTTTTTATAAAACAAGGGCTTGTTGAAGCATCGTCTGCGCAGCGGCAGGAAAAGCAAGAGGATAAATAGACACAAAGCAGCACCCGAGCAGTTGTTCGGATGCTGTTTTATTATCAAAAAGGGGTGTGTACATGAAAACAAAAGCGCTGAAAGCTGCAGTGCCTTTAACGCTGCCCATATGTGTTGGCTTTCTTTTTCTTGGCACTTCTTACGGGCTACTTATGAACAGCATGGGTTTTTCGTTTTTTTACCCCATGATTATGAGCCTTGTTGTTTTTGCGGGGTCTATGGAGTTTATTGCGGCAAGTTTATTGCTGGGCGCTTTTAACCCTTTGCAGGCGTTTGTGCTTACGCTTATGGTGAACGCCAGGCATATTTTTTATGGCATTTCTATGCTGGATAGGTATAAAAACACAGGGCTGAAAAAGCTTTATTTAATATTTGGTATGTGTGATGAATCGTTTTCCATCAACTGCGCGGTAGCGGCGCCAAGCGGTGTTGACAGCGGCTGGTTTATGTTTTTTGTGACGCTGCTTAACCATATTTACTGGGTTTTGGGCGCAACGCTTGGGGGCGTGCTTGGGTATCTTGTGAACTTTAACACAGAGGGAATTGAGTTTGTGATGACAGCGCTTTTTGTGGTGATGTTTTTAAACCAGTGGGAGGAGGCAGAAAACCATGCGCCTGCTGTTATAGGCCTTGTGTGTTCTTTAGTTGCCTGCTTGATATTCGGCGGCGAGAGTTTTTTGATACCTGCAATGATTGGAATTGTAGCATGTTTCACCATTAGCTATTTTACAGCGATGAAAAAGGAGGGCGCAGGCAGATGAGTTTAACACAAAGCATAATAACCATAGCGGTGGTTGCGTTTGGAACTATGCTTACGCGGTTTTTGCCTTTCATGGTGTTCCCTCAAAGCAAAGAACCACCACGATACGTTAAATATTTGGGCACGGTTTTGCCATATGCCGCCATAAGCATGCTGGTGGTGTATTGTTTAAGAGATGCAATTTTCACGCAATACCATGGGCTGCTTGAGGCAATAGCCATTTTGGTGGTTGTGGTGCTACATAAATGGAAGAAAAATATGCTGCTTAGCCTAGGCGGAGGAACGGTGGTTTATATGTTAATTGTGCAGAACATTGCGTGATGTGTGGGGCAATAATGCGAATGAGGCATAAAAGCATACTACAAATTTTGGGCATAAAAAACACCCTTTAGCTTACGCTAAAGGGTGTTTTAAATAAAATGATGCGTTGCTGTGTGTTTGCTACAATTTGTGATCCAAGGGGGGTTGGTTATGGAATAATCTCATTCGCTCCGGGAGGGTCGCCTGAGCCACCTGTGCCATTTATACTACCGGCACCGGATGTTGAAGCTGCTATTATGCCAACGCCGCCGGCACCAAAAGTGCCGCTAGAGCCCGAGCCCGAGCCGCCATAGCCTTTTATTGCATTATAACTATAAGTTGCCTCGATATTACCTAATGCATGAATTCCTGTGCCGCCGTCAGTGGCAATAGTAGTACCAGAAATATATCCAGTTCCGCCACGAGCAGTAAGCGCTGTTTGAACAACAATGTCGCCGCCACAATAAATGCCTATGCCGCCAGTGTGGCGATTTGCATTGCCTCTGCCAGCACTCGCAGAAAATGTTGCAGTTATTGACGCTGTGACCGTTAAGTTTCCTGTAACATATATAGCATCTGAACCATTGTGACTTATATCAACGCTCGCGCTAGTCGATAGTAGGTGAATATCCAAGTTGCCTGTTACATATATACCGCGTGTTAGCCCTGAAGCTGCTGTGTTATTTTCAACAGAGATACTTGCGCTTGGTCTTGAGCTTTGGAATTGTATTTTCAAGCTTTTGTTAGCGCCTATTGCTGCGTCTCTATAGGGGTCGCCGGTTAAGGCTTGGCTGGCAGGCACAACAAAATCACCGTCTATAGTAAGAGTGTTGGTGGCTACGTCGTAAGATATTATGCCGTCGCCTAAAACATCGGCTGCATTTGCAGGTGTAACCTCGGTGCCTAAAACCCATATGCCGTAGCTTGTGGGGGCAGGTGTTGGCGCAGGTGTGGACGAGCCTGCCACACTAACGGTTGCAATGGAGCTTGTGAGTGTGGCATTATTTTGTGTTACAACACAGTAGTAAAACTGTGTGTAAGCAAAATCATACGGCAGCGAAAGTGTGGGCCCTGTTTGGCCTGTGAGGGCAATGCCGCTGTAGGCGTTTGTAAGGCTGGTGAACCACTGGTAAGAAAATGCACCTGTGCCGCCAGCTGCCGCAACGCTTAACGAAACCGGAGTGCCTACATTCACACTTGTGTTTGCGGGATGCCTTGTAATTGCAAATGTGTTTTGCGCACTGCTTGCGC
>CAYJEW010000058.1:0-11318 GCA_964369525.1 uncultured Oscillospiraceae bacterium | reverse complement strand
TTGCTAACACATCCCACAATTCGCTGTCGTCAGCGTTGGCTTTTGCCATGCACAGGTTGTCGCGCACCGTACCTTTAAATATGTACGCCGCCGCTGTAATGGTGCATATGTTTTGCGCAAGGCTTTGGCGGGTAATATCGGCAAGCTCGGTGCCGCCCAGCGCTACACTACCGCTATACTGCGTATGTTCGCCACACAGTATGCCCGCCAACGTGGACTTACCACACCCGCTCTGCCCAACAACAGCCACAAAGCTGTTTTTAGGTATCTCAAGGCTGATATCTTTAAGCACATTTGCCTCGCCGTCGTAAGAAAACCAAAGGTTTTGTATAGTGATATCACTGTCCTGCATGGTCTGTGTTTTTTCTTTTTCGGGCGCAATGTCTAAAAGGTCAAATATCTTCTTGCTGGCGGCCATGCCGTTCATCGCAATATGGAAAAAACTTCCCAGCAGCCGCAATGGCAAAAAGAAATCGGCGCACAGCATGATAATAGCAAAACAGCCCACAAACCCAATGTTACCTGCGGAATACTCTAGTATGGCAAATAAAATCCCCAGCGCTGCACCGCCGTAGGCTATTATATCCATCAATATAATAGAGTTTAGCTGCATCGATAGCACCTTCATTGTCACCACGCGGAACCGTTCGGCCTGCGTGTTCATCTTGGCGTGCATGTGTGCGTCGCTGCTGTATATTTTAAGGGTGTTAAGCCCCTGCAAGTTATCAAGGAAATTGTCAGCAAGGCCGGTGTACTCGCCCCAGTATTTGGCCAAAAGCCGCTTTGCAATTTTGTTTACGGCAATAATAGATATAGGTATAAACGGCACGCATATAAATAAAACCACAGCTACCTTAAAACTTACAAAAGACAGCGCAAAAAACAGTATAAGCGGAGCAATGAGCGCGTAAAACATCTG
The DNA here is from genome assembly GCA_964369525.1 of uncultured Oscillospiraceae bacterium. Classification (GTDB taxonomy): domain Bacteria; phylum Bacillota; class Clostridia; order Oscillospirales; family Ruminococcaceae; genus JAAYCI01. The sequence goes on along the minus strand of CAYJEW010000058.1, from coordinate 10,399 downwards.
CGGCAGATACCCGCTAAAATATGTTTCCAGCTGCTCTACGCCTTCCACAGATATCTGCAAAAGCTCTGCGGTAGACAGCTTTTTTCCATACCGCCCGCCCAGCGCAATAACCTTGTCGTATATGCTGGTTCTCAGCACCCGCTTTACCGACTTTGAGGCAAGGTAGCTTTGCCGCTGCGCAAAATATACACACACCACCCGCACAAAAATACAGCCAACTATCACGCAAACTGCCTGCCAAAATGGGAAGCTCGCCGAGCGCTCAAATAGCAAATCGTGCAGAAAAAAGCCTGCCGTGAACATTAACACAATGCTCGACAGTAGGCCTAAAATTTGCAATAATACATTTTTTGCCACATGCGTTAAAGCATTTGGCACAAGCTCAATCAATCGTTTGTTTAGCATTTATAATTCCCTTTATGCAATATATATCAGCTAATAAAAAATTGTAACACCCATTGCAGGTGTTTGTAAAGCAGATGTATATCATAATAGGCATTACATTATAAGAGATTGACATTCTAAATTATGCATGCTATATTTTTTGAGTTAGTAAAAGCTAACCCGTGCATAAATTGCGAGCAAAAAGGATAGATATAATAATGGGCATAAAAAAGATACTGCTTGTTGTAATAGGCTGCATAACGCTTACGTTAGGTGCGGTAGGCGCTGTTATTCCCATTCTACCCACCGTTCCGTTTTTACTTATTGCAGCAGCATGTTTTGCTAAAAGCAGTGACAAGCTAAACAATTGGTTTGTGGCAACAAATCTTTATAAAAACAACCTAGAGAGCTATGTTAAAGGCCAAGGCATGACCAAAGCCACTAAACTAAGAATAATTATAACCTTCACGATACTTATGGGCATAGGCATCGTTATGATGATGAACGTGCCAATAGGGCAGATTACACTGGCGGTTGTGTGGGTAGCACATCTTGTGTATTTTTTAGCTATTGTTAAAACAAAGCAGTAGCGCCCAAAACCCTCAAACCCTAAAGCCTTCCATAATAATAACAGCAACACAAAACCGTGCCGCAGATGGATTCGGCACGGTTATTTAATGGTAATATAAGGGCAAAACGTACTACTAGCAGGCGCAATACCTCTCTTGCCTGTTATAAGTTAATTTTGCAGCGTTCAATATGAATATCGTTGTAAAAAAGCAAATCCTCAAAGCACAGTTTTTTTGTTTTTAACATTACTTCTCCTTGCCAAACACGCTTACTAAGTGCACAAAACCGATATCAAATATCAATTTTCAAGTATAAACATAATGGCATAAGGATACAAAAATGCAAGAATCTATCTTAAGAAAATAATTTTATACAAAGCTATATAATTTGTACTTGTTATTTTCTCCCGTAAATATTGACGAAAGCTGTATATTTTGGTAAATTGTACATAATTGGGTTTTGGCGTCAAGAATAGCCATGCCAAATATATCATTCTGCGCCAATATTTTACCAAAGTCGCAATTCTTCCGCAGCGCACTGTTACAGTGTATTCGCTTTTGCCTACCCATGGGAGCATAGCTAAATGAGACAATCCGAAAAAAGAAAGATGGCATTCAGAACGACATGTGTTGTGATTGCCACCATTATTATTGCAGGTCTGGCCACATGGTTTGATTACTATGCCGCACAAGCGGTTATCAATTCTACCATAAGAGAGATGGAAGAGATTGGCGTTCAGCTGGAAATTGTATTGGAAGAAACCTTAGAGGAAACCCAAAGCGACATCGCAATTCTTGCAGAGCATATAGTGCAATCAAATATCACAAAAGATAATGTGGTAGAGTACTTTAGCATGCAATCGCATGTGGCTGAGTTTACATCTCTTTATTACATCGACCTTGAGGGCAACGGGATATCTGCAGACAATCAGCAACAAAACTTTTCCAATCACCCGCTATTCCTACAAGCCCTTGAAAATAAATTGTATATTGCAGAGCCGCTGGTTTTTTTTGAAACCGGCGAAATTGTGTTTGATATTTTTGCTCCGGTTGTAAAAGACGGCGAGGTTACGGCCGTGTTATACAGCACAGCGCTGCTAGACAACTTTATGGAGGTTGTTGCTCAAGCCACCAAGGGTACAGGCGATATGTTTATTGTGGATAAGCAGTTTAATTTAATATTTTCCACCAGCAATAATCATATAGGCCACAGCACCATTCCGGAGCGTGAAGTAGCCGAGATAGGCATCGAAAACTTAGAGACGGCGCTTAACCATATTATAAGCGAGCAAAACGGTGGCTTTTACTACGATTACTTTGGGGTGCCAAAGGTAATGGTTTATATGCCTATTGCCACCACCGAATGGGCCTTTGCAATAAACGTCGAAGCAGAGGCAATAAATAGCGAGCTTGCCGACGCTGTGGACCTGCTCAATGCGTTAACGGTAGCCATTTTCTGGGCGCTGTTGGCGGTTATCTGCTATACCTCTTTCCATCATGTGCGTTCGCTTAAACAGCTAAGAAAAACAGCCTATTACGATGCGCTTACCCAGTTGCCCAATAAAGCAAAATTAAAAGAAGATATGCGAGCGGCGCTGGAGCGCAATACCACCCAAAAATACTGCATCATAATTTTCGACATTGAAAATTTCAAAGCTATTAATGAAATGTTTGGCCACGATGTAGGCGATAGTGCATTAAAAGAAGTAAAAGCATTTATTGATACATTAGATACCCCAAATATAATTGTAGCTAGGGTTGGCGATGATAAGTTTGCCATATTTGCCGAAAACGACTTTTTAATGAACGTAGAAGCGTTGATGGACAAGCTTGCCACACACTATAGGCACGCTATTGCAGAGCTTGCAAATTACAGCGCTGTCTTTAATGTTGGTAGGTACAGTATAGAGCAAAGCTATACAGATGTAGATGATATTATAAATAGGGCCAGCCTAGCCCTTGTTAGGGCAAAGCAATCAAAAGGCGAGCTGGTGTGCGACTATGATGACGCATTCAGAAAGGCGCTGCTAACCGAAGCCGAAATCACAAATAAAATGAAAGCAGCCCTTGAAAACAAAGAATTTAAGGTGTATTTGCAGCCAAAGTTTAGCATAAATGAACACAAGCTTGTTGGCGCCGAAGCTCTTGTTCGCTGGGTAGAGGCCGACGGCTCGATGATAATGCCCGTCGACTTCATACCGCTGTTCGAGCGCAACGGTTTTATTGTGGAGCTCGATAGATATATCCTAGAGCATGTATGCGCAATCATAAAACATTGGGCAGACCAAGGCTATGGGCCGCTGGTTGTGTCGGTTAACTGCTCGCGCCTTAATTTGGAAAATCCGTTGTTTGTAGATAGCATTGTAGCGGTGGCCGCTAGCTACAATGTGCCGTATGAATGCATAGAAATCGAGCTTACAGAGTCCACCACCATTGAAAACGAAAACACAATAGAGCAGCTGTTTGCCAAACTACATAGCATTGGCTTTAAAATCTCCATCGACGATTTCGGTGCGGGATATTCATCATTGGGCATGCTAAAAAACCTGCAAGCCGATACCTTAAAAATGGATAGAAGCTTCTTTATTGCCGGCAAAAACATACGTCGCGACGATATGCTTATCGACAGTATTATTAAAATGGCACACAATCTTGGCATGTATGTTGTGGCAGAGGGTATCGAAACCAACGAACAGCTTGAGATGCTAAAAAGTATGAATTGCGACGCTGTACAAGGCTTTATACATGCAAAGCCTATGCCGGTTGCAGAGTTTGAGGCAAAGTACAGTGCAATAATGGCGGCAGCAGGCACACAAAGTGGCGATTTAGATATGCCGCTTATTCGTAATATAAACGATGCAAAATTTGCCACCTCGTTTGCGCCTTGCGGCCTTTTAACCGCAAAGCTTGATGCGCATTTCACAATACTTGAAGCCAACCAAGGTTATTTCAATATTATAGGTTTCACGCGCGAAGAGGTGCGAGATACCTTTAATAATAGGGGTTTTGCTTTGTTGCACCCAGAAGATAGACAACCCGCAGCCGCATATTTTGCATCGGAAATGCAGCTAAATCCAAACACCCAGCTAGACTTTGTGTGCCGCCTAATAACAAAAGCAGGAAGTTATAAAACTGCTCAGATAAGCGGCAATGTAGCCGAAAGCGAAAACGGTGAACGCAGGCTGTATTTTTCGGTTACCGACATCTCAAATTTTGCGCAGGCTAACAATGAGCTGCAAAAAGAAAGAGACTTTAATGCACGAATATCGGCGCTTACTGACAACGTATTTTTTGAGTTCGAGCTTGAAAGCAAAACCATACGCTATTCCAAAAATTTTGCCGAACGATTTAACATTCCGGTTATCATCGAAAACTTCACCACCTCACAGATATATCAAGAGCTGTTTGCTGCCAACACAGCATTTCTTGGCGATGTCGGCTCCACAACAGCCACACAGCCGGCCTGGGATGGTGAAATATGCTTAAGCCTGCCAAGTGGAGAGCCTGCATGGTTTTTGTATAACTGTAAAGCGTTTTATGACGAAAGCGGCAATCGGTTTAAAACCGTAGGCAAGCTCACAGAGGTATTTGGCGACCAAGCCGAGATGGATATTTTAAAAGCAAAGTCCGAGGCTAACCCGGATATGGGTATATATAATCAGCAAGCCACCGAAAGATATATACGCAACTACCTTAAGCTGGCAAAAATCGGCGGCAACAACAGCGGTGCATTTTTTGCAATAAAGCTAAACGGCTTTACACATCTAAATGAAAGCTTTGGAGAGGCCTATGGCATCGAGTGCTTGAATAATATGGGGCTTGTTTTGCGAAATATCTTCAGAACCTCCGATATAATAGGCCGGCTGGATAGCGACACCTTCTTTGTGTTTGTTGGCGACTATAAAACGCTGGAATTTGTTGAAAAAAGAGCAAGCGAGCTATGTGACACATTAAAAATCACCTATACAAAAGACGGGGTCAGCATGCATGTGTCTGCAAGCATAGGTATATCGCTTTATCCGGAACATGGCAAAAACTACAACACGCTATGCGAAAAAGCAAGCACAGCTTTAGCCCAAATCAACGATAAGAGCCAAAGCAGCTATACTATTTTTGGCTAAAAAATCACACATCTGTCCACATGTTTTTTTGTAGAATATTAACAAACAATTGAATTCCAAGTTAAGTATATAGTATAATTAAACGACATGTATTTTTTTGGTTTATAGTATTGTTTGAAATGCTAAGCAAAGGAGGGGTTGCGCATGAAAAAATATATTATAATTCGCCTTGCGGCTGTTGTGGCGCTTACCTCTGTTTTGCTCATTTTGGTAGCTACAATACTTCAGCTTAGGCTTGCCACCGATAACTTTATAAACACAGCGCTACTACAAGCCGACCGCACCATAGAAATTCTTAATGCAAACGATGCCGATGCAGAGCAGCTGGAAGAAGAACTTGCGCAAGACTATCTCATACGTGCAAAAACCGCTGCATATATTATCCAAAACAACCCCAGTGTTATAGACAACACAGATGAGCTGGCAACCATTACACAGCTGCTTCAAATAGATGAGATACACATATTTAACCCCGAAGGTGAAATATACGCAGGCACAGTGCCGGACTATTATGGATACACATTTAACTCCGGCGAGCAGATGATGTTTTTCTTACCAATGCTTACAGACTATAGCCTAGAGCTTGTGCAGGAAGTAACCCCAAACACAGCCGAAAATGTAGACATGCAATACGTAGCTGTATGGAACGAAGCCAGAACCGACATTATCCAAATAGGTATACGCCCCGCAAGGCTACTTTCTGCAATGGAAGAGATTGAGCTGAGTCGTGTTTTTGAGGGCCTTGCACCTGAATTTGGCACCATGATTTTAGCTATAGAGCCGCAAACCGGCGAGATACTAAGCAGCACAGAGGCCGGCATTATAGGCAGCAATGCAAATGACATAGGCATTGCCGATGTTACAGCAATAAACGCCCTCACATCACAAGCAACAGAAGTTACAATTAATGGCGAGGCAGGCCAATGCATATTTAAAATAACAGACAATATGCTTATAGGCGTATACAACTCCGACGTACACATATACCAAACCGCATACAGCAACCTGCTTATCATTATTGCCAGTGGTATTGTTATAGGTCTTTTTGTTGTGTTGCTTATATTCCTGATTATCGACAAAGTTATACTAAGCAGCTTCTATAAAATAAACGATGGCCTACAAAAAATAGCCCATGGTGACCTAAAGCATAAAATAGACGTTAGCAACCTTCCCGAATTCTCTGCAATAAGCAAAAACATAAACCTTATGGTAAACAATATTCTGGAAACGTCGGGTAGGTTTACTACCGTGTTAAACTATGTAAATCTGCCAATTGCTGTGTACGAGCATAAAAACAACGATACGGTAATTTACACAAGCAAGATGATAGAAATTTTAGACCTATCTTCCGATAGCACATCAGTAAAACCGGCAAGCACTAAAGACTTCCTGCTTTTAATAGAAAAAATCATGTCTTGCCCACATGGAACCGAAGAAGATACCTTTATATACAACCACAGCCGTGGAGTAAAATACTTAAAAATCAAGCTATATAGCGAAGAAACAAGCAACTGGGGTATTATTCTTGATACCACAGATGAGGTAACCGAGAAGGAAAGCATCAAGTACGAAAGAGATATAGATTATCTAACAAATATATATAACCGCAGGGCTTTCTTAGAACAGCTGGACTTGCTTATTCAAAATACCAGTGTGGCGCAAAATGCTGTTGTGGTAATGATGGACTTAGACAACCTAAAATATGTTAACGATACATGGGGCCACGCATATGGCGACGCATTTATTGCAAGGGCGGCGCAGGTGTTAAAAGCGTTTGAATGCGAAAATAAAATTATCTCAAGGCTCAGCGGAGATGAATTTGTCATAGTAATCTACGGCGCATCTACCAACCAAGAGCTTGTGCAAGAAGTGAAGCGGCTGGAGCAAGACTTCAAGGACGCCCACATCCTTACACCGCACAATAAAAAATATCCGGTTACAATCTCTGGCGGATACGCGCTTTATCCCGACCAATCAGACAATGTAAAACAGATACTTCACTACGCCGACACCGCTATGTACAACGCAAAAAAAACCAAGAGGGGCTCTTTTTTGCCCCATATAGCAGAGCAATAATATCTTAAATTTGTCGGCCATACTCCATAAAGGATAAATCAGCCAAATTCAGAGGGCCATAATGCGAAGAAAAGACCGCGAGATTACCAACATAAATGAAATCTACCAAATAATGGATAGCTGCAACTGCTGTCGCCTTGGTTTTGTGGACGATGGCCAAGCATACATTGTGCCTATGAGCTTTGGCTATACCAAAGCAGATGGGGAGATTGTACTGTACTTTCACAGTGCAAGCCAAGGCCGCAAAATTTCGCTTATTCCACAAGCAGGCCCTGTATGCTTCGAGATGGATACCGGATTTAAGCTAACAAAAGGGGAGGTAGCCTGCGAATACTCCGCAAACTACCAAAGCATAATTGGCTATGGCAATGTTTCTTTTGTGCAACCAACCGCAGAAAAAATTAAAGCACTTAACGTCATTATGCACCACTACACAAATAATGACGACTGGAGCTTCAGCGGCCCTGATTTTGAGGCAGCCTGTATCTTTAAACTAACCGTAACCAACATATCCTGTAAGGTGCATTAATAGTAGAAAATCATCAGAAAGTAGGGTCCAAATGAGCTTGGAACATAACGCATCGGTGCCGCTGATGGACCATAGGTTCAACATTCCCAGTTATGAGCAGTACTTGATAGATTTAAAAGAGAACAATTATACCAAAATTTGCATGACCGAAATTATGAATGCCGATATGATGATTGCCACATTTGGCGAGGAGCAGTACTTTAAATCCTGCAGCGAAATTCTGGAAACAGGCAATGAAGCATACCGTCAGATGGGCCTGGATAAAATTTTGACGGTATATATTCATACATATAAAAACTTCATGGTTGTGGCAAATGATAGCATTAGTGATGAAGAGTTTTTGCAGCTAATGAAAACCTTCCACGAACAATACGAGCTTTCCACCGCTCAGCAAACAGGCCTTGGCGGTGTATCTCGTTTTATTCTTGCGTTTGGAGATAACTTGATAGATAAGCTAAACAGCGCTTACTATATGCACAAAAGCCTGCAAACAAATTTTATTGTCGCCTCCAACGAGCGCGAAACGCTCAAAGCCGAAACTGAAAGAGACCTGCAAATATTCGAGCTGCTAAGCTATGCACTAAGCAACGACAAGGTTGTGCCGTTTTACCAAGGCATCTACAACAACGAGCTTGGAACTATAACCAAATACGAAGCACTAATGCGCATCTACGACCGCGAGGGCAATATTTACCCACCGGGCATGTTTTTAGAAATATCCAAAAAGCTTAAATTATATCTCTCGCTCAGCAAAATTATGCTAGACAAAGCCATGAAAGAATTTGAAAATAAAGAAAGCGAGCTTAGCCTAAATATATCGCTGTATGATATTCAGTCGCTGGAGTTTAAAGAATGGCTTATAAACCGCATTATGCAACATCCAAACCCCACAAAACTTGTTATAGAGTTTGTGGAAACCGAAAACTATAATAACAACAGCGAGCTCATCAGCTTTTTGCACAAGGTGAAAAAGCTTGGCTGTAAAATAGCGGTAGACGATTTTGGTGTTGGCTTTGCCACATACACATCGGTAATATCCCTAAAACCAGACATTATCAAAATAGACGGTGATATTATAAAAAATCTACCCAATAACGACGAAAGCAAGATAGTGCTAGACTCTATATGCTACATGGCAAGGCTTATTGGCTCCGACATTACAGCCGAGTTTGTAGAGAATGCCGAAATCCAAGATCTAGTGATAAAAAGTGGCATAGAGTATTCGCAAGGCTACCATTTTGCAAAGCCGGAACGTAGCGATAATTTAGAAATTATCTAGTTTCCTATATTATGAGTACATATATAAATCCAAGCAGCACCTGCATATGCATGTGCTGCTTACATAATATTTTCCTTTAAAATGGTGGTGATTAATTGGCCCAAATAATTCGCACAGATAACCTACGCAAGGTGTACAGGGTAGGTAACGAAAAAGTAGTAGCGCTTAACAACATTAATCTGCAGATTGAAAAAGGCGAAATTTGCTGTATAGTCGGCCAGTCGGGTAGCGGAAAGTCTACCTTGTTAAACATGCTGGCAGGTCTTGAAAAACCCACAAAAGGCCTTGTCGCAATTGCAGGCAAAAAAGTTAGCGATATGGACGAAAACCAGCTTGCGCTGTTTCGCCAAGAAAATCTTGGCTTTATATTCCAAAGTTATAACCTATTACCTCAGCTCACTGCTGCCGAAAATGTAGCGCTCCCGCTAATGTTCACAGGCATGAGCCGCCAGCGCCGCCTAAAGCTTGCCACCAAAGAGTTAAAACAGCTGGGCCTGGCCAAGCGCGCTCGCCACAAACCCACCGAGATGAGCGGCGGCCAACAACAGCGAGTTGGTATTGCGCGCGCCTTTGTGGCAAAACCTCAGGTAATATTTGCAGACGAGCCCACAGGCAACCTAGACACTAAAACAACCCGTCAGGTACTGCAAACCATGCTTCAACGTGCAGCAGAGTATAACATAACATTTGTAATGGTAACCCACGAACCACAGCTTGCATTGTGCGGCGACAGAATAGTAACCCTGCAAGACGGCAATGTGATTAGTAACATTCTGCAAGATGAACAGCAAAAAAAGATTAACCGCGAAAAACTGTTTGCAGACCCACCCGAGCAACAGCAAAGCCAATCGCCTTTACAGGAAGAAACCCAGCCAGTAAGTCAACCATCGGCAGAGTAGTAAGCCGTAATTCATAGGAGGAATTTGCAAAGATGACCCTTATAAAAAAGAACACACTTCTAAAATGGATTTCTATGTTTGTGGGCATGCTAATAGTTAGCATATGCCTGCCAATTTTTGCACTTAGTGCAGCCGCTGAAAATCCCACGCTAAGCTTCGCTTCGGTTACCATCTACGAAAGTGATGGCACAACCCCCGCCGCCGCCGTTACAAGCGGCAACCAATATGTGATGGATTACACCATCACAGGCCAAGAACCTGCCACTGCACCACCTGTGCAGTATGCTCTTCGCCTACAACCCGACACAGCATTTTATCCCACCACTACATCTGAATGGCTGGTTGCTCCCACAGCCCTAACGTCTGCCGGAGGCAGCTATACCATCAACGGCACAGCGTCTATTTATTACACGGGTGCCAGTACCCAAAGCCTATCACTAGAGGTGCACTTTTTTGATGCTGCAGGCGACAGCGTTGGCACGCAAACCCTTACCACTACTATTCGCCAAGCGCAGCCCACACCTGTGTCATCCAGCACAGCC
>CAYJEW010000057.1:0-11411 GCA_964369525.1 uncultured Oscillospiraceae bacterium | reverse complement strand
GCTTACTCTAAAAAGCCTTTGTGGTGGCGCATTAGCATAAAGCTCTCAAGGCTGCGCGAGGTATCCAGCGCAACACCCACAACAATCAGCAAAGATGTACCACCCATCTGTATGGCAATGTTTGTAATGTTGCTAAGTAGAATAGGTCCTACAGCTACCACCACTAGGAACACCGCACCAATAAGTGTTATTTTGCTAATAATACGGGATATAAAGTCTGATGTTGGCTTACCGGGCCTAATGCCGGGAATTGCACCGTTGTTCTTTTTCAGGTTGTTTGCCATCTCAATTGGGTTGTAGGTAATGGCAACATAGAAAAAGTTAAACGCAATAATCAACAGTGCATACAAAAGCCCATAAATAACGCCTGTTGTAGATAGCGCATCTAGTATCGACGCCCAAATTGGGTGTGCCACCGGGTCAAAGTCTACAAGGCGCACAATTGTGCCGGGTATAGATGTAAGGGCTGATGCAAAGATAACAGGCATTACGCCGCTCATGTTAACCTTAATAGGAATATGTGTGGACTGGCCGCCATACATCTTACGGCCTACCACCTTTTTGGCATACTGCACAGGTATACGGCGCTCTGCGCTGTTAAGCACAACAACCATAACAACTGCCGCCAGTGCCAAAATAGCAATAATGGGCAGGTAGATATAAATTTCGGGTTGGCCCGCAGCTGCTGTTTCCAGCGCACCGCGTATGTCGGTAACCAGCTCTGACGAGCGCGAGATGATGCCTGCAAAGATAAGAATAGATATACCGTTGCCCACACCTTTTTGGTCCACCTGCTCGCCCATCCACATCAGCAACATCGCGCCGGCCGTAAAACACAACACAATAACAACTGCTGCAAATATCTGCGAGAACATACCGCTCCCTGCGCCATACAACAGCGCATTTTCGCCATTAACCCAGAAATTGCGCACCAAGAAGTAGTATGCAATTCCCAAAACCACACCAAGGCCGGCACCGGCCATGCGGGTAATGCGGTTAAACCTTTTTTGGCCTTCCGGGCCTTCTTTGCGCATACGGTCTAGCGCAGGGAATGCCACAGCCAAAAGCTGCATAATAATTGATGCGTTAATGTACGGCTGCACACCCAGCGCAAATATAGAAGCGCTGGACAAAGCACCGCCGGACATAAAGTCCATATAGCCCAATATATCGCCAGTACCTTGGTTTATTATCTGGCCTATCATGCTCACGTTTACAAACGGAACAGGAATAGCCACACCTACGCGGAAAATTAAAATGATCATCAGCGTGAACAGTATGCGTTTACGCAGCTCTTCTATCTTCCATGCGTTGCGAAATGTATTGAACAATTAGACCACCTCTGCCTTCCCGCCGGCCTTTTCGATTTTCTCTTTGGCCGAGGCCGAATAAGCGGCCAGCTGAACGGTAAGCGCTTTGGTTACTTCGCCATCTCCTAAAACCTTAACGCCATCCTGCGGTTTTTTCACAAGGCCTTTTTCAATTAGGGCTTGTTGTGTTACCACACTGCCCGCCTCAAAAATTTCCAGGTCACTCACCCTGATAATGGCATAGTTTGTAGCAAAAATATTTGTAAACCCACGTTTGGGCAAACGCCGTTGCATAGGCATTTGGCCGCCTTCAAAGCCGGCTCGTTTGCTACCGCTACGTGCTTTTTGGCCTTTGTGGCCGTATCCGGCTGTTTTGCCGTTGCCCGAGGCATGGCCCCGGCCTTTGCGCTTAGCCGATTTGTTGCTGCCCGGCGCTGGGGCTAGTTCATGAAGCTTCAATGCAATTGCACCTCCTTGCGGCTTTGCCGTTATGCTTTTTTCACATCAAGCAAAAATGCAATTTTTGCAATTTTGCCTGCGGTTGGGGCGGTATCGGGCTGGAAGCTAACGTCTCCTACCCGCTTTAGCCCAAGCGATTGGGCTACCGCAATCTGGTTGCGGCTGCGGCCGGTTAGTGCACGGCGTAGCGTAAGCTTCACGCTGCCCTTTTTGGGGGCCTCGTTTTTTGTGTTGTCCTGCTTTTTGGCAGCCACAACAACAGTGGCGCCTTTAGCTTCGCTTGTTTTCTTAGCCGCAGGCTTTTTTTCAGCTGCGGGCTTTTTCTCTGCCGCAGGTTTTTTCGCAGCTGCGGGTTTCTTTTCGGTTGCTGCTTTTTCAGCGGCCGGTTTTTTAGCGACTGCCGGCTTTTTAGCGGCTGCCGGCTTTTTTGCCGCCGGTTTCTTTGCTGCGGTGGCTTTTGGTGCGGGGGCCTCCGTTTGCAGCTCAGCCGAAGTAGTTTTCTCTTCTGCCATTTTGGTTTAGCCTCCTTTTAGGGTAAAATCTCCTGCACGCTTTTGCCACGCTTTTGGGCAACGCTCTCGGCGCTGGCCAATCCTGCAAGCCCATTCATTGTGGCGGTAACCACGTTTATGGGGTTGTTGGAACGAATGCATTTTGTGCGGATGTCTTTAATGCCTGCCACCTCAACAACTGCACGCACAGCACCCCCGGCAATAACACCGGTACCAGGTGCGGCGGGGCGAAGTAGCACACGTCCTGCGCCAAACTTGCCAACCGTTTCATGAGGAATGGTTGTGCCTTTTAGGTTAATACGCACAAGGTTTTTCTTGGCATCTTCAATGCCTTTACGAATCGCCTCGGGTACCTCGCCTGCTTTACCTAGGCCAAAGCCTACAACGCCGGCGCCGTCGCCCACAACTACAAGGGCCGAAAACTTGAAAATACGGCCACCTTTTACTGTTTTGGAAACACGGTTGATTGAAACAACCTTTTCCACAAGGTCCATTGTGGACGCATCCAGTACTTCCTTTTTAAGCATCACAGTTTCAGTCCTCCTTCGCGAGCGCCTTCGGCCAGTGCTTTTACGCGACCATGATATACAAAGCCGCCTCTGTCAAACACCACTGTGGTAATACCTTTTGCCAAAGCTTTTTCAGCAATAGCTTTGCCCACGCGGTTTGCTGCGTCCACATTGCCACCGTACTCGCCAAAGCCTTTGTCCATGCTAGAGGCTGCACACAGTGTTGTACCGCTCACATCGTCGATAATTTGTGCATAAATGTGTTTGGAGGAGCGAAACACATCAAGCCTTGGCCTCTCGGCCGTTCCGGATAACCGCCCGCGCACACGGCGATGACGGCGTAAACGCGCAATATTCTTATCGGGTTTTTTGACCATGCTTTTTCACTCCTTCCTTTATGCGCCAGCCTTGCCGGCTTTGCCCTCTTTGCGGGCCACAAACTCGTTAGCGTACCTAATGCCTTTGCCTTTATACGGCTCGGGCGGGCGTTTTTCGCGAATTTCAGCGGCAAACTGCCCAACTTTTTGCTTGTCTATGCCAACCACCACAATCTTGCTTGGCTCCGGCACTTCAATGGTAATGCCGTCTTTTTCGCTCATAATAACCTGATGCGAGTAGCCAAGGTTCATCACAAGGTCGTTGCCTTGCTTTGCTGCGCGGTAGCCAACACCGTGAATCTCCAGCTCTTTCTTAAAGCCCTCTGCCACACCTGTTACCATGTTGGCAATCAATGTGCGGGTAAGGCCGTGCAGGCTGCGTGCCTGCTTTTCATCATTCGGGCGGCTCACCAGTAGCTGGCCATCCTGCTGCTCTACCGTAATCAAAGGATGTACAGTGGAATCCAGTGTGCCCTTGGGGCCCTTCACAGTAATGTTATTGCCTTCCAGCTTTATCTCAACACCCTGCGGAATGACGATGGGTTTTCTTCCTATTCTCGACATTGTCAAAAGCCCCCTTTCTTACCATACAAACGCGAGAACCTCGCCGCCCACATTTTCACTGCGGGCTGCTTTGTCGGTCATCACGCCTTTGCTGGTGGATACGATTGCGGTGCCCAGCCCGCGCATTACTTTAGGCATGTCTTCGCAGCTTGAATATATACGAAGACCCGGTTTCGAAACCCTGCGCAACCCTGCAATAACAGGCGCGCCGTTTTCTTGATATTTCAAAGTGATACGAATAAGACCTTGCTTTTTATCTTCAATAACCTGCATACCGCGCACATAGCCTTCATCCACCAAAATTTTGCAAACAGCCTTCTTCATGTTAGAAGCGGGAATGTCTACGTTTTGGTGTTTGGCGGCGCTCGCATTACGGATGCGGGTAAGCAGATCAGCGATAGGGTCGGTGATATGCATGCCGTAAACCTCCTAATATAGTTGTTAGGCTTAGCCACTAGCCACCAGTTGTGGTAGTTGGCAGCGGGTTTCGCCTTTTGGCGACCTTGCTACTCAAAGGGCATTCACCCTTCATCAACTAACGACCAATGACTATAAGACTAATGACTATTGTGCCGGGGCTATAGCGCCCACAGCCTGCTTTTTGTTACCAGCTAGCTTTACGAACCCCGGGTATCTCACCGCGGTACGCCAGCTCGCGAAAGCAAATGCGGCATACGCCGTACTTGCGAAGGTAAGCGTGCGGGCGGCCGCAAATCTTACAGCGGGTGTATGCCCTTGTTGAAAATTTTGCCGGACGTTTTTGGCTAACCTTCATACTTGTTTTTGCCACGCTTTTCCCCCCTTAGCTTGCAAACGGAGCGCCAAGCAAGCTTAGCAACTCTTTTGCTTCTTCGTCTGTATTTGCGGTTGTAACAAAAGCAATATCCATGCCGCGCACCGCATCTATCTTGTCGTAATCTATCTCAGGAAACATCAGCTGCTCGCGTACACCAACCGAGTAGTTGCCGCGTCCGTCAAACGAGTTGCCCGAAATGCCACGAAAATCGCGCACACGGGGCAGCGCTACCGAGAACAAACGGTCTACAAACTCATACATACGCTCGCCGCGCAAAGTTACCTTTGCACCAATGGGCATGCCCTCACGCAGTTTAAAGTTTGCCACGCTCTTTTTAGCGTTACATACAACTGCTTTTTGGCCTGTAATAATGCCCAGGTCGTTAATAATTGCTTCTACGATTTTTGGGTTGTCGCGAGCCTCGCCACACCCAACATTTACTACTACCTTGTCCAGCTTTGGTATCTGCATAACGCTCTTATAGCCAAACTTTTTCATCAAGGCAGGAGCAATCTCTTTTTGATACTGGTCTTTCAATCTTGCCATACTGCTCTCTCCCTTCTTTTACAGCTCGGCGCCGCAGCGCTTGCACACACGTGTTTTTTTGCCGTTTTTGTCCACACTGTGGCCAACACGGGTAGCCTTGTCGCATTTAGAGCAAACAGGCATTACCTTGCTAACATACATTGCGGCCTCGGCCTTTACAATACCGCCCTGCTGGCCGGCCCTGCGAGGCTTAACATGCTTTTGCACCATGTTTTGGCCCTCTACAATAACCTTGCCCTCTTTTGGCGACACTGCCAGCACCTTGCCACGGGGGCGTTTGCCGGCGTCACTTTTGGCGTAGTCGCGCCCAGAAATAATCTCTACGGTGTCGCCGGTTTTCACATGAACTTTGTTGCTTTTTGCACTCATCTCGGCTCCTCCTTACAAGCTTTCCGGGGCAAGCGACAATATTTTTAGGTAACCGCGCTCGCGCAGCTCGCGCGCCACAGGCCCAAAAATACGCGTGCCTTTTGGGTTTTTGTCTTCTTTAATCAATACAGCTGCGTTTTCATCAAAGTGAATGTAGCTGCCGTCATCACGGCGAAGGCCGCTTTTGCTGCGCACTATAACCGCGCGCACAACCTCGCCTTTTTTCACGCCGCTGTTGGGTGCTGCTTTTTTAACGCTTGCCACCACAACATCGCCGATGTTTGCATATCTCTTCCGGCTACCGCCCAGCACACGAATACACATTAGCTCTTTCGCGCCGGTATTGTCGGCAACCTTCAGACGGGTTTGCATCTGAACCATCTTTTAGCTCCTCCTTTGTAGTAAGCGGCCTTCTGCTAAACGCAGGCGGCTGCCACCGAGGGTTAAAACCAATTTATTAGCAAAATTATTTTGCTTTCTCAATCACCTTAACAAGCCTCCAGCGCTTGTCTTTAGAAATTGGACGCGTTTCCATAATGGTTACGCGGTCGCCGATGCCTGCTTGGTTTTCCTCGTCGTGTGCTTTAAATTTTACCGTGCGTTTTACGATTTTTTTGTACAGAGGGTGTTTAATGCTGTCTTTAACAGCCACCACGATGGTTTTGTCCATCTTATCGCTTACAACGGTACCGGTACGAGTTTTTCTAAGGTTGCGTTGAGTTTCCATCGTATCCCCTCCTTTTAGTTGTTGTCGCCGTCGGCAAGCTCAATGCCGCCCAGCACTGTTTTTACGCGGGCGATATCGCGCTTTACGGCTTTAATGCGCTGTGGGTTATCAAGCTGGTTGATAGCATGCTGAAAACGAAGGTTAAAAAGCTCCTGCTTCAACTCGTCCAGCTTTTTGTTCAGCTCAACAGGTTTCATGTCTCGCAGTTCGCTTGCTCTCATTCAGCATCACCATCCTTCTGTACACTTGTATCAGCCTCTGCCTCAACAGCTGCTGTGGCGCTGGCGGTTTTTGTGCCGCCTCGCTTTGCGCCAAGATCCATCTCAAAATCGCCTTCGCGCTTTACAAACTTTGTTTTAACAGGCAGCTTATGGCCTGCAAGGCGCAGCGCTTCGCGAGCAATAGGCTCACTTACGTCGGCCAGTTCAAACAGTACCCTGCCCGGCTTTACAACCGCCACCCAGTACTCTGGGCTACCTTTACCGCTACCCATGCGGGTTTCGGCGGGTTTTTCGGTAACGGGCTTGTCGGGGAATATTTTAATCCATACCTTGCCACCACGCTTGATATAGCGGGTCATGGCAATACGGGCTGCCTCAATTTGGTTAGAGGTAATCCACGCGGGCTCGGTGGCTACAATGCCGTACTGGCCTTGATTAACCTCGTTGCCACGTGTGGCTTTGCCCTTCATACGGCCGCGCTGTTGGCGACGGTACTTCACACGTTTTGGCATTAGCATTATTTGCCTCCTCCTTCCACAGGCGTGTTACGGCCTTGCTGTGCGCCTTGATTGTTGCGCGGGCCGCGCTGCTGAGGCCTGTCGCCTCGGGGCGCTCTGCGCTCGCGGCGCTCTTGCGGTGGGCGCGGTAGGTCGTCCAGCGGCTTTGTGCCTTTCAGCACTTCGCCTTTGTATACCCAAACCTTTACGCCTATCTTGCCGTAGGTTGTATTTGCCTCGGCAAATCCATAGTCAATGTCGGCACGCAGCGTTTGCAGAGGAATTGTGCCCTCGTGGTAGTGCTCGCTACGGGCAATGTCGGCACCGTTTAGACGGCCGCCAACCTGAATTTTGATACCCTTTGCGCCAAAGCGCATTGCACGACCGATAGACTGCTTCATTGCACGCCTAAACGCAATACGGCGCTCTAGCTGCTGGGCAATGTTTTCTGCCACAAGCTGGGCATTTGTGTCGGCATTACGAATCTCAACAATGTTAAGGTTAACGCTTTTGCCAATTTTTTTCTCAATGCCCATACGAATCTTGTCTATCTCTGTACC
The DNA here is from genome assembly GCA_964369525.1 of uncultured Oscillospiraceae bacterium. Lineage (GTDB taxonomy): Bacteria > Bacillota > Clostridia > Oscillospirales > Ruminococcaceae > JAAYCI01. Next base: position 3,964 of record CAYJEW010000057.1, on the reverse strand, counting down.
ACCGCGGCCAATAACAAGGCCGGGCTTTGCGCAGAAGATGTTTATCTTCACTTTGGGTGTGCCGCCGTCGAAGGTACGCTCTATCTCAATTTTTGGGATACCGGCAGCGTACAAGGTCTTTTTGAGCTGTTTGCGGATGTGGTAATCTTCCACAAGCGCATCGCTGAAATCTTTTTTGTCAACAAACCAACGGCTGTTCCAGTCACGAATAACGCCAACACGCAGGCCGTTCGGATTAACTTTTTGTCCCATTCTACGCCTTCCTCCTTACGCCTGCTTTTCTTTTAGCACCACCGTAATGTGGCTGGTGCGCTTACGAATACGGAACGCCTTGCCGTGGTCTTTAGGCTGAATACGTTTCAGCGTGGGACCCGGTGTAACAAAACACTGGTCAACGTACAGACTGTTTTTGTCCATGTTATGGTTGTTCTCGGCGTTTGCCGCCGCGCTGTTTACCAGCTTGTAAATTACTTCGCTGGCCGATTTGGGCGTGTGCTTCAAAATAGCAAGCGCCTTGTCTAGCGGCTGTTTGCGTATTAGCTCTAGCACCACACCAACCTTACGCGGCGAGATGCGCACGTAGGTTACTTTTGCCTTAGCTTGTAGTTCTTCCATGCTACTCTCTCCTCTTCTATCTGGTTGTTTTGCTGCCGGCATGCCCGCGATATGTGCGGGTTGGGGCAAACTCGCCCAGTTTATGGCCTACCATATCTTCGGTTACATACACAGGCACATGTTTGCGTCCGTCGTGCACTGCAAATGTGTGGCCCACAAAATCCGGAAATATTGTAGATGCGCGGCTCCAGGTTTTCAAAACCTTTTTCTCGCCGCTGTCGTTCATGGCTTGCACCCGTTTTAGGAGTGCCGGCTGAACGAAAGGTCCTTTTTTCAAACTTCTGCTCATACCTGCTCTCCTCCTTAGCCTCTGCGCTTAACAATAAGCTTGTCAGACGCTTTTTTAGTTTTACGGGTTTTGTAACCAAGTGTGGGTTTGCCCCACGGTGTTACAGGGCCGGGACGGCCAATTGGGCTTCTGCCCTCACCACCGCCGTGCGGATGGTCTACCGGGTTCATAACGCTACCGCGAACGGTGGGCCTCCAGCCCATGTGGCGTTTACGGCCGGCTTTACCGATGTTTACATTCTCGTGGTCGATGTTCGACACCTGGCCAATCGAGGCAATGCAATCGATAGGCACATTGCGCATCTCGCCGCTTGGCAGACGCACCAGCGCGTACTTGCCTTCTTTTGCCATCAGCTGTGCGCTTGTTCCTGCGCTACGCACAAGCTGTGCGCCTTTGCCGGGGTAAAGCTCTATGTTGTGTACCACAGTACCCACAGGCATGTTGCGGAACGGCATTGCGTTGCCTGGTTTAATGTCGGCAGAAGGGCCGTTCATAACGGTGTCGCCCACCTTCATGCCCTCAGCCGCTACAATGTAGGCTTTCTCGCCGTCTTCATATTGAATAAGGGCGATGTGTGCCGAACGGTTGGGGTCGTACTCAAGGGTTTTAACCTCTGCGGGCATGTCAAATTTCTGACGTTTGAAATCAATAATGCGGTACTTTGTGCGGTTGCCGCCGCCGTGGTGGCGTACGGTAATGCGCCCGTTAGAGTTGCGGCCCGAATGCTTTTTCATGGGTTCAAGCAGGCTGCGTTCCGGCGCTACGCGGCTCAGTACCGAATAATCGGTAACGGTCATGCCGCGGCGGCCGGGGGTAGTTGGTTTGTAATGTTTAATGGCCATGTTTTCTCTCCTTGTTTAGTCTTCGGGGAAACAAGCCCCCATATTAAGCGCCTTTTGGCGCCTGCGGCGGTGTGATACCCATAAGCCTTTCAAGGCCTCGCCGCTCTTGCTATGTTTGCAGCTTTGCGTTTTGCGCAAGGCCGCTTTTTAGGTCATGCTTTCAAAAAACTCAATGCTCTTGCTCTTCTCGGTAAGGGTTACAATAGCTTTTTTGTAAGACGCTGTGTACCCACCGTGCAAGCCTTGGCGGCGATACCGCCCACGCACATTCATGGTGTTAACCTTGGCAACCTGTACGCCAAACAGCTCTTCCACAGCCTGTGCAATGCTAATTTTTGTAGCGCTTTTTGCTACTTTAAATGTGTATTTGCTCATCTGGATACCCTGCATCGAATTCTCGGTGATGATGGGCCCCAAAACAATATCTTGCGGTGCTATCTTCATTATGCAAATACCTCCTCTATCTTCTTTGCGGCGTCTACACTAACAACAAACACGCCGGCGTTAAGAATGTCGTACACATTAATGAGGTTTGCGGTGGTGGTTTTAACGCCGGGAATGTTTGAGGCGCTTTTCACCATCTTCTCGTTCACGCCGTCGGTAACAATAAGGGCTTTGCCTTTTGCGCCAAGCGCACCCAGCATGTTAATAACGGTTTTTGTTTTGTACTCTTCAATCTTAAAGTTATCCACAACCACAATCTCGCCCGCTGCGGCTTTTGCGCTAAGTGCGCTAAGCAGCGCCAAACGCTTCAGCTTACGGTTCAGCCTGTAGCTGTAATCGCGGGGTTTTGGGCCAAGGGCCACGCCGCCGCCTGTCCATTGCGGGCTACGAATGCTACCCTGCCTTGCACGGCCGGTGCCTTTTTGGCGCCAAGGCTTGCGCCCGCCGCCACGCACCTCGGCACGTGTTTTTGTGCTTTGGGTTCCCTGACGCTGGTTTGCCAGGTAGTTAACCACTGCGGCGTGCATTGCACGCTGGTTTGGTGTAATACCAAATACTGCGTCAGACAATTCTATCTTGCTGAGCTTTTTTCCGCTCATGTCCATTACGTCGAATTTCGCCATGATGTCCCCTCCTTTAGGCCTTCACGCTGTCAGAGATAAGCACTACGCTGCCTTTGGAGCCGGGCAGTGCACCCTTGATGGCAATTAGGTTATTTTCCACATCTACCTTAGCAATCATTAGGTTCTGCACGGTTACCCGCTCGTCGCCCATGTGGCCCGGTAGTTTTTTGCCCTTCATAACACGCGAGGGTGTAGAGCAAGCGCCCATAGAACCTGCATGCCTGTGAATGGGGCCGCCGCCGTGGGTGGCGCGCATTTTGTGGCCACCGAAACGTTTGATGGTACCGGCATAGCCTTTACCTTTGCTTTGGCCAACCACATCCACCTTCTCGCCCTCGCTGAAGATGTCAGCTTTAAGTACGTCGCCTACATTCATCTGCGAAATGTCGCTCAGCCTAAACTCGCGCAGCATACGTTTCGGTGCAACGTCGGCCTTGTCGAAATGGCCTTTGGCGGGTTTGCTTAGGCGTTTTGCCGCCACATCGCCATACCCTAGCTGAACCGCTTGGTACCCGTCGCTCTCTACTGTTTTCTTTTGAACAACCACACATGGCCCGGCTTGTACAACTGTTACCGGAACCACCTTGCCGGCCTCGTTAAAAATCTGAGTCATGCCGACTTTCTTACCGATTATGCCTTTTTGCATGGAACGTGCCTCCTTATTGGTTATTGGTTAACGCATTTTTGCGCCAACATGACCATATGCCGGCATATGCCGGCAGGTATGATACTTTTGGTTGGGCGGTTATGCCCGTTTGTCTTAAAGCTTAATTTCAATGTCTACGCCGGCGGGTAGCTGCAAGCCGGTTAGCGCCTCTACTGTTTTGTTCGAGGGCCTCAGTACATCTATAAGCCTTTTGTGGGTACGCATCTCAAACTGCTCGCGCGAATCTTTGTATTTATGTACTGCGCGCAGAATGGTTACTATCTCTTTGTCTGTAGGCAGCGGCACAGGCCCGCTCACCCTGGCGCCGGTGCGCCTTGCTGTTTCCACAATTTTTTCTGCTGCGGTGTCAATAAGCCCCGCGTCGTAACTTTTTAGCCTAATCCTAATTTTTTCCTTGACTGCCAATGAAATCGCCTCCTGTTATTTTAAATTCAGGGCGGTTCGCAAATACCTGAACAAATTTGCACACCCTGCCGGGTGTTTC
>CAYJEW010000056.1:0-11578 GCA_964369525.1 uncultured Oscillospiraceae bacterium | reverse complement strand
TATTTATATTATGCTACGCATAATATAAATATGCCATTTGCCCGGTTGCCACGCAAGTGGCGAGAGCAATTGCATTTAAATGAATTATAAATAATCAAACGGAGTGCTGATTATTTATATTTTAAACAAAAATCATCCTGCTACCGAATGGTAGCAGGATGATTTTATTATTTAGTTTTTAGTTTATAGTAATCACCCAAAAATATTTAGCAAAATACCGGCCGCCACTGCGCTACCTATTACACCGGCCACGTTAGGCCCCATTGCATGCATAAGTAAGAAATTGTGCGGGTTTTCTTCGGCGCCCACCTTTTGCGACACACGCGCCGCCATGGGCACAGCCGAAACACCCGCAGAGCCTATTAGCGGGTTTATCTGGCCTTTTGTTATCACATACATGAGCTTACCCAAAAGCACGCCGCCTGCAGTTCCAAATGCAAACGCTACAAGCCCCAGCACAATAATTTTTAGCGTGTCGGGTGTAAGGAAGGTGTCGGCCTTGGTGGTGCAGCCAACGCTAATGCCTAAGAATATAGTGATGATATTCATCAGCTCGTTGCCTGCAGTTTTGGTAAGCCGCTCCACAACGCCGGACTCACGCATTAAATTACCCAGCATCAGCATACCTACAAGTGGCGTTGCTGTGGGAAGAATAAGACACACCACCACCGTGCACACCACAGGGAAAACCACCTTCTCGGTTTTAGACACGGTGCGCAGCTGTTTCATTACCACACTGCGCTCCTTCTTTGTGGTAAGCATCTTCATAATAGGCGGCTGAATAACAGGCACAAGCGCCATGTAGCTATACGCTGCCACCGCAATAGAACCAAGCAGTTCCGGCGCAAGCTTGCTGGCCAAAAATATAGCCGTTGGGCCGTCAGCGCCACCAATAATGCCAATAGCCGCAGCCATCGGGCCGGTAAAGCCCATTAAGCGCGCGCCAATAAATGCCACAAAAATACCAAGCTGTGCCGAAGCACCAAGCAACAGGCTTTTGGGGTTAGCAATAAGCGGGCCAAAGTCTGTCATGGTGCCAATGCCCAAAAATATCAGCGGCGGGTATATGCCCAGCTTTATGCCAAGGTATAGCATATCGGCAAGGCCACCATGGTGCAATATCTCGCCATACAGCGGATATGCCAACGGGTCTGTAGGCAGGCCCAGCTGCGCTGCGTTGTCCACCATGGTAAAATATTCCATATGTATAATTTCACCCAACGGGAGGTTGGCCAAAAGCATACCAAACCCTATAGGCAAAAGCAAAAGCGGCTCGAACTCATGCACAATAGCAAGGTACAAAAGTATGCAGGCCACGCCAATCATTATTAAATATAGGTATCCGCCATTCTCAAAATCTAGCAACTGTACAAAACCGGAGCTTTGCCAAATGCTAACAACAGTATCTAAAAAATCTTGCATTTTGCACTCCTCCTAGTTAAAATGGCTCGGTAGTTTCGGCCATGCCGGCCAGCCCCCAGCTGCTTTTACCTTTTTTAGCGGTGCTTACAGCCCGCAGGGTATAGCTACCGCTTGACATTGTATGCACTGCTGCCGCTATGGCGGCAACCACCTGCGGTGGTATACCTTCTTCCACTATCGGTGCTTGTTGTGGCCGCGCATCATTGCTTGGCTTTGTTTCGCTTTTTACTTGCTCTTGTTTGCGGCCAAGTACCACAAACAACTTGCCCTCTATAAGCAAAATTATAAAAAGCAACACCAAAATGGCAAAAACCAACACAAGGCCTGTTAGCACAACCGCAAGTATTGGCTTTTCGGAAGTAGTTGCAGCTAGCGCCACATACGATACGCCTGCCACCTTATCTATTAACATAGTTCTGCCCCCTACCAAATTAAAACGCAACAAAAAGTTTATTCTTATTATTATATCCGAATGCCTTATTACATTCAACATGTTTTTTACTATGCTGTTTTATTAAAATAGCCAATCTGCCAGCACACACCTTTTTACGTGCACTTTTTTTTGCAATATGGTACAATAGTTTTATTAAAATACTGCATGCTACTTACAATTTTGTGCCATGAATACTATTAAATAGTGAGGTGCACCGATGCTTGAAAAGATAGACCTATCTGCCAGCATGTCTAAGCAAGAGTATAAGCAAACTATTGAACCATTAAAAAAGCGACTGTCTATGCTTCAGCACGAAGTGCGCAACCAAAAACTGCCGGTAATCATTTTGTTTGAGGGCTTTAGCGCCTCGGGCAAAGGCGACGTGCTAGCCGATGTTATTCTAACGCTGGACCCTCGCTACTTTACTGCAAAAAACACCCAGCCCCCCACCGAAGAAGAACTGCGCGAGCCTTTTTTGTGGCGTCACTGGCGTAGTATACCCGCCGAAGGCCTTTTTACAATATACGACCGTTCTTGGTACCCAGAGGTAAGTGTTGCTCTTATTGAGGGGCAGGTAAAACCAAAAGAAGCACTGAACCGCATGGAAGCTATAAACACATTCGAGCGCCAGCTGCACGACGACGGCACTTTAATTATAAAATTCTTTTTACATATAGACCAAGATAAACAAGAAAAACGCCTAAAAAAACGTAGCGATAGTCCCAGCACCGCATGGCGTGTTACCGCCAGAGACTACCAGCGCAACAAAAATTATAACAACTACTACCGCGCATTCGATGAGATGCTGCAGCGCACCAGCACCGAACATGCCCCATGGCACTTGATTGCATCAAACAACAAACGCGCAACCAAAGCGGCCGTGTACAACATACTTGTACCAGCCATAGAAAAAGCGCTTAAAGAAAGAGCAAAAACTCTTGCTAAGCCACCAAAAGTCAAGGCCGGCCTACCGCTTTCAAGTGGAAAGTATTCGCTTGTTCCAATGCCAAGGCTGTGCGAGGTTAGCCTTGACAAGGTGCTGGATGACGACGAGTACAAAAAACGCCTAAAAGCAGGGCAAGAGCGCCTGGCTGAGTTACACAGTGAAATATACCTTAAGCGCTTTCCTGTTATTATGGCGTACGAGGGCTGGGACGCCGCAGGCAAAGGCGGTAACATCCGCCGCATTGCGGCCGCGCTAGACCCCCGCGGATACGAGGTTATCCCTGTGGCTTCGCCCTCCACGCTGGAAAAATCTCACCATCATTTATGGCGGTTTTGGAAAGCATTGCCAAAAGACGGCCATATTGCTATATTTGACCGCACATGGTACGGCCGCGTTTTAGTAGAGCGGGTGGAGGGTTTTGCCAGCGAAGCTGAGTGGCGCAGAGCATACCAAGAGCTGAACGAATTTGAAGAGCAACTGGCTCATTGGGGTGCTATAATTATAAAATTCTGGATTCACATAGACAAAGACGAACAGCTACGCCGCTTTGAAGCCAGAGAAAGCACCCCCGAAAAACGCTGGAAAATTACCGAAGAAGACTGGCGCAATCGCGAAAAATGGGAGCAGTACGAAATAGCTGTAGACGACATGATTCGCCTTACAAGCACCTCATTTGCCCCATGGACAATTATTGAGAGTCAAGACAAAAAGTATGGTCGTATCAAGGCGATTGAAACGCTTATTGAAACCATTGAGGCTCACCTTTAATTAAGCTACCCATTTCATTGCACAGCTATACATATAAGGAGGATATCACTATGGCATCCACAAAAGAATTTGCCGATTATGTATGCGAACAGCTGGGTGACGCAGGCGATATTACCTATAAAAAATGTTTGGCGAGTACGGACTATACTGCAACGACAAATTTATCGGCCTTGTTTGTGACAATATACTTTATTTGAAAATCACCGAAAAAGGCGCCGAAATAGCAGGCAACTGCAAACAGGCCTCGCCATACCCTAATGCAAAGCCTCATCTTTTAATTGAAGAGCTAGACGACAAAGCGCTGATGACAAAATTAGTTGCAGCCACCTACCAGCAGCTGCCGCAGCCAAAACCAAAAAGGAAAACGCCTAAGTAGCACAGCCCTTTACGCCCTTACCATATAACAGCTGATTTAGTACCACAAAAAACAATACGCAAAAAGCGATGAGTGAACAACCACCCATCGCTTTTTATTGCGTGTTTTATGTTGTGCGCATATGGCTATGCCTCTTGTTGTTTATGTGGCACTGCTGCTTCCGGTTTTGCACCTCTATACGCTACGCACAAGCAACTGCATGAAGCAGCGCCTGCCGCTAAAAGCACGGCAGCACACTCGTTTAGTGTACTGCCGGTAGTAAGTACATCATCTACTAACAGCAGGTGCTTGCCCTTCACATCTACATCTGCTATCGCAAATGCCCCCTTGAGGTTTTTGGTGCGTTCTTCACGGTTAAGCGTGCTTTGCGGTGCTGTTTCTTTTGTTTTTACAACTGCTTGCTCACAGGCAATTCCACTTAGTGCCGAAAGTCGCTTAGCCAGCAGAAGGCTTTGGTTGTATCCTCTTTTACGCAGCGCTTTGGGCGACATTGGCGCAGACACCAGCAACCCAAAGCGCCCCTGCAAGCCTGCGTTTTCAAACTGGGTAAATAGCTCATCCCCCAGTGGCTCTACCAGCGCGCGCTCGCCTTCATACTTCAGCCTCAATATTGCCCTGCGCACAGGCACATCATATATGTAGCAAGCATACGCCTCTTTTAACAGGTGCCCATTACTGAGCTCAGCTTTAGCAAGTGCTTTTGGCGGCAGGCGCAATTGTTTCACGCTTGCCTCGCATTCACAATGCGCAGCAAAACCCAAAACAGTGTCGCAATACGCGCACCGTTTTGGAAACAACACATTAACAACTACCTGTGCCAAAGATGTTATCTTCACATCTCTTCGCCCCTTTTAAGCATGTGCCAAAAACAAGAATATCTCTTATTTTTTCCGTCTCTCCGCACCATCTCTTGCAGCACAGCATCTTCGCCTGCAATCACACACACCTTTTTGGCACGCGTAATTGCCGTGTACAGCAAATTGCGATACTGTAGCGGTTTTGGCACCTCGCTAAGCGCAATAACCACCGCTTCAAACTCGCTGCCTTGGCTCTTATGTATGGTAGTAGCATACGCCAACTCCAGCTCAAATATATCCTCTGCGCCATACTCCACCAGCCTATCGTCACATTCCACCACAAGGCTACCGGCGGCAGGGTTTATGCTGTGAATTATGCCTATATCTCCGTTGAAAGCGCCTGCACCAAGCTCGCCATCTGCACGGGTATATGGAATATCGTAGTTATTGCGCACCTGCATTACCTTATCGCCCAGCCTAAATACCCGTTCGCCGTTTTTAATTTCGGGTTTGTCCGCCTGCGGCGGATTTAACTGCTGCTGTAGTCGGCTGTTTAGCTCAAATACTCCCACAGGCCCACCGTGCCCTGGGCACAACACCTGAATGTCTTCTACAGACGAAAGCCCGTACGCCTGCGGTAAGCGCTGGGTTACCAGCTGGCAAACCAGCTGGCGGCAGGCAGACCCCACAGCACTAAGAAAAAAGTAATCGTCCTGCTTGCCACCTGCTTTTGGTGGCTCACCTTGCACAATACGATGTGCGTTTTCCACAATAAGGCTGCTGGAGGCCTGCCTGAAAATCTCTTTCAGCTCTATCACCGGTACACAGGCCGACTCTATAATGCCTTTTAGCACACTACCCGCCCCTACGCTGGGTAACTGGTTTGCATCACCCACCATAACAAGCTTACATCCCGGCCTCAGTGCCTCGAGCAAACTGCAAAACAGCATTGCATCCACCATGCTCATCTCGTCTACAACCAGCACATCGCATCGCAATGGATTTTTAGCATTGCGCTTAAATCGAGGGAACTCCTCCCCCTGCGAAAAATCCACCTCCAATAGGCGATGAATTGTTGAAGCGGTGCGTCCTGTAAGCTCGGCCATGCGCTTTGCCGCACGGCCTGTGGGCGCAGCTAAAAGCACCCGCTCATGCTGCTGCTCGTACATTGCAATAATAGCATTAACCGTTGTGGTTTTGCCCGTTCCCGGCCCACCCGTAATGACCATTGTGCTGTGGCACAACGCCTGCTCTATGGCTTTTTTTTGCAAGGGTGCATACTCTATGCCTGCAGCCTGCTGTTGCTTATTAATAGCCGCTTGCACATCATCTGCCTGTAGTGCAGATGGCATTGCAAGCATGGTACGCACGGCAAGCGCCGCTTGACATTCCGCATAGTACATTTGTTCTAAATATACAAAAACGCGGCTTTCCACCGCCAAAGTACACACATGGCTATCCTCTTCCGCCTGACGCAGCTGTTGTTCCACCAGTTCTGGCGGCAGGCCAAACACCTGCGTTACTGTGGCCAGTAGTTTATCTTGTGGCAGGCAGGTGTGGCCATTATTGAGGTTGCGCCGCAGCGTATACAGTATAGCCGCTTGAGCGCGCTGATCGCTGTTTTGTTCCAGCTGCAGTTCTGCGGCAATAGCATCTGCTCTGGCAAAATTTATATGCAACGGCCAAGCACAAAGGCTGTATGGGTTTTGCCTTACCTTATCGCTTGAAGCTTTACCGAATGCTCGATACAGCGCTAGTGCCTCGGCTGCGTCCAGCCCAAAACCGCCCAGCAACGCCACAGCCTCGCGTAGGCTGAATATCTCTAAAAATCGCCGCTGCGCCTCGCGCGCGCGCGCTACGCTAAAGCCTTTCACCTCCGCAAGTCGCTCTGGCTCTGAGGCCAAAATCTCCAGTGTTTCCCTACCAAATTTCTGCACAAGCTTACGCGCAGTTGCCGGGCCAATTCCCGGCAACTGCGCGCTTGAAAGGTATAGCAAGATATCGTCTTGTTCGCTGGGCAGGTAGTACTCGCAAGCTTGCGCCTCAAACTGTAAGCCATACTGGCGATGCTCTATATATTGGCCTACCACCACAAGGCTCTCGCCGGGGGCCGCACTCGCTAGCGCCCCCACAACGGTTAGCTCTTCGTGCTCGTCGCTATCCATCCGAATTACCATATACCCGTTATCCGGATTGTGAAACAACACCGCCAGCACCCGCCCGTATATCTGCTGCGGCTGTTGCCACATCATTTCTTCCATACGGTTTGCCGCCTATCTACACATTGTGCATTGATGCTACATGCTGCCATGCAACATATCAGCCCCATTATTAGCACGTTTGTACTAATTTAGGATCTCACCGCATTCAGTAGTTCTTCAGTGCGGTTGCAACGCTCCCAAGACACATCTAGGTCTTCACGGCCCATATGTCCATAAGCCGCAAGCTGGCGGTAGATGGGCTTTTTAAGGTCCAGTTGTTGTATAATAGCTTCGGGGGTAAGGTCAAACACCTGCTCCACCGCTTTCTCTATAATTGCATTGTCCACAGTAGCTGTGCCGAAGGTGTCTACCATAACAGACACAGGGTGCGCCACGCCTATTGCATACGCCAGTTGCACCTCGCACCTTGTGGCAAGCTTTGCCGCCACAATATTTTTAGCTACCCAGCGTGCCGCGTATGCGGCACTGCGGTCCACCTTTGTGGGATCTTTCCCGCTAAATGCGCCACCGCCATGGCGGGAGTATCCACCGTAGGTGTCTACAATAATCTTACGTCCGGTAAGGCCACTGTCGCCCTGTGGGCCACCTACCACAAACCGACCTGTTGGGTTTATAAAAAACTTGGTTTGGTCGTCTAGCATCTGCGGTGGAATTATTGGCACAATCACATGTTCTTGAATTGCGGCTCTTAGGTCTTCTGTGCTAATGTCGGGCGAGTGCTGTGTGGATATAACCACTGCGTCCACCCTCACAGGCTTGTCATCAATATATTCTATCGTTACCTGGCTTTTGCCATCGGGACGCAGCCAAGGCAGTGTGCCATTTTTGCGCACATCGCTAAGCCTTTTGCATAGCTTGTGGGCTAAGCTTATTGGCATTGGCATAAGCTCTGGTGTTTCATCGCATGCATAGCCAAACATCATGCCTTGGTCGCCTGCGCCGCCAGGGTTTACCCCCATTGCGATGTCTGGGCTTTGCTCTTTAATAGAGGTTAGTACTGCACATGTTTCAAAATCGAATCCATATTTAGCTCTGGTGTAGCCTATTTCTTCCACTACTTTGCGAGCAATTGCCGGTATATCAGCATAAATAGATGTAGTAATCTCACCCATTACATACACAACGCCGGTATTGGCCGTAACTTCACATGCCACACGCCCATCAGGGTCTTTGCGCAGTATCTCGTCCAACACAGCATCAGATATCGCATCGCAAATTTTGTCAGGATGCCCCTCGGTAACCGATTCGGATGTAAATAAATATTTTTTCATACTTTACCTCTCTTTTTCCCTTTGGCAAGATTCATACATTAAATATACATGTCTGCGTGCTGTCTTCATGAACTTTGTCGGATATTCACAGGGCACTCATCCTTATTATACAAAGCTTTTACTTACAGCTACAGTTAAAAACAACTACATGTATAATAGCAAGCATAACCATTCTTTGTCAATTTAGCAGTATTTCTAGCATGTGCTCTTTGCATTTTCTTGCTATTTTTTTTAATATTTTCAACAAACCCCTTTATAGTGGTCATACAATATGGTATAATACATTAAATCTAATGTATACTTAATGCAACATGCGGTATTGTGTGCAAACAAAGTAAAATATCTGTTCTGCAAAGGGGTTGATTGATATGTATGTGAAAAATCGCATGGCATCGCTGATATACAAATTAGTCATTATATTTGTATGTTTTGTGGGTCTATTAATGAATTCCGGATTTTTAAACGGCACTTTCGCAGGCTATGTGCTACTTTACTACACAATAGAAAGCACGCTGTTTTGCTTGATTTTTTACACTGTTGCCACAATAATTACGGCACTAAACATTCAAAACACAGGTAAAGTTGGTGTGGTGCGTTTTGCTCCGCATTTCAAAGGCGCCGTTGTGATGAGCATGATACTAAACATGCTGGTTTACTTTTTTATACTGGCCGATTCCACCATTGCGTTTAGCTCGCCTTTTGCGCTTATTTCCAATATGTTAGTACATTTTGTAGCTCCCATTATGGTTATTGTTGACTGGGCTATTTTTGACCGCAAGGGTTTATTTAATGGCTCGGACCCGCTAATATGGCTTTCCATTCCTTTCATTTATTATGCCATTGTGATGATTGCTTCCGAACCGCACCTGTTTTATGTGGAGTACTACGGCGGTGTGCATTACCCCTACCGTTTTATCAACCCCGAAATTATCGGTTGGGCCCCTGTTTTGGTAAATGTAGGCCTGCTAACCGCCGCTTACTTAGCCTTTGGCTATATACTGCTAGCTATCGACCGCCTGCTTGGAATTCAGGCTAAAAAGCGTGAGATGGAAAACATTGCCTCGCTGTTTGATGGCAAAGATCCTAATGCAGCCGTTAGTACTTCGGCCTCAAAGCCTAGTGCCACCGGCAGTGCTACTGGCGCAAGCACTATTACCGCCAATACGGTAGCCGTAGGCGCAGGCGTGGCAGCAGCCACAGCCGCCTCACAACGAACACCTCAGCAACCGGCAGGCAAACCTACCACTACACAGCCTACAAGCACAAGAGCGGCAGGTACACCACCAGCGGCAACAACAGCCGCAAGGCCAGCAGGTACAGCGCCCGTAAGTGCGCCACCAACGGCACCAACAGCCGCAAGGCCGGCAGGTACAGCACCCGCAGGTGCGCCACCAACAGCACCAACAGCCGCCGCAAGGCCGGCAGGTACGCAAGCCACAGGTGCGCCTCCTGCCTCGCCCACTCCCCCCAAATAACCTCGATTACTGTGCAAACTATAAATAAATGCCGAAGCCGTTTGTTCAACGGTTTCGGCATTTTCTTTACTATTTAATAGCTAAAATTGCAGTTTTGGCTGCCCTGCCCATATAGCAAATTACATACAGGCCTTCAGTACCCAAGCAACAATTTACTGCATTAAATCTACAATTTGGCACTAGCCTGATGCACCAAAATAATCAATTTAAAAAAATGTGCATGCATTACACTGTCACTCCAGCTCTTGCTGAACACCCATCTCCACTTCGTCTAAACTGTAGGTATCTTGTGCCACAGGGTTAAGTGCAAGCTCTTCGCCCACATCTCCGTGCAATGTGGTAACGCTACGCAACTTACGGTTCATTGCATTTGTGCGGGTGCCTATAAGATGGTCTATATCCTTACTAGCCATATCAATTCGATTTTTTGTTTTCAGCAGATGCTCGCTAAACTTGCCAAACTCGGTTTTTACCTCGCCAAGCACGCTCCACACTTCACCCGAGCGCTTTTGAATAGCAAGCGTGCGAAAGCCCATCTGCAGGCTACTTAACAGCGCCGCCATGGTTGTAGGGCCTGCTATGTTAATTTTATGCTCGTTTTGCAGCTGCTCTACCAGCCCGCGGCGCACCACCTCGGCATAAAGGCCCTCTATAGGCAAAAACATTATGGCAAACTCGGTAGTTTCGGGCACACGAACATATTTTTCCTTGATCGATTTTGCAAACTGCTTAATACGACCCTCCAGTACCTTGCCTGCCGCCGCTACAGCATCGGCGTTGGCGTCATCGTATGCCTGTAAAAGCTGGGTATATGCATCATATGGGAATTTTGCATCTATTGGTAGCCACACCGTTTCGCCCTCGCCGTCGCCCGGTAGCTTAACCGCATACTCTACCCTATCGGCCGAGCCTTTTACGGTGGCAACGTTTGCTTCGTACTGCTCTGGAGAGAGTATCTCTTCCAGTATGGCCCCCAGCTGTATTTCGCCAAGAATTCCTCGGGTTTTAACGTTGCTTAGTACCTTTTTGAGATCACCCACGCCTGTTGCCAGCGTTTGCATCTCACCTAGGCCACGCTGAACCTTGTCTAGGCTTTCCTGTACCATGCTAAAGCTCTGCTTTAGGCGCTCGTCCAGCGTTTTTTGCAGCTTTTCGTCCACGGTATGGCGCATCTCGTCCAGCTTTTTTTCATTACCGGCCTGTAATGCACTTACCCGCTCTTCCATAGTGCGGCGGATATTCTCCAGCTTTTGCTCGTTTTGTATCGAAAACTTACCAAACCGTTCGTCCAGCGCCGCCATCTGCGTGGCTACCGAGCGCTGAAGAGCTGCTTGGCTCTCGTTTAGCTGTTCGCGCAGCTCACGCAGGCGGGCATTTTGCAGCTCGTCCAGCTGGCGCTGGGTGTTTGCTTGGGTTTGTGCCGCACCTTGCACCGCATCTGCTACATTTTTCGCCTGTTCCTGCCTGGAGAGGCGCATCTCTTCGGCAATGCGGCGCTCCAGCTGTGCTGTGCCGTTTGGGCCTTGGCGTGTGCGTAGCAGTGTTGCAATGCTTACCGCCAGCGCCGCCGTACTAACCGCCAAGGTTATCGCCAGCATAATTATTATATCCATCTGCCCCTCCAAAACCAATTTGGTTTACAGCTTTAGTGTTGCAAAATAGTCCTCGGGTGTTTCGGCTCTGCGTATTAGCTGTACGCTACCGTCTTCCCGTAGTAAAAGCTCGGCACTGCGCAGCTTGCCGTTGTAGTTATACCCCATTGCAAACCCGTGCGCCCCTGTATCGTGTATCACCAGCAAATCGCCATTTTCTATCTTTGGCAACATACGGTCTACCGCAAACTTATCGTTATTTTCGCACAAAGAGCC
>CAYJEW010000055.1:3978-11649 GCA_964369525.1 uncultured Oscillospiraceae bacterium | reverse complement strand
GAATGTGATACCGGGGCGGGTGTTTGGCATGGCGCATTTTTTGCAGTAGGTCATAGTTAACACTCCCTCTCAAAAATAAAAAAATAAAAAAAGACGTCGCGAACGCAAGGTTCACAACGTCTTTGTTGTCTATGCTGTGCATGGTAACACATAAATTTGCGGTTGTCAACACTAAATTCAAAAAAAATCGCGCTCTAAATTCTGTTGACATTTTCGCTTTAATGATATAATATCAGATGGAACAATGACGTTCATCAATTTCTATTTGCATGCATTTTTTTGGGTTGCAAATGTTTGATGGGCGTTTTTTGTTTTTACCGCATTTAGCACTAAAATATCCGCAGGCGGCGATATTTTCACCTTTGCCCATTAACCACACTTCGCCCCTGATATATTAAATTTTTATACGCTATATTAAAACTAGATACAAAACACAGCTTTTTATGCTACCGAAAGGAATGGCACCCATATGCTTAACAAAGAAATATTTGATTTTATCGAGGAGCACGACGTAAAGTTTATTCGCCTTGGCTTTTGCACACCGTTTGGGGTGCAAAAAAACATCTCGATACTGGCAGACGAGCTAAAGGCCGCATTTGAAGACGGCATCTCTTTTGATGCTTCGGCAATAGAAGGTTTTGCCGACATCAGCCGCTCAGACCTTTTGCTTTTCCCCGATGTAAACACGCTTGCCCTACTGCCATGGCGGCCAAACGTAAACTCGGTTTTACGGTTTTACTGCGATGTAAAAAACCCCGACAAAACAAGCTTTGAAAGCGACAGCCGCCACATACTAAAAAACGCTGTGGATCGCCTAAAAGGCCTTGGCCTTAGCTGTAAAATAGGCACAGAGTGCGAGTTTTACCTTTTTAAAACCGCCGAAGACGGCACCCCTTTGCAACAGCCGCTGGACAACGGCGGCTACCTAGACATATCTCCGCTAGACAAGGGCGAAAACGTACGCCGAGACATCTGCCTTTGCCTAGAAGAGATGGGCCTAAAACCCGAGCGCAGCCACCACGAGCAAGGCCCCGGGCAGAATGAAATAGACTTTATGTTTAGCGATGTGCTTTCCAGCGCCGATAATTTTTTAACCTTCAAGTCGGTTGTTAAAACCATAGCCGACCGCAACGGCCTGTTTGCTTCGTTTATGCCAAAACCGCTTTTAAACAAAAGTGGTAGCGGCATGCATATTAACATATCGCTCTATAAGGACGGCGAAAATATTTTTGCAAGCACAAACAAAAAAACCTACGCCTACGCCGAAAGCTTTATTGCCGGAGTGATGGATAAAATTGGAGAAATATCGCTATTTTTAAACCAAACAAACAACTCCTACGCGCGCCTTGGCAATTTTGAAGCACCAAAATACATCTCGTGGTCTCACCACAACCGCTCGCAGCTTATACGCATTCCCGCTGCTGCCTCGGCCGACAAAAAACGCATGGAGCTACGCAGTGCCGACTGCGCGCTAAACCCATACATTGCGTTTGCGCTGATACTACACGCCGGTATACATGGCATAGAAAACCGCCTTGCGCTACCCGCACCGGTAGACGAAAACCTATACACCGCCGGCAGCGATGTTACAAACAATCTGGCCGCACTGCCGCAAAACCTTGGCGAGGCTATACAGCTTGCAAAAAACAGTAACTTTGTAAAAGAGCACCTGGGCGAAGAACTACTCGCGCGCTTTGTAGAGCTTAAACAACAAGAATCTGCCGATTTTGAGGGCGCCGCCGATAAGCAGCACTACTACGAGACTACCTATTTTGAAAAGCTCTAAGCTCTAAACATTCAGCCCTTAAAAATCTATGTATAGAAAGGTGGTGTTTTTTTGGATAGCGCTCTAATTATCGCAAATGGCGAAAACGGTAGCCTTGCGATACATAATATATTAAAAAGCCTGTCGTTTAAAAAAATCACCACCGCAAAAACCTGCGGCGAAGCGCGGCGGATTTGTAGCGAACAAGACTTTGATTTATACATAATAAACAGCCCTGTTGGCAGCGAGTCGGGCGAAGATTTGGCCAAAGAGCTGGTGCATGGCAACATAAGCCAGGTAATATTTTTAGCAAATAACGATGGCTACGACTATATGGCAAACCGCCTTGAAGCTTACGGCATAATTACCGTAGCCAAACCAATAAATAAAAACATGCTTATAATGGCGCTTAATCTTTCAAAAGCGGTGCACTCGCGCATGCAAAGCATGCAAAATACCACCGTAAAGCTAACCCGAAAAATCGAAGATATACGCATAATAGACCGTGCCAAATGTGTGCTGATATCCCACCTTGGCATGAGCGAGGGCGAAGCGCACAAGCATATTGAAAAAAAAGCCATGGATACCCGCGCCTCTCGGCGTGAGGTGGCCGAGGGAATTTTAAAAGTATACGAAAACTAAGGGGGCAGGCATGCAAAAGTTTATATTTGTTACCGGCGGTGTTGTGTCGGGGCTTGGTAAAGGAATTACAGCGGCGGCGCTTGGCCGCCTACTTAAAGAACGCGGCTTTAAGGTTAGCGCACAAAAGCTGGACCCATACATAAATGTAGACCCCGGCACCATGAACCCCCTGCAGCACGGCGAGGTTTTTGTAACAGACGACGGCACCGAGGCCGACCTAGACCTTGGCCACTACGAGCGCTTTATAGATGAAAACCTAAACAAATACTCAAACCTCACCTCCGGCAAGGTGTACTTTAATGTTATAAACAAAGAGCGTGCCGGCGGCTACCTTGGGCAAACCGTGCAGGTTATACCCCACATTACCGACGAGATAAAAGAGTTTATCTACAAAAGCGCACAAAAAGACAACACCGATATCCTAATAACCGAAATTGGCGGCACCATAGGCGACATTGAAAGCCAGCCGTTTTTAGAGGCTATTCGCCAAATATCTTTGGAGCAGGGTAGCGAAAACTGCCTGTTTATCCACGTTGTGCTGGTGCCATACCTTAAAGGCTCAAACGAGCATAAATCAAAACCTGCACAGCACTCGGTAAAAGAGCTGCGTGGTATAGGTATATCACCAAACATAATAATCACACGGGCCGACACCCCAATTAACGACAGCATAAAAAATAAAATTTCGCTTTTTTGCAACGTTAAACCCGACTGCGTAATAGAAAACCTAACCGTGTCGCACCTATACGAAGCGCCGCTTATGCTAAACAAAAATGGCCTGGACAGCGTTGTTTGCCGAGAGCTGCGCCTGCCCACTGCGCCGCCAAACCTTACCGAATGGCAAGGCATGGTAGAAAAAATAAAGCATGCCGCAAATACCGTTTCAATTGCAATTGTTGGCAAATATGTAGAGCTGCAAGACGCATACCTGTCCATCATAGAAAGCCTAAACCACGCCGGCGCACACAGCAATACCAAAATAAATATAAAATGGATAGACAGCGAAGAGCTGGAGCGCACCCCCGCAGAGCAGCTTCTGGGCAATGTAAGCGGCGTGCTTATCCCCGGCGGATTTGGCGAGCGCGGCATAGAGGGCAAAATAGCCGCCTGCCGCTTTGCACGCGAGCGTGGCGTACCATTTTTTGGCATATGCCTTGGCATGCAGATAGCTATAATAGAGTTTGCACGCAATGTGTGCGGCCTTAGCGGTGCTACATCGGGCGAGTTTAACCCGGGCGCCACCCACAAGGTGATAGATATTATGGAAGACCAAAAAACCATAACCGAAAAAGGCGGCACTATGCGCCTTGGGGCATACCCCTGCAAGGTACAAGACGGTACGCTTATTCAAAAGCTGTACGGCCAGCCGCTTATACACGAGCGCCACCGCCACCGCTACGAGGTAAACAATAGCTACCGCGACACCCTTTGCCAAAACGGCATAATAATTAGCGGAACCTCGCCCAGCGACACTCTGGTGGAAACAATAGAGCTTGCACAGCACAGCTTTTTTGTGGCGGTTCAGTTTCACCCCGAGTTTAAAAGCCGCCCAAACAAGCCCCATCCACTGTTCTGCGGCTTTGTGGAAAGCGCAATAACATTTAGTCAAACATAGCATATTTCATCTGCCAAAATAAAGTAAACCTTGTAACCCCAACATTGTTTTCTTCATTTTAAAAGGTAAAGGGTTTTTGCAACACTGCAAAAACCCTTTACCTTTTTTATGTTTTGCTGTTTTGCGCACCCGGCCAAAAAACGCCTTTTCAGCGCTTGCCCTACCTTTGCGGCCAGGCCGGCTACCCTACACGTTAAACTGCGCCAGCATAGCCGCCAGCGCTGCCAGCTGGCTTTGCGTTACACTGTGTTTTTGGGCCAGCCCCCGTAGCGCCGCCGTAAGCGCTACTGCTGAGTCGTTGGAAAGCCCCAGCGCTTTTGCCGCACCCACATACGCAAAAAATAGCTCCTCATCGGACGCCGCCAAATCTCCCATGGCCTGCTGCGCATGCTGCAAGCTCTGCTTTTCTTGCTGGGTCATCTCTCTGTAGCCCTTCATCGGCTGCGCTTTTGTGGGTATATCTGTGTCGCCCACAAGGTATGCCGTTGTTGTGCCCAGCGCCCTTGCTATGCTTTGCAGCTGCTCCAGCGGCGGCGTTACCATACCCGTTTCATATTTTGAAACCACTGCACGCTGCACCCCCAGCTCTTGCGCAAGCTGCGCCTGCGTAAGCCCTGCATTTGTGCGCTGCTCTTTTATTCTGCTAAAAACCATTTTTCGCACCTCCCATACGCCAATTGTATCTTATTTGGAACAATTTTGCAAATATTTTTAAAAAAGTTCTTGACAAGAGCGTTCCTATTGGTGTATTATGTTCTTAGTAGGAACATCTCAATTAACCCATCTCTTCGCTCTTGCTAGCACACAGCAGAAAGGCGGCGCCCACATTGCAACAAAACACACATAAATACGCCGCATATTCACGGCAACATAAACTGCCGACAGCTCTTTTACGCACCCTGCCCGCCGAGCACCCCATCTGGGGCGAGTTATCGCTATTTTTGCGCACGCTTCAGCCTCGGCCTGCGTCCCACCCGCATACATTCGTTAGCCAAACTCCGGGCGTTAACAGGAGGCAAAATATATAGCTGTATTTTGCGCAGGCGCTTTTCTTTTTTTGCGGCCACCCTATAGCCGAGGGCTATTCCCTCATAAAAAGTATCGGGGCAACGGCCAAAAAAGCAGGCGCAGCTTACCTAAAATAGCACTGCGCGAAACAGCACAGCCCACCGAAGGCGAATGCATATTTTATGCAAAAAGAAGGGAGCACAAACCATGACCGAGCACAATCAAACCCCGCAGCCCAAGGCGGAAAAAACATTTACCCAAGAAGAGGTAAACCGAATTGTAAGCGAACGGCTAAATGAATATCGGCAAAAGCATGCACAGCCGGCTGCAAACGAGCTTTCCGAACGAGAAGCACTCCTTACAAAAAGGGAATTCGGCCTACAGGCACGCACCATGCTGAAAAACAAAGGGCACTCAGAGCGTCTTATAGAGGTGCTGGATGCACCCGACGCAGAGAGCCTGGGCCGCTGCATCGATGTAATAGAATCGATATACGGCAGCCCGCAAAGCCCTGCGCCAATCTTCAGCGCGCCTGCAAGTGGCCTACCCGCCACCAAGGCCGACCCTATTCGTGACGCCATGGGGCTGCCAAAACTCTAAAGGAGCGTTTTGGTATGTCTATTGAACTAGCAACAAAATATCTGCCTTATGTAGATGAAATCTTCAAAAACGAAAGCAAGCTTTCGTCGCTAACCAACCAAAATTTTAACTGGACAGGCGCCCACACCGTGGCCGTGTACACCGTTGGAACAAGCGGTATGAACGACTACGGACGCAGTGGTCCTGCCGACGGCAACTGGAGCCGCTACGGCGCTATTAACGACCTTAGCGCAACCACCCAAAAGCTTACGGTAACAAAAGACCGTAGCTTCACATTTGCCATCGACACGCTGGACAACAGCGAAACCGAAGGCAGCGTAGCAGCTGCAACAGCACTGGCGCGCCAGGTGCGCGAGGTTGTTGTGCCCGAGATTGACAGCTGGGTGTACGGCAAAATGTGCACCGGCGCAGGCACACAACCCACAGCACTTTCGCTCACCAGCACAAACATCTTCACTGCCATCACCGACGGCACAAAAGCGCTGGACAACAGCGAAGTGCCCGACACCGAGCGTGTGCTGGTGGTAACGCCAGATGTGTACCTGCTAATGAAACGCTGTAAAGATATTGTGATGGAAACCGACATCGGTTCACAACAGCGTATGCGTGGCGTTATTGCTTATCTGGACGGCATGAGCGTTGTGCGCGTGCCTGCTGTGCGGGTGCCCGAAAACTTCGGCTTTATGATTGCCCACCCGTCTGCCACCGTAGCGCCCACCAAGCTCGAAAGCTACAGAATCCACGCAGACCCGCCCGGCATATCTGGCAGCCTAATTGAAGGGCGCATTGTGTACGACGCATTTGTGCTAGACAACAAAAGCGATGGCATTTACTATCAGGCCACCGCAGCGGCCGCAAGCTCGTAACAGCGGCAAGCTGTGCACCGCGCCAGCAGCCACATCCACTGCTATAGCGCTGCACACAAAAAAGCAGGGCGCAAACATGCGCCCTGCTTTACTATATTATATAGCGTTACTTTGCTGCACCGCCCGTGGGTAGTTCAGCGTCGCTTTCTACAAAACCAAGGTCTAAACCCAGAACATCAATCTGCAACCACAAAATATCGTCATCCATCGTAAGTGTTGCAAAATCGCTATCTCCTGGGGCGTACATCATGGCGTAGTCGTCCAGCTCTTCCCATGTACCCGATAAAACATCGGTGCCTAGGTCTAAGGTGAACCCGCCTTCCTCGGTTAGTACAAGCGTTACATTTTCGCCATACATCGAGCCAATGTCTGTATTTCGGCCCTCAAAATACAGGTGTTCTGCCCGCCACACGCCTTCGTAACCGCCGCCGCCAAAAAGGCCGGGAAGAATAGCAATAGCTGCTACAACAGCAATTACCAACGCCAAAACGCCAGCAATAATACCTATAACTAAGCCGGCTTTTTTCTTTTTAGGCTGCTGCTGCGGCATGGTGCCCATTGGTGGAGCATACTGCGGCATAGCGCCCATTGGAGGCGCTTGTTGCGGCATACCTGCCATTGGTGGCGGGGCAATTCCCGGCGATGGCGGAGCCTGCTGGGGCATACCGCCCATTGGTGGCGCCTGCTGGGGCATGCCGCCCATTGGTGGCGCTTGCTGGGGCATGCCGCCCATTGGTGGCGGGGCAATTCCCGGCGATGGCGGGGCTGCCTCTGCCATGGGTGCCGGCTCTGCCATAGGCGCTGGCGCTGCTTCGGGCGCAGGCGCTGCTTCTGCTGCGGGGGCTTCCATGGGTGCTGGCGCTGCTTCTGCTGCGGGGGCTGCGTCGGCGCTAGCTAATAAATTTCCGCAATTCTCGCAAAATTTTGCTTGGTCGGCATTGTCTTTTCCACAATTGGTACAGTTAACCATACTATAAATCCTCCATTCATGTTACTGCCCCACAACACGCTGCATATGCAAAATTATGCGGCAATTTTTAAAATGCACTTCGCTCATGCACCTGCAAACGCAGCTTATACGGATGCAGTTAAAGCTTGCAGGTACCTGCCGAGCTTTTGCTGTAAACTTATAGATAGTATACCGCTTTTTTGAAAAAGTTGCAAAGGTTTTGCCG
>CAYJEW010000055.1:0-3968 GCA_964369525.1 uncultured Oscillospiraceae bacterium | reverse complement strand
CACAATTATTGCCCCGCCGCCTGCGCATTTTTTTGTATCTCGCCTGTATTAGGCTACTGCCTTATAAAGCTGCGCAGCGCATCATTATGCAGTCTATACACATGCCGCAGCGAATACCCCATGCGGCACGACACCTCCTGCCATGCAATACCATCTAGATAATACATCTCCAGCACCATACGGTGTTCCGGCCGCTGTATGCGCTGCATGCTCTGCTGTATGCCGTGCTGCATGCGCACAAGCTGTGCCGCCTGCCGCTCTACCTCATCTGCGTAATCCAGCATGGCGTCAACCGCGTCCATGCCGCTGGAATACCCCTTTTTATGTGTGGCTGCAACCACCCCTCCTCCGCTGCGCTCGGCCATTGCCTTTAGCCGCATCAGCCGCTCGCTTTTGCACTCTATCTCGCTTTTTAGCCTGCGCGCTGCATGCAGATACTCCTTGTCTGTCACCTTGTTTAGCCTCCTTTACTGATTTTTTATTAATTTTTAAGCAAAATTTCCAGATATTTTGGAATTTATTAATAAATTACTACAGTTTTTTTGGAAAGTCAAGTATATTTTCCATTTAAACTGAAATTTTTATTTACAAACTCCATTTAATATGATATTCTTGCAATGGGTGGTGATACCATGGACACACTGGGTTGCAAAATTCGCACAGCACGCAGGCAAGCAGGGCTAACACAGGCCGAGCTAGCGCAACAGCTATGCGTAAAAAATACGGCCATCAGCAACTGGGAAAACAACCTGAACAAGCCCGATTACGATACCATTGAGCAGCTTTGCACAGCGCTTGGGGTAGAGCCTTCGTACTTTTTTACACAAAAGGCCGAGCATACATCTGAGCTTTCAGAGTATCTTGATTCACTGCGCCGCCGCCCCGAGATGAAGCTACTTTTTTCCACCACAAAAAATGCCAGCAAACAAGAGGTTATGCAAGCGGTAAAAATTATAGAAGCTTTGCGTGCCGAGCGCTCGCAAGACTAGCCGCCTACTAAAAGAAAGAGCGCCCATGGATGAGATTAACATTGTTTTGGTAAATCTACCTGCCTCGGTAAAGGGCTGTGTGCTGCCCGAAGCCGACGGCAGTTACACCGTATACATAAACGCCATATACAACCAAGAGCAGCGCAAAGACATTTTTGAGCACGAGATGCGCCACCTTTTGTATGGCCATCATCTCCAGCAAGACCGCAACATTAACGAGCTGGAGCTGGAAGCAAGCGAGGAGAATTCGATGCTGGGCGCTATACAGCGCGCCATGCTACGCGGCCTGCCGCAGCCCTCGCAGTTTAACGCTTTCGCACATCACAAAGCGCTGCTGCATCCGCCTTCGCTTGCGCCTGCCGCACACAAAGTTGCCCAAACATGCAGCCCGTTGCAGGCTTTGCGCCCGCCCAACATAGAGCCCCCGCAAACCTTGCCCCGGCAAACTACCGCAGAGCAAAAGGCTTCCAGCTGTCCTGCCTGCCTGCCAGAAAACAACACGCTGCTTTACTGGCGCCGTGGCCGCCTGTGTGGCCACTGGTATTAGCCGCAAAAGCTATATGCTAAAGCATTCTTCCATATCGCACTTTTTTGCGCCCAAAACCCCTGCCCTCGCTCGCCACTGCGCGCAAAATCCGCCAATCCTATATCCCTTCTACCCTAGCTATACAAAACAAAAACTCTTGCCCACATAAAGGGCAAGAGTTTTATTTATATAAATCTATAGTTAATATACTGGGTACGCTATTCTATGGGTAGGCCATTTAGCTTTAAAAAGCTAAGCTTATCCATGTATCCTCTTTGAAACTTAACCTTGCCACCAACAACATGAAAAAATCCACATCCCCTAAAGCCTTTAGGGTCGCGCCATTCCATAATGGCCCACTCGCCATCTTCAAAAATGTTTTCGGGAATACACACCATTTCGGCTAAGGCAAACTCCTCTACAAACCTCTGATAAATAGCCTGCCTTCCCACCACAGGTTCGGTTACAACCTGATGGTTTACAGCGTCGTCGTGATACATATCAGCCAGCGCCTTAGCATCCGCTTTGTTAAAGGTATCTATCCATAGCTGCAGCGTTTGTTTTGGTGTCATAATATCCTCCCCATATTACCCACATGCAATATTGCGCAAGCTGTAGTGCGCGCTCTGCTTAAATATTATGCTATAAAAAAGACGAATAGCTAAAAGCTATCCGCCAAAAAATATGCCGCAAGCATTCTACCGTACTACAAATATCCCACATTCATAAGCCAGCTCACACACACCGGCACAAGCCACACCGACATGCACAGCCCAAAGCCGCCCAATAGGTATGCCGGTAGCAAGCTGTTTGGCGTGTATGCACTGCGTGCTATGGCCGAGGCGGGTGTGCCTATGGTAAGCGGTATTTTAAGCAGTATGTGGCACAGCACCGCCGAGCCAAACAGCACCATTGGCAACGCACCTACGGCAGGTATTCGCAGTATATAGTCTGCCACCGATGTAATATCGCTTTGCAGTACCACCTTCTCACCGCTTAGCTGCGCCAACAGCCCAAAGTCAAACAGGTTTGCCTCCAGCTGGTTTGGGTGCACAAGAAAGCAATACAAGAAAAATCCGGCCGCAATCATCATATCTGCAAAAAACCAGCCGTCACGCCCTGTTTCCATAAAGGTGGTAATCACCAAAAACGGCACAAGCAGTATTGCCCACTGCGGGTGCCAGCCCACAAACAAAAACATACTACCAAACACCGCAAGGCACATCCACATACCCACACGCGCCATACGAGCGACACCCGGCCGCCATAGGTAAGCCAGTATGCACAGTGCAGCATATATTAGCGGAAATGCCGCCACATCCATAGCTGCCGGAATTTTTGCCGCAAAAAGCCTGTCCATCATAACGCTACTGAAACTGCCCATATCGCCACCGGCGCCCCAGAACATCAGCGTGGTGGGTGCAAGCAACCATAGCGAGCCTACCCCATACGCCAGTATGCGCAGCGGACGTTTTTCGTAAAGCAATATCAGCGGCACAAGTGCAAATAGCGCAAAATACTTGCCTGTGGCCGCAACCCCCATTAGCAGTACGCAGGCCCACATGCGCCCACGCAGCCAATATAAAATTCCAAGTAGCATGAAAAACAAGCAGATGCTGTCGTACTGGCCCATTATCATGCTGCTAAAAAACGCCACCGGCGAAAACGCAAAAAACAGCGCACACCAGCCTGCCGTTTTACCGCCAAGCCCAAGCTGGCGCGCAATGGAATGCACCACAGGGGCACACGCTATAAAAAAACCTGCGCTCACCAGTTTACCCAGATAGTAAAACAGCGGCTCGTAGTATGTGCCTGCCAGCTGATTTACAATAAACACCGGCAGCTGCACTATTGCAAAAATTATATACACCACAATGTTATAGTGGGCGTTATTTATATAGTAAAGATATGTGCCGTACGGGTGGGCCATAACATCATTATAAAAATTAAAAAATTGGCCCTTAGATATGCTATCCAGCAATACATATGCGTGGTTGCTGGTTTCTATCACATCGGGATGTGCAAAAAATGCATACGCCAAAACGCAGGCGACGGCAAACACCAGCCAGTATTTTTTTTGGGGTATGTTTTTTACTTTTTGTAGTCCGCCCCGCACGCCGCCACCTCCCATTCACCATTTTGGCTTTACACCGTGTTTATTATACCCATGCAGCACAGCACTTGTAAAGCGCTAAACATTACCAGACTTAGGAATAGTATATACAAATGCTATATTTGTCTGTTTGCCTGCTCTTATACCTTGTTTTATTTTTTCTTGTGCTGTTAGTTCTACTAGTATATGATAGTTACAAAGATTATTTATATTGTGCGTAGCATAATATAAATATGCCATTTGCCCGGTTGCCACACAGTGGCGAGGGCAAGGCATTTAAATAGGTTATAAATAATCCGTAGGATTATTTATATTGTGCGTAGCATAATATAAATATGCC
>CAYJEW010000054.1:0-11711 GCA_964369525.1 uncultured Oscillospiraceae bacterium | reverse complement strand
GCGGCAACGATGTTGAAACCTACTCGGCCCGTGACCAGATTGAAAACGGTGTTGCGGTAGGCATGCCTATGGAAGAGGTGCTGGGCGGCGGAATTACCGAAAACGACCTCTCGCTTACAATGGCCCCAAAAAGCGAAGAGCTCGCCAAGCTAGACCCATTCTACCTCTCCTACTTCCTGCCATGGAACAGCTTTAAAAACTACCAGCTCAGCAAAAGCCGTGGCTTTCGCGATTTAACCCACGAGTGGGACCGCACCCACCACGCAGAAAACTTCGACCAGATAGACTCGCGTGCATACCTTGTGCATAGCTGGCTAAAATACCCAAAATTCGGCCACGCCGCCGCAACCGACTATACCTCACGCTACGTCCGCTACGGCCTTATGAACCGCAGCGAGGCTATTGAGATTATTAAAGAAAAAGACGGCGCGCTAGACCCGCTTTGTGTGCGAGACTTCTGCGAGTTCTGCGGCTATACCGAAAGCGAATTTTGGGCGGTTATAGACAAACTGTATAACACCGACATATTTGAAAAAGATGCCTACGGACGCTGGGTTCTTAAAAATCCTATCTGGGAGGAGTAGCACCACACATGACCATATCCTCTTTCCAAGAAACCATGCAGGCCCAGGGCTGTCACACAAATAAACGCATGGCCTTTGGTGTAAAAGGCGGCTTTCCTTACAGCGTAGAGATGCAATATGTAGATGAGCCAAACGCCGAGCTTGTATTTCGGTTTTTTGTAAACGGTAGCACCCACACCGCCGCCGCAAAACTAAACAAGCAAAAGCTGGCCAACCTGCACTGGTTTTCTGATAGTGCCTCCGGCGGCGGCACGCTGGAGTGTGTTTTGTCTGTCTCCAGCGAGTTTTACCTGCGAGCAGGGCTGTACGACGTGCTACACTCAGCGCCTGCTACGCTTACAGGGTTAAACCTTGCCCCTCCACAGGCCTGCCCGCTGTGCGGCCTTGAAAACTGCGACACCTATGCCGACCTAGAGGGCGGTTTTCGTGCCACCCACGCCGAGTGCCTTAGCAGCCGCCTCTCATTGCCAGAGCAAGACTCCGAGCCCACAAAACGGGTTCGTGGCAATGTGCTAACAGGTATTCTGGGTGCGCTTTTCGGTGCGCTGGTTGCCTCTGCGCCCATATTTGCAATGGCCATGAACAACGGCACAATCTACTGGGCGCTGTATGCATTTATCCCTATAGCCAGCGGCTTTTTGTACCGCACATTCCGCGGCAAAGCCAACATTAACATCGCAGGCCTATCGGTACTTTTTTCTTCGCTACTGTTTGCGTTTATTTTAGAGATGATCTGGTACTGGATGGTGCTTTCGGCAACATTCGATGTCAACATTCCTTTTTACTCCAGCATACAAACCTACTTTGCCACCCACACATTAGTGCTAACCTTGCAAGAGATGATGTTCTGCCTTGCGGCGCTGTTGGCAGGCTTTTTAGGTATTTCAATTATGCTTCGCCGCTACGCAAACTCATCTTTAGAAACGGTTGCTCCCACCCGCGGCGCCGCCTATGTGCGTGCCAGCGCCATGCCTATAGAAGGCGCAACCCCGCCATCAAGCGAGCTAGCTAGCCAAGCCAATATAACCCCGCCATTGGCTAGCCACACCCAAAAAGACCCCCCTGCCTCGGCTAACCAATCTGCCGAGCCTCCCTGCCCCTAGCTCCACGCCAAACTCAAATATGCTATCTGTATATTTGCCGGCAGTTTATACTTTTATTTATAAAACCACTGCTAATTCACCAGCATTTATAAAATTAATGTAAACTATTTCGTTTACACCCCTTCCCCGTATTAAAAAGGAGATGCACATGCACCAAAACCCAAACACTTCCTCGGCGAAACCCGAGCAGCCCATATCGCCCAATTGCGGCCCGCAGGCTATTTCAAGCGAGCCGCTTGCAACTGCGCCCGGCTCTTCGCCTGCAAAAAGCACCGCTCTTTCAGCACAGGCGCCCCCCGCCACTTCGCCTCGCAAGCCAAAAAACCGCAAAGGTATTCTCCTTGCAGTTTTGGCGGTAGTTTTAGCGGTAGTTATAGCATTTAGCAGCTTTGTGGTTTTCCTTGTGGCCAACACAATTACAAACTTTTTTTACCCCACCGCCTACAACACCTCCCCCCCTCAAGATAGCTTTAGCGTAATCTCGGTGGTAGGCACTATCCAAAGTGGTGGCAACTCGCCCTACAGCCTTTCTTCCCAAAGCTACTACCACGACGAAACACTGGAGCACATAAACAGCCTTATCGACAACGAAAACAACCTTGGCATATTTTTGTACATGAACACAGGCGGCGGCGGTGTATATGAAAGCGACGAAGTATACCTTGCGCTTATGGAGTACAAAGAAGCCACAGGCCGCCCCGTGTGGGCATACATGGCCGACACCTGCGCCTCCGGCGGCTACTACATCGCCGCCGCGGCCGACCATATTGTGGCAAACCGAAACACCACCACAGGCTCTATAGGCGTGTATATTGCTATTACCGACACCAGCCGCCTGTACGAAGAGCTCGGCATCGAAACGGTGCTTATCCGCTCTGGCGAGCATAAAGGTACAGGCATTAGCGGCACCCCCGTTTCCGAAGACCAGCGCGAGGTATACCAAGGCATTGTAGACGAGATGTACGAGCGGTTTGTGGGCATTGTAGCCAACGGGCGTAACATGACGCTAAGCGAAGCACGAGAGCTTAGCGACGGCCGGGTGTACACAGGCCAGCAAGCAATGGAGCTTGGCCTTGTAGACGATATTGGTAACTATGAAGACACCCTTGCCGCCTTTGGCGAGCAAACCGAAGCCACCGCATTTTACCCAAACTTCAGCCGCCAGTCGCCCATATCCCAGCTTATCGGCACATTTTTCTCGGCTATGCCCACAAACGAGGTAGACGCCGCGCTACAGCTTGCGCAGCAGCTGCCCTCAGGTGTGCCAATGGCTCTGTATACCCCATAAATATATAAACAAAAAACCTGCTGCTATGTGTAGTTATGCACATAGCAGCAGGTTTTAATTTTATTTTACTATAAGCTCTACGCAGGGCTTGGCGCAAACGAAAGCCTCTCCATCACATTCAACTTCTTGTAAATTCTCGACATCTCCATCATAGCACAAAACTTATCAGCTATGCTCACCACATGGCTCTCTAAGTATTTTGGCATTGGGCGGGTTAGCGGCCACATATGCTTCACAATAATATCTTGCTCTACATCGCTTAGCTCATAATGCTCGTTTGCCTGCTGTAGTGCATCATGCGGGTGCTTCCAAAGCCGCTTCATGCCATCCTCATGGGTACATTTATGAAAATCGTGCAATATACCCGCACGAGCAGCCGACACATAGTCTAGCCCTAGTTTACGGCATATCAAAAAGCTAAGGTACGCTACATATATCGAATGATCCAGCCTGTTAGAGGTTTTGCCATGCTGAGAAATCTCTCGCATTGCCTGCACCTCTTCGTTTTGCAAAAGGTTTTTAACAATTGCTTCAAACTGCGCTTTATTGTCCGAATTCCACATTAAAAAAATCTCCTTGATAACGAAACATCCTCTCCATTATACGTTATTTGCTCCTTAAAAAGCATTGATAATTTATTAAAACTTTGTAGAATTTCAACCCACAAATATAACACTAATTTACAAAAAAAATACATTTTCGCATTTTTAAACCGTTTTTGCTTTATTCCATTCTTACCATCATGCTTTATTTCCTTCTGTTTTAGCGGCGCTTTGTATGATATAATATTCCCAACATTAAACTTTTATAACACAACCCTATAAACACCGGAGGCAACAGCAGATGAGGGTAAACAAAACGCTGCGGCGCCTGCCGCTGGACGGCACCCAAAATACACGCGAGCTTGGCGGCTACCCATGCGAAGGCGGCGCTACACGTTACGGTGTATTCCTTCGTAGCGACAACCCAGCCACACTTACCCGTGGCGACCTTGTATACCTTAAGTCCTACGGTATCACCACCGCTGTAGACCTTCGCCGCAACACCGAGTCGCAGCGCAGCCCCTCGGCACTGGCAGGTAGCGGCCGCTTTACCTCACACGCCATATCACTAAACGACAACATGCACAATATAGATTTTGAGGGCGACCTTCCCGGCTCTATGGCAGGGCTATACATTACCCTGCTAAACCAAAACAGGGCAGAAATTGCAGCTGTTTTTAATGCGCTTGCCGCTGCAAAAGGCGGGGTGCTGTTCCACTGCGCTGTTGGCAAAGACCGCACAGGCGTTATCGCTATGCTTTTGCTAAAATGCGTTGGGGTTTCAAACAACGACGTTATAGCCGACTATGCCATATCCGACATATACATGCGCGATGTGTACGACGAGCAAAGCCGAGTTTTTCAAACCCGCACGGTTCACGAATATGTGCTGCGTAGCCTACCTGCCAGCATGCAGCGGCTGCTGTTGCACCTTTACACAGAGTACGGCAGCGCGCAGGAATATCTGCTGGGCTGTGGCGTTAGCGCCGATGCGCTGCAGCAGATACGCCGCCGCTTTGTTGCGCCGCTTTAGCGCCAGGCACACCCTTTGCCAAAATGCCTGTTGGCGTAAATTTTTAAATTTGAAAAGTATTAAATAGCATTAAAAAACATATATTTTGAAGGGAGTTTTCACCATGATTTACATTCTTGTTACCTACACGCTAAAACCAGGCGCCGCCACAGCTTTTTTTGAGGAAAATGTTAGCTCCGGTTTGCTTGCGCAGATTAAAGCCGCACCCGGCAATGTTATGTACGAATACATGTTTGCCGCCGCAGGTGGCGATAC
Organism: uncultured Oscillospiraceae bacterium; assembly: GCA_964369525.1. Classification (GTDB taxonomy): domain Bacteria; phylum Bacillota; class Clostridia; order Oscillospirales; family Ruminococcaceae; genus JAAYCI01. The sequence continues at coordinate 6,906 of CAYJEW010000054.1, read as the reverse complement.
CATGTATCTTGTGGAGTGCTGGCAGGACGAAGAAAGCCTAATGAACCACACAAAAGCTGCCTACCGCCCTATGCAAGCTGAAATTAAGGACAAACATGTGCTAAACACCGACATCAAAATTCTTACCCCAAAAGCTTAATAAAGCACCAATAAAAAAACAGGCAGTGTGAAAATCACACTGCCTGTTTTTTGACGTTTACTTAATATCTAAAGCCTTATTTCCAGCCCCACAGGGCAATGGTCGCTCCCTGTTACCTCTGGGTATATAAGGCTGTCGTCCACAAGGGGCATTAAGCGGCTGCTAACCACAAAATAGTCTATGCGCCAGCCCACATTGTTTGCACGCGCGCCACCACGGTAGCTCCACCATGTGTATGCGCCCTCCCGCTTTGGGTAAAGCTCTCTATATGTGTCGGCAAACCCAGCGTCCAAAAGCTGGGTCATCTTCTGGCGTTCTTCGTCTGAAAAACCGGGGCTGCCCCTGTTTGACCCCGGGCGTGCAAGGTCTATCTCATTATGCGCTACATTTAAATCGCCGCAGTATATCACCGGCTTTTTTGCATCCAGCTCGGCAAGATACTCTCTAAGCGCATCCTCCCACATGGTGCGGTAGCCTATGCGCTTTAGCTCGTGCTGTGCGTTTGGGGTGTATACATTTACAAGATAAAACCCCTCAAACTCCAGCGTAATTGCTCGCCCCTCTTCATTATGCGGCTGTGCACCAAGCCCATAATGCACGCTTATTGGCTCTTTTTTACTAAATATTGCCGTGCCGGAATAGCCTTTTTTCTCGGCGCTGTTCCAGTATTCGTAGTAGCCCTCGGCATCAAAATCTGCTTGGCCGGGCTGCATTTTTGTTTCCTGTAGGCAAAAAAAGTCGGCATCCAGCTGCGAAAAAACGCCGGGGAAGCCATTCTTTAATACCGCACGAAATCCATTCACGTTCCAGCTAATTAGCCGCATGTAACCACCCTTTCAATAGCACTCTATTTTAATAAAAGCATACCATATCTTTTACCAAAACACCACCGCACCGCTCTTGCCAGCGGCGGCAAAGCCATGTAAAATAAACCCATATACATTATTCACACATACTACAAAATAGGAGCATTATGAAAACCGATATCCGCATGATAGCCTTAGACCTAGACGACACCACCCTAAACCGCGAAAAACAAATTACCAAAAGAGTTAGCTCTGCTATTAGCGCGGCCATTGCAAAAGGGGTTGTTGTGCTGCCTGCCACCGGCCGCAGTGTTGAAGGTATTCCTAAAAGTGTACTGGCCATTTCGGGTATCCGCTACGCCGCTACCTCCAACGGCGCCATGATTTACAGCCTGCCTGAAAAAGAGGTGCTGTATTCCGACTGCTTTACACTGCAAAACACCCTTCGGCTGCTTGAGCTGTGCGAGGGCTTTGAAACCGCTGTTGGCGTATTTATAAATGGCCAGGTGTTCTCGCAACCTGCAAATTTTGAGGAATATTTTGCCGTGTTTGGCGAAAAAGCGCTTGCCTACATCCGCGCCAGCCGCAATTTTAGAGAAAACCTGCCCGAATTTGTACAACAAAGCGGCTACGACGTAGAAAAATTCAGCCTGCTTTTCCGCCCAAACAATATGCAAGAGCGTGCCCGTGCAATGGAATTTTTTTCGCAGTCAGAGCTTTGCAGTGTTACCTCCAGCATGCCCACCAATCTAGAGCTAAACACCCCCAGCGCCAACAAAGGCGCAGCGCTGGTACAGCTGGGCAGCATGCTAAACATTCTGCCCTCGCAGATAATGGCCGTTGGCGACGGGCTTAACGACCTTGACATGTTGCGTGCGGTGGGCCACCCCGTTGCTATGGGCAATGCCGCCCCGGAGCTGTTTGAGGTTGCCGCAAAGCGCACGGCCGATTGCGACCAAGACGGCGTAGCGCTTGCCATTGAAGAGGCGCTGGGCCTGCCTGCGCAAGTATAGTTTTTGCACCTAGTTTTGTTACACAACTTGCCTGCTGTTTGCAGTTCAGTGCAAAATTTTGCATAACCCATTATGCACATTTTTCGGCACTACGCTTAAGAGCTGAACCCACAAGGAGAATAAAATGAAAACAATAAACCACCCGCCATACATAGCCACCGAAATTTACGATAATGTTTGGAGCATAGACCAGCAAGACATGGTACGCTGTTTTTTAATTTTAGGCAGCCACACTGCACTACTAATAGACAGCTGTGCCGAGCAGGCTCCGCTAAACGAGCTGGTAGCGGCCATAACCACGCTACCCGTAAAGCTGGTGCACACCCATTGCGACCCAGACCACACCGCCGCCAGCAACCTGTTTGAAGACCTTTACATGCACCCCTCTGAGTTTGGGCTAATGCGCAGCAAGTGGGACGTTGGCATAAATCCAAAAGCGGTGCGCGAGGGCGAGGTGTTTGAGCTTGGCGGCAGGCAGCTGGAGGTAGTTTTAATACCAGGACACACGCCGGGTAGCATTGCTCTTTTAGATAGGCAGAATAAAATTCTTATTATTGGCGACAGCGTGTCGGCCGCCAACATATACATGTTTGGCCCTGGGCGCAACATGGCGGCCTACATTGACAGCATGCAGCGCATATACAACATGCGCGATGCGTACGATATGATTCTGCCAAGCCACGGCAGAATGCCGCTGGGCGCCGAGGTTATTCCCCAGCTTATAGCCACCGCCCAAAAACTAATGCAGGGCGAGCTACAAGGTAAGGACGACGGCAGTGGCCTGCCATGCCTTTTGTATATAGACGGCAGATCAAGATTTTACTACTAGCCGTACACACATTACATCTGCCACGCATAAAACAAAAATCGCTCGTAGGAAGGCACGACGGCTTCCCTACAAGCGATTTTTCTATTTAGATTAAATGCTACATTCTGCCGAGCTATTTTTTGCAGGCAAAAGCGGCTAATTTGTAGCCAAGCCTGTGCGCTGCCTCTTTGTGCTACGCTTCTTTAGACATCATTATGTCTATAACCTGCATATCCACATCTTTCATGCCCTCTTGCGACAGCTTTGCCACATTGTCTATACAGTCTTCCACCCTTGCGCTCACAATGCCATCGGTGCTGGTGGCCATGCTACCATACAGCGCAAGTCTTGCCGCCATTACCGCCTCGCCGCTACAGGTGGCCAGCTTCATTGCACAGCCGTCTTTTGCGCCGTCGCACATCATGCCGGTAATGTTGGCATACATGGTGCGCATAGCGCCTTCCATCTGCTCTAGGCTTCCGCCCAATAGCCTTGTGATAACCGCCGCCGAGGCCGCCGCCGACAGTATGGCCCCGCATATAGGCGAAAGCCGCCCCACCTTATACTTTTGTCTTATGGTAATGGTTATTGCCATAAAAAGCGCGCGCAACATACACTCGTTGTCCTTTTTTAAAAAGTTGCAGGCGGCTATGGTGGGCAGGGTGGCCTGAAAGCCTTGGTTGCCGCTACCCAGCACCGCCATTGCCACAAGCGGCCCCCCGCCCATGCGGCAATCGGCCGCCGCCGCTACCACCATCTTTACATGGTAAAATAAATCGTTTGGCACAACCCCATCTTCAATCATCCTGCTAATAGAGCGCCCCACATTCATGCCATAGTTGCCGCGCAGCCCCTCGTGCGAGGCCGCCATATTAAGCTCTGCCGCCTCTTGCAAAAACTCAATGTCTTTTATGTTAATGCTCTCTGCCAGCTGTACCAGCTCTTTTACGCTGTATTTCACAATATCCTCTTGGTTGTAGCGCTCGCCCTGTTCTGCCTGGGCTGTGCTTTCTATCAAAATCTTGCCGTTTTTTTCGGCAAGTACTAAATTATCATGCCTGTCCAGCGTTAAGGTGTGTGCCTGCTCGGTGCTGTTTTTTGCCCACACCTCTATGTAAAACCGCTGCGAGCTCATAACCTCTATCTCAACAAAATTATTGCAAAGCAGTTTTTCTGCCTTTTCTACCATGGCGGCATCTACCGCAGAAAACATCTGCATGTCGTTATTTTGTGCCGCCAAAATACACCCTAGCGCCGCCGCTAGCGGTATGCCGGCTTTTTCGGTGTTTGGTATTTTTACGCAGTATGCATTCTTGAAGATGTTTGAGCTAACCTTTATTTTTATGCCCTCTGCCACCCGCTCAAGATACCTGCAGGTGTTCGACACCGCAAGCCCAATGGCCACAGGTTCGGTGCACCCAAGGCTTGGTTGCATCTCGGCTTTCACAATTTCTAGTACCTTTTCATATCCCATATAAAAGCCCCCCTGTGCCGCTGTATTTTAGCATACTACCCTATTTTATATAAATCTTACCCTCTTGTCGAGCGTTACACGCCCCTCAAAAAAATCATTCTTTTTTCACATATTCGCCTTTGAGAAATTTTATGCTACCTTACGCTATTTTTCTCGCATTCTTTCTGCACCGCAGCTGCACATTGCCTTTTTTGTGCTACTGCGCTTACCATTTTTACAAATAGATACTTTTTTCTTGAAAAATCATGCTATTATATTATTATCTTTGTTTGGAGGTGCACTGCTTTATGCGTTCGGTTTTCACAAGCCTTTCTCGCTTTGCTCTGCTGCGCTCTTTTGTTTATATTTTGGCAGGCATTTTAATGGTTCTTTTCCCGCAAATTATAATGAACTTTATTGTTTATGTTTTTGCCGCCTACCTTGCGCTACTGGGCATAATAAACCTTATAAGCTATTTTCGCTTTAGAAGCTCCGGCCTTGGTGCTTTCAACCTTGTAAGCGGCGTGTTTCTTATTACGCTTGGCATTTTAATGGTTGCATTTTCCACCGCCATTATCAGTATTCTTCCCATATTTCTTGGCCTGCTGCTGGTTTTGGCCGGCGCTTTTAATCTCTCGCAGTCGCTGCACTATAACCGAACCATGGGCTCACCCAACGCCCTGCTTATTGTGCTAAATATTCTTATTATAGTGGGTGGCGTACTGGTTATTGTAAACCCGTTTAGCAGCGCTGTGCTGTTGTTCCAAATTTTTGGCGGCATCACTCTTGCGCTGGGCGTGGGCGAGCTATTTGCATTCTTCTTCTACCGCCGTGCAAAAAAAGAGCTCCCGCCCGACGGCCCAATAGAAGCCGAGTTTACCGAAAACAGCAACGAGCCTCCACCCGAAGGCTAACCCCTTCGCTGCTGTATACCCCGGCACTTTATAATAAAATCAGCACCGCTTGCAAATTAGCAAAAGGCGCTGATTTTATTTTTTTCCATAACGCCTGCCGCGTTACCCGTTAGTTTTAAAAGACTTTGGGCTGTGCTAACACCGCTTTGCGGCCGTAACACAATTATAAATATCTCACAAACTGCACGCTCACATGTACAAAGCAGTATTACAAACAATTTGAAGCAATATAAGCCAAAACCATATAACCCAATGCGGTAAAGGCCCCCTTTGCCTTATGCCTCCATAAGCTGCCGTACCTCTTGCATGGTGGGTATCGACGGCGCCGCCCCGTTTTTAGACACAGCAATGCCTGCTGCTGCGCTGGCCTGCTTTAAGCACTCACTACGCGGCACCCCGCTTAACACCCCTGCCAAAAAATATCCACAAAATGTGTCGCCTGCACCGGTGGTGTCTACCACCGGCATAGCATATATCTCTTGGTGCATGCTTTCGCCGCCTGCGTAATGCCATGCACCATCGCCCCCAAGCGTAAGCACAATTTCGGTATTTGGCAGCTTTGCAGCAAGCGCTTTTAGTGTTTGCTGTACACCAGCCTGCTCTTTCCCACAAACGGCAGCGGCCTCCACCTCGTTTAAAATTAAAATATCCACTGCTTGCAGTGGCGCTGCCAACAGCTGCGGCGTAATTGGCGATGGATTCAGCGCAAGCTTTGCCTTGCTGTTTGCAACCGCCTGTATTATGTACTCCACATTCGAAATCTCATTTTGCAAAAGCACAATATCTCCGCCTGTAACACAGCTTAACACCTTGTCTACATACTGCTTTGTCACATCGCCGTTTGCGCCTGCTGCTATCAAAATGCTGTTCTGCCCTTTAGGCTCCAGCTGAATAATAGCATGGCCGCTTTTTTTGCTGCTTTCTTGCATATAGTCTAGCCGCACACCGCTATTTTCAAGCTCGCTTCGTAACACCTCGCCATCGCTACCCAGCATACCTGCGTGATACACCTGTGCGCCGGCTTTGGCCGCCGCTACCGACTGGTTCAGCCCTTTGCCGCCACAAAACTGCGCAAAATCTGTAGTTGCCAGTGTTTCGCCTGCTCTTACTATATGTGGCACGCTGTAAACGTAGTCAATATTTAATGAGCCAAAATTAACAATCTTCATGCGCTTGGCCTTTCTGCTATGCTGCTTATATTTTTTGTCAATGCCCCAAAATGCAGGGCTTGTGCAAGCTTGCGCCTACCGCCTAAAATTACATATTTCAGCTTTTCCAATTCACCTTAATTCTACCATTACAAAGCCGCTTGTCAAGCCGCTACGCATAACTGTGAAAACCGCTTATACATTCATTTATCTGTAGCAAAACCACATAAAAAATGGTATACTGTTTGCTATGTAAAGCTGTATCTAGTGCTAAATGTGGTCCATATTTTGGGCTGTATGTTATATAAGGAGGCAATATTATGAATTTTTGTCCCAGCTGTGGCAGCCAAGTGCCAACCCAAAACGATGCCGTCTGCCCAAATTGCGGCCAAAAAACCCTGCAACCAGGTGATGTTTTGTCTGCACCTTTAGCGGGCGACGCCCTGCAACCCTCACCACCCGAGGCAGCAGTGCAGCAAATGCCCCCAAGCGACCTATCACAGATAGAAAGCCTCGCTAACGCAGACGAATTCTCTGCCGCCCCTCAAAATGGCAGCGAAACCATAGACCTTTTTGCCGAGGCGGACACCGCAGCAGACGCCGCACCGCTTGCCACCGCAGACGA
>CAYJEW010000053.1:0-12578 GCA_964369525.1 uncultured Oscillospiraceae bacterium | reverse complement strand
GAGCGTCTGCTTCCCAAGCAGAAGGCGACGGGTTCGAGTCCCGTAATCCGCTCCACAAAAAAGCCATCATTCGATGGCTTTTTTTGCTGAAACTTTGGCTTACTCAAAAAAACCAGACTAAACAGAGGTAGTTATTATGCCAAGTATAATCGCAAACCACGAGGTGGTTTTGCTGTGCTCACACGCGCTAAAATGTTACGACAAACGCCTTATGGACCATAGTATTAGGGTGGCATACCTAGCCGAAAAGCTTCATCAAAACCTAAAATTGGACGCAACCTTAAACGGTGATATGCTTTTTCTCATGTCGGTATTTCACGACATAGGTGCGTACAAAACCGAAGAGATAGACCGAATGATTGTGTTTGAAACGGTTGATGTAGACGCGCATGCCATCTACGGCTACCTTTTCTTAAAGCACCTTTCGCCGCTGGAGGAATCTGCGCAGGCAGTGCGCTATCACCACACCCCGGCTAAAGGGCTGGTAGGCCTAAGCGCAGGAATATCGGCATATGCACAAATAATACACATGGCCGACAGAATGGACATGGGCATTGCAAGAGGGTTAAAGGGCGATGCACTTTTTAAAAGCATAAACCTTTCGGGCCAGTTTGACGCCCCATATATTGCCGCAGCAAAAGCGGTTGTCACCAACCAAGAGCTGTACCAAGCCTTCCCGGCAGGCGTAGAGCAGTGGTCGCAACAGCGGGCAAAAGCCTTAAATCTTTCTGCGGCCGAGGTGGATAGCTATCTTGAGATGATTGTCTATTCAATGGACTTTAAAAGCAACGCCACCATGGTTCACTCGGTAAACACCACCACAGTGGCCATGTTTTTAGCAGAGTATCTAGGCTTTAGCAAAAAGGAAGTTGAAAGAATTTACTATGCGGCGCTGGTTCACGACATTGGCAAAATTGCCATTCCCGGCTACATACTTGAAAGCAAGGAAAAACTGAAAAAAGAAGACATGGACATTATGCGTAGCCATGCCGAATTAACAAGAAAGATGCTAGAGCCTGTTTTTGAGCCTACTATTGTAGACTACGCGGCCGACCACCACGAAAAACTAAACGGTAGCGGCTATCCACAAGGCTTAAGCGACGCTCAGTTATCTGTGCCTGTGCGAATTGTAGCCATTGCAGATATTATAAGCGCATTGCTTGGCAACCGCAGTTACAAGTCGGCATACGGCTGGGATAAAACCATTATTATACTGGAAGATATGGTGAGGCAGCATTTAATCGACGGCGATATCGTTAATATTGTAATAGAGAATAAAGACGAATTACAGCGCCAGATTGAAGAAAAAGCATTACCGGTAAAGCAAAAATACGAACAGATACACAAAGAGTTCGAGGCGCTGATCTCGGCAGAATCATAACAATTAAAACACCTAAATCACGCTTAAATTGAAACCATAAGCGTGATTTTTTGTGCAATGAAGTAATGCAAATAGCGCATGTGTTACGTTGACATTTCCAGCTCGTAAAGGTATGCTAACAATAGTGAAAATCAGCTACATTTATAAAACCTGTAAGGAGCGTATAAGGCATGCTACTCGGAATAGATATAGGTACATCCGGCACAAAAACGGTACTGTTTAGTTCGAGCGGACAGGTGCTTGCACAAAAAACTGTGGAATACCCAATGGCGCAGCCACAAAACGGCTGGGCAGAGCAGCACCCAAACGATTGGTGGGGTGCCACCGTGCAGGGCATTCAGGCCGTTTTGGCCGAGGGTGCGGCCGCGCCGCAAGACATAAAAGGCATAGGGCTTTCAGGCCAGATGCATGGGCTGGTAATGCTAAACGCCGCCGGCGAGGTACTGCGCCCCGCAATTATCTGGTGCGACCAACGCACCGCAGCCGAGTGCGAGCAGATGGAGCAAGCCCTCGGCAAAAAGCGTATCATAGAGCTTAGCGCAAACCCACCCATGACAGGCTTCACCGCCGCCAAAATATTGTGGGTGCAGAACAACCAGCCCGAAATATACGAAAAATGCGCACACATTTTGCTACCCAAAGACTATATAAGATATATGCTCACGGGCGAGTTTGCCACAGAGGTTAGCGACGCCTCGGGTATGCAGTTAATGCATATAGAAAAACGCTGCTGGAGTAGCGAACTGCTAACTGCGTTCAACATCGACGCCGCCATGCTACCCAAAATGCACGAAAGCCCAGATGTTACAGGCAAGGTGCATGCGGCCGCCGCAGCTCTAACAGGCCTTGCCGAGGGCACGGTTGTGGTTGGCGGCGCAGGCGATAACCCAGCGGCCGCCGTGGGCACAGGCGTTGTAGCAGAGGGCAGTGCGTTCACCACCATAGGCTCATCGGCAGTTGTGTATGCGGTTAGCAAGAAATTGCATGTAGACCTGCAGGGCAGGGTACACGGCCTATGCGCCAGTGTGCCGGGCATGTTCACCGTTATGAGCTGCACCCAGGCCGCAGGCCTTAGCCTTAAATGGCTGCGAGATACCTGCTGCGGCCCCGAGATGCAAGCGGCCGAAAACCAAGGTGTAGACCCCTATGTTATTATGGATAAACTTGCTGCAGATGTACCAATTGGCGCAGAAAAACTGCTGTTTTTGCCATACCTAATGGGCGAGCGCAGCCCCCACCCAGACCCCGACTGCCGTGGCGTCTTCTTCGGCCTTTCTGCAATGCACACAAGGGCGCACCTAATCCGAGCTGTCATGGAGGGGGTAGCCTTCTCCCAGCGTGAATGTGTGGACGTGTTCAGCGAGATGGGTCTACCGCTCAGCGATATGACCATCTGTGGCGGCGGTAGCCGCTCGCAGCTATGGCGCCAAATGCTTGCAGACCTATACTCCTGCCCTGTAAACACACTGGCTAACGACCAAGGCGCAGCGCTTGGTGCAGCACTGCTTGCAGGCGTTGGCACAGGCGTGTTCTCGTCGGTAGGGCAGGCGGCCGAAGCCGCTGTACAAAAAAATCCACCACAGCCGCCAAACGCTATGGCCACAGCACAGTATGCACCATATTTTGCGTTGTACAAAACACTGTACACAAATCTTGCGCAAAGCTTTGCTACGCTGGCCGGCCTATAATAGTATAACAAATATACCGCAGCCCCAAGAGCGCAGCCGCTTTAGGGGTTTGCTTTTTTATGCACAAAAATATTATTCCTTAGCCAAAGCACTATCCATGAAAAACCACCATATGCACAATTTGGCATGCTGCTAAAAAGTCTGTAGAAATTTGTGACATCTACCTAAGCAAAACAATATATTTCATTGCTCAAACTAATTTTTTTATGGTATCATTTAATATAGTGTATTTTATAGGCACAGCAATGAGGAGGAAGTGAAAGTTATGAAATATGAGCGTATTTTTACCCCTATCACCATCAACGGAATGCAACTTAAAAACCGAGTAGTTATGCCGGCGTTGCCCCACCTATACACTCCCGACGGCGCATGTACAGAGCGGTTTGCAAACTACTACTGGCGCCGTGCAGAGGGCGGCGTAGCACTTATCATTGTAGGCGGTTGCCGTTTCGATGACTTCGGCGGTACGCTCTCAATGATGAGCTTGCAAGAAGACAAATTTATAGAAGGCTATAAGGCTTTCACCGACGGTATACATAGCCGTGGCGCAAAGGTTGGCGTGCAGTTATATCATGCGGGCCGTTACTCAAGCTCTAAAATGAATGCAGGTCGTCAGCCAATATCCCCAAGTGCAGTTTATTCGCACTTTTCTCGTGAAACCCCAAGAGAGATGACAAAGCAAGACATAGATGATGTTATAGCAAACTGGGCTGCAGGTGCCCTGCGTGCAAAACAGGCAGGCTTCGACACGGTAGAAATTCTTGGCTCGGCAGGCTACTTAATATCGCAGTTCCTCTCGCCGCTTACAAACCAGCGCACCGATGAATACGGCGGTAGCTGGGAAAACCGCACCCGCTTTCCACTAGAGGTAGTAAAGGCCATGCGAGAGGCGGTAGGTAGCGACTATCCAATAATTATGCGCATTGCCGGCAACGACTTTGTGCCCGGCTCAAACACAAACGATAACGCCATAGAGTTTGCAAAACTGCTAGACGCAGCAGGGGTAGACCTTTTGAATATTACAGGCGGATGGCACGAAACCCGTGTGCCTCAGCTCCCGGGCGACCTTCCCCGTGGCGGCTTTGCATACCTTGCCTCGGCCATCAATAAAGCGGTAAATATTCCGGTTATTGCCTGCAATCGCATCAACCGCCCAGAAGTAGCCGAGCATATCCTTGCGCTGGGCCAAGCAGAGCTGGTAGGCGTTTCGCGCCCGCTTGTGGCAGACCCAGATTGGGTAAATAAAGCCCACAATGAGCAAGAAGATGAGATAAGAGGGTGCGTTGCTTGCAACCAAGGCTGCCTTGCCAAAACATTCTTTGGCCAGCCGGTAGAGTGTCTGGTAAATGGTCAGGCAGGGCGAGAATACCTATTTACAGATAGTAAAAAGCCTGAAAAAATAAAAAATGTTTTGGTTATAGGCGCAGGTCCGGGCGGATGCGAGTTTGCAATAAGAGCGGCCGAGCAGGGCCATAGCGTAACGCTGTGGGAAAAAGGCCTGAATATTGGTGGCCAGCTTAGCACGGTGTATGCCCCTCCGGGCAAGCGCGAGTTCGAAAACCTCTCCCGCTATCATAGAGCCATGCTTACAAAGCTTGGCGTAAATGTAGAGCTAGGCAAAACAGCCACGGTAGAAAACGTTACAGCAGGCGCTTTCGATGACATTATCGTGGCCACAGGCGTTGTGCCAAACACCATTAAGCTTCCAATGCAAGGCAAAGAGCCGCCTGTATATTTTGCGGCAGATGTACTGGAAGAAAAGGTGTTCCCCGGCCAAAACATTCTGGTTGTTGGCGGCGGCTCGGTAGGCTGCGAAACAGCTCAGCATCTTGTACATGGTGGCGCTATCAGCGCAGAACAACTACACTTTCTTATGAGCCAAAAGGCCGAAAGTATAGAAAAACTTCAAAGCCTAATTTACTATAGCGAGCGCACAGTAACAATTGTAGAACTTGCAAAAATAGGCGCAGGCTTTGCCCCGGGCACAGGCTGGCCTGTGCTGGACGATCTAAAACGTATGGGCGTAGCTATGCACTCTTTCTCCAAGCTGCTTCAAGTAGGCGATGGCGAAGCGGTAATAGAGGTTACCGATAAAAAAGAAAACACCACCAAAACCGTCACAATCCCATGCGACGGCGTGGTAATGGCGGTAGGCTCGCGCAGCAATACAGCGCTGTACGATATGCTAAAAGATAAGGTGCAAAACCTTCACCTTATTGGCGACGCCCAGCGTGTAGGGCAGGTAATAGACGCTATCCGTCAGGCTAACGATTTGGCCATAAGCCTATAGCAATATTCCTCAGGTGCGGCAAACCTTGCCGGGCCCGTTTAATGGGCCAATAAAAGCCTTAGATAACCTGTGAGCTTTTATTGCCAAACCACGCCGCATGCAACACGCTGAAAACAAAAAGGAGAATTCATGAAAAAATACGAACTAACACCCGAATTATTGACGGGCCACCCACAAATTGACGCCCAGCATAAAGAGCTCTTTGATGCTATAAATAACCTTATGGATGCCTGCAACTCCGGTAAGGGACGTGATAGCATAGAGAGCACAATCAGCTTCCTACAAAAATATATCATTAAACATTTTAACGATGAAGAAAAATTACAGCAATCGGTTAACTACCCGGCCTATAAAGCTCATAAGCAGGCCCATGAAGGCTTTAAAAAGCTAAGCCAAAGCGTGGGCGACGCCCTGCTAAAAAATGGGGCAGACTTCAATTCACTGGCTGAGCTAAACCGTGCGGTATTTGCATTGATAAGCCATGTAAAAAACGACGACAAAAAGGTGGCAGCCTACATTCAAAGCCAAGCATAATTTCATACGTCAACTCATTGTACTTTACCAATACTAAAAAAATAAGCCATCAGCAATACACTCGCTGATGGCTTATTTAATTGGTTTTTAAAGAAATAGGTGTTACTGTTTTGCTTTCATCTCACGAATTTCTTTTGTAAGCGCAGGCAGTACCTCAAATAGGTTGCCTACAATGCCATAGTCAGCTACGTCAAAGATAGGTGCGTCTGGGTCGCTGTTAATAGCAATGATAATGTCAGAAGATGCCATGCCGGCCAGATGCTGTATAGCGCCCGAAATGCCGCAAGCAACATAAATTTTAGGCTGTACGGTTTTGCCGGTTTGGCCTACTTGATGCATGTGGTCAATCCAGCCTGCGTCAACAGCCGCACGCGACGAGCCCACAGCACCGCCCAAAGCGTCGGCAAGCTCTTTGATAAGCGAGAAGTTCTCAGGCTTGCCCATACCGCGGCCGCCCGATACAATAACTTCGCTCTCTTCTAGGTTAACCATCTCAACGCCGGCTTCTTTAAGCACTTCAATCAGCTTTGTGCGCACAACGCCTGCAGGTACGCTAATGTCTTCGCGTACAATCTCAGCTTTTCTCGAAGCGTCAGCCTCTGCCTTTTTAAACACGCCGGGGCGCACAGTACCAATCTGTGGGCGGCTGTCTGGGCAAAGAATGGTAGCCATTAGGTTACCGCCAAATGCAGGGCGGGTCCATGCCATGTTTCCGCTCTCCTCGTCAATCGAAAGCGAGGTACAGTCGGCTGTAAGGCCGGTGTCCAGACGGCAAGCCAGGCGAGGGCCAAGGTCGCGGCCGTTGTTGGTAGCACCAATCAAAATAACAGAAGGCTTGTATTTGTTTACAAGCTGCTCCATAGCATAGGTAAAGCCTTCGGTGTTGTAGTGCGAGTACTCATCGCCCTGCACCAAAATAATCTCGTCTGCACCGTGTGCGGTAGCAGCAGCCACAGCATCGTCCACGTTTTTACCAACCACAACAGCAATCAGCTTTTCGCCAAGCTTGTCAGCCATCTCACGGCCCGGTGCAAGCAGCTCTAGGCCAACGCTTTTTGGGCGGCCTTCTTCTTCTTCAATGTATACCCACAAGTTTTTGTAATCTTTTAAGTTATCCATTATTCTCATGCCCTCCTATATTGCCCGAATCTCGGCAAGAAAACTGCATACGCCGTCAACGCATTCATTACAGTCTTCCATAACTATCTTCACGCCGTTTTTGCGCAGGTCAGGTGTGAAGGTCTTTTTAACCTTAGTGGGCGAGCCTTTAAGCCCAATGCGTGTGGTATCAATATCAGTTAGCTCAGCAGAGGTAATGGTAGCAATCTCGGCCTTACGGGCCTCCATTTTGCTCTTTAGTGTAGCCATGCGAGGCTCCCAAGCGGTTTTGATAACAGTAACAACAGCAGGTGTTTGTGTTTCAATAACTTCTTTGTGTGCGTCGCCCTCGCGCACAGCACGAACAGTTTTCTCGTCGGCCATGTCCATCTCGGCCACATATGTAATCTGGGCAATGTCCATATGCTCTGCAATCTCAGGGCCAACCTGTCCGGTGTCGCCGTCAATAGCCTGTTTGCCACAGAAGATAAGGTCGTACTTGCCGTTTTCTTTTTCCAGATATTTAATGGTTTCGGCCAAAATGTAGCTGGTAGCCAGCGTGTCCGAACCACCAAACAGCCTGTCACTTACAAGAAAAGCCTTGTCCGCACCCACAGAAATACAGCTACGTAGGGCTTCTTTTGCTTGCTCTGGGCCCATGCAAAGCGCTGTAATGGTGCCACCATGTTTTTCTTTTAGGCGCACAGCCATCTCCAGCGCATATCCGTCAAACGGGTTTACAATGCTGGGCACGCCGGCACGAATAAGTGTGTTGGTAATAGGGTCAATCTTAATTTCGGTGGTATCAGGTACCTGTTTTACACAAACCAAAATATTCACTTGATGTTACTCTCCTTAGCTAAAATTATTTAACAAATATACTAATGTGTAGCTCATACATATCGGCAGCGCTCTGCAGGCAATCTCCCGCAAAGCGCTGCCGCATTATAAAACCCCTTTTAAGGCTTAAGAAAAGCCATGTAAACCATGTAGATATTCACAAATTAGCGAAGCAGAGAACCTGCAATGATGCCACGCTGAATTTGGTTTGTGCCCTCAAAAATCTGAAGCAACTTAGCGTCGCGCATCAGTTTTTCCACAGGGTACTCACGCATATAGCCGTAGCCGCCAAGTATCTGCACTGCGTCGGTAGCAGCCTGCATAGCAATGTCCGAACCGTATGCTTTAGCAATAGCCGCAGCATATGTAGCGCTCTTGTCGCCAAGGTCGATAAGCTCAGCTGCGTGGTAGCCCATCTGA
The DNA here is from genome assembly GCA_964369525.1 of uncultured Oscillospiraceae bacterium. Taxonomy (GTDB): domain Bacteria; phylum Bacillota; class Clostridia; order Oscillospirales; family Ruminococcaceae; genus JAAYCI01. The sequence goes on along the minus strand of CAYJEW010000053.1, from coordinate 4,327 downwards.
CGTGCTGTTTCCATAGCAATAGCAATGTCGGCAATCATGAACTGCACAGCCTGCAGTTTTGCAATAGGTTTGCCAAACTGTACACGCTCTTTGGAGTACTTAACGCACTCGTCCAAAGCGCGCTGTGCAACGCCAACACCCGAAAGACCAATGCTGGGGCGCGATGCGTCCAGAGTTTTCATGATAATTTTAAAGCCATCGCCAATTTTGCCCAGCATGTGCGAGGCAGGAATGCGCACGTTGTCAAACACAACTTCGGTGGTGTTAGAAAGACGCATGCCCATCTTGTCTTCTTCTTTACCAATCGAAACGCCGTCGCGGTCGCGCTCTACAATAAATGCGGTAAGGCCTTTGTAGCCAAGCTCGCGGTCCACAGTTGCAAGCACGGTGTAAATGCCGGCAATGCCGCCGTTGGTGATAAAGCATTTTGTGCCGTTGATGATATAGTCGTCGCCGTCTGCAATAGCGGTTGTACGCATGTTAGCAGCGTCCGAGCCGGCGCCGGGCTCTGTTAGGCAGAATGCTGCAAAGTGTTTTTCTGCAACGGTTTTCCACCAAAGGTCTTTTTGCTCGGGTGTACCGCCTAGCATAACAGGCAGGCTGGCAAGGCCGGTAGCGCCACAGGTGGTAGCAATGCCGGAGTCGCCGCGTGCAAGCTCTTCGCACACAACAGCAGCAGCCAAGGTGCTAAGGGCAGGGCCGCCGTACTCTTCGGGCATGTACAAAGCGTTCAGGCCCATCTCTACGCACTTGTCGTACAAAGGTGTGGCCAGCTCGCCGCTGCGGTCGTATTCAGCTACGTTAGGGATGATCTCTTTGTCCACAAACTCGCGGACTAGGTCTTGCAGGTCTCTAATTTCTTGTGATAGTTGCATGATGATCTCCTCTCAAACATTCATACTAATAATTAGAAACTTTACCGTTTGCACAACAAAGCCTCTATAATTAAACACACCTTATTATAATGCCTTTTTGTGTATAAAAAAAGGGGTATTGTTTAATTTTTAACAAAAAGTGCATTAGCGACAAAAAGCCATAAATTTTTTAGGCAATCTTTATACATGTAATCATTGTCAAACAAGTACATATTATAATTTTTGGTATAAACTTTGCAAAAAAATACTGCGGTACAGCCTGTTGCTGCACCGCAGTATTTTGAAGTGTTTAATCGTCGGATGGTGGTATAAGCCGTGCTCGATTTTGTTTTATGGCTTCTTTATTTATATACATCTTTTTATCAACGGATTTAAAATGCTCTTCAAACTCTTCGCGTGTATTACCATGGAACTCATCGTACCCGCACGCAATAGAAAACGACAATGAGCGTCCGCGGTTTGCGTAATCAAGCTTGCGGTGCATAAGTGCAATACAATCTTCAATATCTTCTGCAGTACACTTTTTAAGTATGGCTACAAATTCGTCGCCACCAATCCTAAAAATTTTACCATACTGTGAAAAACATTCGGTAAGTATCGCGTGGGTTTTGCGTATGGTAATGTCTCCCTCTATATGGCCTAAAGAATCGTTAATTACCTTTAGGTTGTTCATATCAAATATAACACACCAAAACTTTTTGTCTTCAGGGTTGCTTTGGTGGGGGTTAAAGATCTCGTCAATCTCATTGTGGTATGCAACAGCGTTATAGCCTTGTGTAAGTGGGTCGCTAAAAGAAAACGCCAAAATCATCTCTCGCAGGTGGTCTACAGCAATAGCAATATGTCCCATCTCGTCTGCGGTGAAAAGCATGCCCGGTATAGGGGTTTTCATGTTGTTGGTATGCGTAATTTTAGAAACCGAGGTTTCTAGCAGTATCATTCGAGTGCTAATCATGTTGGTAAGTGCACGGCCCAGAGCATACACCAAAATAATGCCTATAATATTTACAGCTATAATTATAACGAAAACAGCTAATGCTGTATTGTTGCTTTGTTCAATGGCGCTTTCCATTGCTATTTTTTCCTCAGCCAAAAACTCATCTATGCTACCAAAAAATTCGTTGGCAATAGGGGTAACATCGGTTAACGCCCTAAGCGCATCCTCAAAAGCGCCGCCCTGCATGTCAATGTCAGCCGAGAGTATCATGCTGTCACGGTATATGTTTTTTTGTTCAATAATTTCATTAAAGATTATGCGCTTGTCTTCGGTGGAAATGTTGTCAACAAAATCATCCATCTGCCTGTCCAGCAGTTCAAATGCCGCAATGTATTGGCTGTAAAGCAAAAACTGGCTTTCCTGGTTGTCCGAAAGCAGTATGTCTCGGCCGAGTACACGGCAAACATACATGGTTCTTATAATATCGTTCAGTTCTTCGGTTTTACGAACGTTTTTTGAAAAAACCTCCTGCGTCATGCGGTTTATTGTCAAAACCGACGCAACCGCCAAAATGCCCATAATAACCATCAAAATAAGGATGGTTATCTGGGTTGGCAGAAATTTTATTTTAAGTGGGGAGTTATGAAACCATGATTCGTAAATTCTTTTCATATAAATCATCCCATAATGATAGTGTAAACAATAGCAAATGAGCGTCTAACAGTACTTATTAAGCTTATGGTTGTTTCATTAAACACATTCTTAACATATTATACCATAAAATATATTAATATTCTATAAAATAACGTTGTGTGTACTTACATGTAAATTCCTCTATGCAATGCATTAAACAGCTACGATAGATATCGGCATATTAAAAGTATAATTGACAAGCCCTCAACACCTTACTATAATATTATACATATGATATAAGGCATCGAACAAGAGGGCTGTGCAATACGCATTTTATAGAGAGTCGCCCCACGGCTGCAAGGGCGGTATATGCAAACCATAGCTGTAACTTGTGAGCCGGAAATGCAAAGCGCTAGCCCAGTGTTTCCCGTACAGCCTGCGTTAAAGGCGAAAAGCGGCTTGTGTAATACAAGCAACTTGGGTGGTACCACGGCATTCAGTCGTCCCTTGATAGGGGCGGCTTTTTATTTTTCAGCAAAAGAGGAGCATTAGTAAATGAAACAACTTGAAAAGGTATATAATCCCGCGCAGGTAGAGGAAACTACCTACGCATTTTGGCAAAACGGCGGCTGGTTCACCCCAAAGCCGGACCCACAGAAAAAACCATACACCATAGCCATGCCTCCGCCTAACATTACAGGCCAGCTGCATATGGGCCACGCTATGGACAACACATGGCAAGATATTCTCACCCGCTTCAAGCGTATGCAGGGTTATTCCGCACTGTGGATTCCCGGCACAGACCATGCCTCCATCGCCACAGAAGCACGCATTGTAGCAGAGATGAAAGGCGAGGGCATATCCAAAGAAGACCTCGGGCGAGACGAATTCCTAAAACGTGCATGGCGCTGGAAAGAGCAGTACGGCGGCCGTATTGTGCAGCAGCTAAAAAAACTTGGCAGCAGCTGCGACTGGAGCCGTGAGCGCTTTACTATGGACGAAGGTTGTAGCGAGGCAGTGGCATATGTGTTCAAAGCGCTGTACGACCAAGGCTTAATCTACCGTGGCGAGCGCATCATAAACTGGTGCCCCAACTGCCTAACCTCCATCTCCGATGCCGAGGTGGAGCATCAAGACCAAGAGGGCAATTTTTGGCATATCCGCTATAAGGTAACAGGTAGCGACGAATACATCACGGTAGCCACCACCCGCCCCGAAACCATGCTGGGAGATACCGCCGTTGCGGTGCACCCGTCCGACAGTCGCTATACCCACCTGCACGGCAAAACGGTGGTACTGCCGCTGGTAGGCCGCGAAATACCCGTTGTCACCGACGAGTACGTAGACATGGAGTTTGGCACAGGTGTTGTAAAAATCACACCCGCCCACGACCCTAACGATTTCGAGCTGGGCCGCCGCCACGAGTTGCCCATCATTAAAGTTTTAACCGACGATGCACATATAAACCAAAACGGCGGTGCATATGAGGGCCTTAGCCGTTACGACGCACGCAAAGCGATAGTGAAAGACCTTGAAGAGCAGGGCGCTCTTGTAAAAACACAGGCGCATGCGCATAGTGTTGGTACCTGCTACCGCTGCGGCACTACAATAGAGCCAATGGTAAGCCTGCAGTGGTTTGTGAAGATGCAGCCGCTTGCACAGCCTGCGGTGCAAGCGGTTAACGATGGCGATATACGTTTTGTGCCACAGCGCTTCACCAAAACATACCTTCACTGGATGGAAAATACACGCGACTGGACCATCTCTCGCCAGCTTTGGTGGGGCCACAGAATACCTGCATGGTACTGTGATGCCTGCGAAGAAATTACCGTAAGCGAAGGCACTCCAACCACCTGTGAGCACTGCGGCTCTGCCAACATTC
>CAYJEW010000052.1:6001-12977 GCA_964369525.1 uncultured Oscillospiraceae bacterium | reverse complement strand
AAAATATTAAAACACTACAACTACTCCGTTGATACAGTTTTCAATGGCGAAGATGCGCTTGCTTTTTTGGAGGCTGGCAATTATGACGCTGTAATTTTAGATATAATGATGCCGAAGTTAAGCGGACTCACCGTGCTAAAAACCATTAGAGAAAAGGGAAATCTAGTCCCTGTAATTATGTTAACTGCAAAATCGCAAATAGAAGACAAAATAACAGGGCTTGATTTGGGTGCTAATGATTACCTTACAAAACCTTTTGATACAAAGGAACTTTTAGCACGAATAAGGGCCATTACAAGAAGCGCAAGCAGCAGCGCCTCGTCCATTCTTACAGTAGGCGATATACACCTTAACCGTAAAACTTTCGAGCTTTATTCTGACAAAAATTCATTTAAACTTGCAAGCAAAGAGTTCCAGATGATGGAAATGCTTATGATTAACAAAGGGCATATAATTTCGGCAGAGCGGTTTATGGAGAAAATTTGGGGATATGATAGCGACGCAGAGCTAAATGTGGTTTGGGTGTATATATCCTACCTTAGAAAGAAGCTAGCACTGCTTGAAACTAAAGCGGAAATTAAAACAACACGGAACACAGGCTATTCTTTGGAGGCGTAACATGCTAAAAAAACTACAAAAAAAGTTTGTTTTGCTTACAACTGTAATAAGCGTTGTGGTTATGCTTTTAATAGCTGTGGCTATAAATATTATAAACTATAGTTCTATTATGTCGTATTCTGATGATGTTCTGGATATATTAGCTGGTGGCAACTTATACTCAAGCGCAGGCGCCCCGCCGCACCCAATGCTTCCAAGAGAATTTGCGTTTACAACAAGGTTTTTTATAGTTAACTCCAACGCAGATGGCAGAATAGTCTACATAGATACAAAAAATATAAGCTCAGTTTCTTCAGGTGAGGCCAGAGCATATGTTGAAAGAATAAACGAGCTGGGCAAAACTTCGGGCAGGGTTGATGATTTCAGATTTATAAAAACCCAAAATCCTGTTGGATATACATATATCTTTCTTGATATTGAAGAAGACATTATTGGCTTTGAAAACTATATGCTCTATTCTGTTTTAATAGTAAGCTCGGCTGTGGTTTTGATTTTTATATTGTCGTGCTTACTGTCTAAAAAAGCTGTTTCGCCTATAGCCGAAAGCTACGAAAAACAGAAAAGATTCATAACCGATGTTAGCCACGAGTTTAAAACGCCGCTTGCTATTATAAAAGCAGACTGCGACGTTATAGAGATTGATAGCGGCGAGAGTGAATGGGTGGGCAGCATAAAATCGCAGACATCAAGACTGGATGCACTGGTGGAAAACTTAATTTCGCTTACTCGGCTTGATGAAGAACAAACCACTATGCTAAAAACAGATTTTTCGCTTTCAGATGCAGTAAACGACACATTAAGCGAATTTACTACTGCTATAAAAAATGCTGATTTAGAGTTTGACTGCAAGATAGATAAAAACATTTCCTATAATGGAGATGAAGCGCTTATTAGAAAGCTTGTTGCCATATTAATTGAAAACGCTATAAAATATAGCAATAAAAGTATTAAAGCTACTCTTTCAAGCAGTGGAAACAAGGTAGTATTTTCTATGCAAAACTCATGCGATGCCATCGAAATAGGTAAACACAGCAATTGGTTTGAACGGTTTTACCGTGCCGATGAGTCGCGAAGCAGCGAGGCTAAAGGGTTTGGCATTGGTTTGTCGGTAGCAAAATCTATTTGTGATAAACACAAAGCCAAAATTTCGGCCGAGAGCAAAACAGGCCAAGAAATAATAATCTCTGTTGTTTTTTAAAGTATGTTTAAAGTTAATATCGTAAAATCACCTTACAGTATATTGTAGGGTGATTTTTATTTAAAAACGAGTTTTATTTTTTAAGTAAGTTTAAGGTTGGGTTTATATACTGAATATGTAAAGTAAGCTTATTGCCGAAAGGGAGATACACTATGATGCAAACAAATTTTAAACGTTATGAGCTTAAGTATATATTAACAAAAGAGCAGCATGAAAACCTTTTAAATATATTGCCGTGCGATATGCAACTGGATGAATATGGCAGGCACAAAATAAGCAATATCTATTTTGATACAGATGACTTTAGAATAATAAGAAGCTCACTGGAAAAACCAAAGTACAAAGAAAAACTAAGGGTTAGGTGTTACGGAACCCCACGTGCCGACAGCACCGCATTTATTGAACTGAAGAAAAAATTTAACGGTGTTGTGTATAAAAGGCGAGTATATGATAGCTGGGAAAATGTGATGTCTTATTTGTGCGATGATATAAGCCTTGCGCAGAACTCGCAAATATTAAGCGAGATTGACTATTTTAAGCGTAGCCATGACGAAATAAAGCCCAAAGTGTACTTGGCTTACGATCGAGAGGCGTTTTTTTCGAAACAGGATGAAAACTTTAGGCTAACATTTGATTTTAATATTAAGACCCGTGATAACGACATTAGCTTATACGAAAACGATGGCGACAAATCGGTTTTGTCAGACGAGTATGTATTGCTGGAAGTGAAAACCGTTATGGGACTGCCTATGTGGTTTTTGCACTTTCTAGATAAAAATAAAATTTACAAAACTTCATTTTCAAAATACGGCACAGCTTATCAAACATACTTTTTGCAGGAATTTGTAAGCTCATTTAGGGGGATATCCAATGCTTAGCGAAATATTTACAGGAATTTTTAATACCACAACCAGCATGAATATTTCCTTAGAAGATTTCTTTATTTGCATGGTGGCTTCCATTATCTTAGGTGTTTTTATGGCTAAGGTATACTCCTATAAAGAGAAAAGCTCTAAGGGGTTTGTGGTAACATTGGCGCTGTTACCAATAGCGGTAACAATGGTAATTATTATGGTTAACGGGAATATTGGCGCAGGTGTTGCTGTGGCAGGTGCATTTAGCTTGGTGCGGTTTCGCTCAATGCCTGGCACGGCAAAAGAGATTATAGCTATTTTTACCGCAATGTGCACGGGGCTTACAATAGGCATGGGATACATAGGTTTTGCAGTGCTGTTTTCGCTTATAGCATGCATATTTGCACTGGTTTTAAACACAAGCAATTTTGGCGAAGAGAAGGAACACGGAACTCGCACCCTGCAAATTACCATACCCGAAAGTTTAAACTACACCAATGTATTTGATGATGTGTTTGAGCGTTTCACAAAGAAAGCGAAGCTGGTTTCTGTAAAAACCACCAACATGGGCAGCCTTTTTAAGCTGAGCTATGAAATTGAGCTAAAAGATATAGGCGCCGAAAAAGAGCTCATCGACCAGCTCAGAACCAGAAATGGAAACCTTGAAATTATTATTGGCAAGCAGGAAATGTTTGTTAATGGACTATAGGTAGGATATGAACACAAGAAAAGCTTCTAAAATCTGGAAATTTTGCGCAACGGTATTTTTTGTTTTTTTTGTTGCGTTTACACTGCTAAACAGGTTTGTTATGCCACAAAATGTGGTGGCGATGGATGATGAGTATTTAAACCGGCAAAGCGTAAGCGGTGGTGCAGCAAGCGAGAATATAGAGGATGGTGCTACTGCAGGTGGCACCGAAGCAAATGCGGGCGCACAGCAAAATGCTAGCGAGCCTGTTATCACCCAAACCAGCTACACCGACGGAAACATAGAAATAACTATTGATACTATCAGAGAATTTGAAACTGATATTTATATAGCTGAAATAATAATATCCGATAGCTCGTATTTACAAGCAGGCCTCGCAGAAAATTCTTTTGGCACGAATGTCAAAGAAAAAACGTCGGTGATAGCCGAGCAAAGCGGAGCTATACTGGCTATTAACGGCGATTATTACGGGTTTCGTGATTATGGATATGTAATGCGGAATGGGTATTTATACCGAGATGTGATGATGGAAGATGGCAACGAAGATTTAGTAATTTACGCAGATGGTAGCATGGAAATAATTGACGAAAGTAGCATATCGGCAGCAGAACTTGAGGCTAACGGTGCTGTACAAATTTTTTCTTTTGGCCCGGGGCTTATTTCAAACGGTGAAATATTAGTAGACGCAAACAGTCAGGTGGAGCGCGAAGACCAAAGCAACCCACGCACAGCTATTGCTATGATAGAAGAAAACCACTATATATTTATGGTAGCAGATGGCAGAACAAGCCAAAGCGAGGGGTTATCTCTTGAAGAAATGGCAATAGTTTTAAGCTCGTATGGCTGCGAGGTGGCATATAATTTAGACGGTGGCGGCTCTGCCACCATGGTGTTTATGGGCGAAGTGGTAAACAACCCCACAACAAACGGGCGAGACATACAAGAGAGGAGCGTTAGCGATATTGTATACATTGGATAGCAAGAGTAGCAAGACTCATGTACGCAAGTTTTACTTTCAAAAACGGGTGTTGCCATATCTTGGCGTAACATTATGTTGCATGTTGTTTGCTTATGCATACTCTTTGTTTTCTCACGGAGTAACGTCTCCATATATGAGCTATATGTTTTTTTTTCCTTTAGTTTTTGGCGCCATCGGCGGCACATTATGCATGATATTTAAAAAAAGTAGTCCAAACCATTTTTTTGCCACTCATTTGTACCACACAGGGGTAGTGGCTTTGTTATTAAGCTCTATGCTTCGTGGAGTTTTTGAAATTGCAGGTACGGCTTCTGTATATCAAACCGTACTGGCGGGCATAGGAATTGTGGCAATAGTTTGTGGGGCGCTATGCTTCATAATTAAAAAATAAAATTTAGTAGGTGTATATATATGAAAAAACAAATAATGATTGCTTTGATAATTGCGATGTTAATTTTTGCAGGGTGTAGCAGTACAGATGAAAGTTCTGCTTATAACAGCGCGGCCACATCCCAAGAGCCAACGTCAGAGGCGAGCCAGTCTAGCGTTTCAGCGCTGGCATTTCCGGACAATTCTTTTGCAGACGCAATATGGTCTGACGCTATACTAATAAGCGAGCCGGATGCTTTAATTACCGAAAGCGGAACATACGAGTTTGCCGGAGACTACAGCAGCATAACAGTGAACGTGAATAAAGATATCGACGATGGTGCAGTGTATCTTATATTAAATGGCGCAAATGTAAACAGTGAAAACGGCACACCCATCAATATCATTGAAGCACAGGATGCTGTAATTATACTTGAGGGTGAAAACACCGTTACCCAAGGCGAAATTATTACTACCGATGAAGAGTTTCCATCGGCGGCGCTCTATTCACGGGCAGATACATTTATTACCGGTGGCGGAAGCCTTGTGGTTACCACTTTATACAGCGACGGCATAAACAGCCGCGATGACTTAATAATTAGTGGCGGCACAATTACCGTAACCGCTATTGAAGACGGAATAGTAGGTAAAGACCTGCTTGCTATCAGTGAAAGCAATATAACCGTTACAGCAGGAAAAGATGGCCTTAAAGCCTCAAACGATGAAGAGGCAGATAAAGGGAATTTAATTATCACAAGTGGTAATTTTAATATTACAGCGCAAAACGATGGGATAAGCGCAGAGCAAACCCTTCAAATTGATGACGGAGTTTTTGATATTGTAGCGGGTGGCGGATTTGCCGAAGTGTTAAACGAAATCACACGTGGAGAGGGCTCTGCAGGTGTTGTGCAGCCTAGCAGCCTGCTTGAAGACAGCATGAAAGGCCTTAAAGGCTTAGACCTAGTGCTGAATGGCGGCGAATTGGATATTTCCGCCTATGAAGATGCAATTCATGCCAACAATAACGTAACGATAAACGGCGGAACCTATCATATACTTTCAGGCGACGACGCAATTCATGCCGATATCAATCTGGTGATAAATGACATGAATTTAGTGGTGGAGAATGCATATGAAGGGCTGGAAGGAGATACCGTTACAATAAACGGTGGGAATATCTCCATAAATGTGCTTGATGATGCAATAAATGCCAGCAGTGAAACCGGATATGTGCACATTACCGATGGAATAATTTCGCTTAAAGCTATGGGAGATGGAATTGACTCTAACGGCGACTTAACCATAGAAGGCGGTATGATAACAATAGAAGTGAATGCCCTCTATGCAGGTGGAGATAGTGAACTGGACGTTACCGGAGTATATACTATTTCAGGCGGTAGTGTTGTAGACGCAAACGGAAACAATATAGAGCCTGTACTTCAAGGCGGTATGGCAGGAGCTGGCAACCCCGGAGGCAGGCAACCTACCAACCCAGGCCTAATGCAGCCCCAAGACAGCAGGCCATAATAAACAAAAAGAAACCTGCAAAAATATAAGCTTGTTTTTTTACAAATACGGCTCAAGCATGGCATGCAAAATATTTATAACGATTTTGTGAGTTTGTGTTTTAAGTATATTAAATATGTATACATCAGCATATGATAACTGCATTTATATTTAAATCTTAAGGAGAACTTTATGAAAAAAAGATTTGCGGCTATGATGTTTGCACTGTGCTTTGGTTTGTCGGCATGTAGTGCTGAAACTGGTGCAGCGTCCGAAACACAAATAAATGCATCATCACAGGCTTCGGAGGAGGCATCGGAAGCAACACCTGCCTTGCCAAGCTATACAGCCACAATTGTTACAACAGGTCAAACATCCACCTATGATGCCGATGGAAATATAGTAGATACCTCCACCGGATTTTATGGCCAAGATGGGGATTATAACGATGTGGAGTTTGCTTTTACTGTAAACGATGATGGTACCACTTATGATGCAAACACCGGATTAACATGGATTACGCTTCCCGATAGCGGTAAAATGACCTATGATGAGGCTGTGGAGTATTGCAACAACCTTTCATTTGCAGGCTACGATGATTGGCGTCTTCCAACAGCGGAAGAGTTATTTTCTATAAGCGATTTTGAAACAGGCTGGCCATACCTTGATACTGAGTATTTTGGCTTTGACACATCAGAATCGGATGCACAAGATGGAGCCCCACAAGGCGGAGCCCCGCAAGG
>CAYJEW010000052.1:2175-5901 GCA_964369525.1 uncultured Oscillospiraceae bacterium | reverse complement strand
CAAGGCGGAGCCCCGCAAGGGGATGAGGCGCAAGAAATGCCGCAAGATGGAGACAATTCAGAATTTAACACACAGCCGCCCCCAAGCACATCTTCCGACGGAAGCATTTCCAAAGAAGAAGGACAGTATTGGTGCGCAGATTATAACCTGGTAGAAGGTGACGAACGTCTTGGAGATATAGCTTTTGGAGTCAATCATCTCACCGGACATATCAAGGCATATCCTGCTAATTCAACGCAAATGGGTAAGTACGTTCGTGCTGTGCGCGGTGATGTTTATGGCGAAGAAGACTACACAAATAATGGCGACGGCACAATTACCGATAATGCGTCAGCTCTTATGTGGATGGAAGCGGATTTAGGCGTTGCTACCAATTGGGAAGAAGCACTATTGCTCGCAGAAAACTCCACTTTTGCCGGATATGATGATTGGCGATTGCCAAATGTTAAAGAGCTTCAAAGCATAGTCAGTTATGATGGTTCATACCCTGCCAACAATCAAGATTATTTTACCTGCACAGAGCTGTTGGAAAACGAGAACTACTATTACTGGACAAGCACTTCAGCCTATTTCAGTGAAATGGCACCCGAATATGATTCTGCGTGGTATGTAGCCTTTGGATATACCTCTCATGGTGCAGGCGCTGTACGATTCTCGCCCAAATATGAAGGGAGCGATGCGCTTTCAGAGGGTGAAGATAATATTTTAAACTCTATACGCCTAGTTAGAAATGTTAGCTGATGTTTAAAATATTCTACTACGCTAACCTTAAAACAGAAAAGAGTATCAAAAAACAGAAGCCTTACTGCGCAAGCAGTTAGGCTTCTGTTACTTGCTAAAGCATAACGCTAATACCGTATGTCCAAAGCATTTAATCTGTTTTTAATGTTGATATGGTATAGTTATAATATACATACGAAAGGATAAATATATGAGAATATTACTTGCTGAAGACGAAAGAGATATGAATAAAATTATCACAAAAAAATTAGTCTCCGAAGGCTACAGTGTAGACAGTTGCCATGACGGCTTAGAAGCACTTGAGTATATTTTAAGCACCGATTATGACGCTGTTATTCTTGATATTATGATGCCAAAGCAGGATGGCTTTGATGTTATAAATAAAATGCGTGCTGAGGGTATAGATACGCCCGTGATTTTCTTAACAGCAAGGGATGCCATAGCGGATAGAGTAAAAGGGCTTGATTTAGGCGCAAATGATTATTTGGTTAAGCCATTTTCCTTTGAGGAGCTTATGGCGCGCATTCGTGTTATAACAAGGCTAAAAGCAGGTAAGTCCACCAGCCTTTTAACAGTGGCCGATTTATCAATAGACATCAGTTCGCATATTGTTAAGCGCGGAAACACAGTAATTAATCTGTCGGCAAAAGAGTATGCAATTTTAAAATACATGATGTATAACACAGGGATTGTACTTTCAAGAGAAAAAATTGAAAACCACATTTGGAACTATGACTATGAGGGTGGAACAAATGTTGTGGATGTATATATAAGGTACCTTAGAAAGAAAATTGATAGCGATTATGATAAAAAGCTAATTCACACGGTAAGAGGTAGCGGATATGTGCTAAGGGAGGAGCTATGAAAAGAGTATCGGCAAAAATGAAACTCATGCTTTGGACAACTCTGCTTTTGTTACTTATGGCAGGGCTTTTGATAGGGCTAATGTTCGCTATGAGTGATGAGATTGTTTTCACAAACAGCGTGGCGCAGCTGAAAGAAGTAGTAAGCGATAATGCAGGTGAACTGGAATTTGACGATGGCCAGCTGGACATCGACGATATAGATTTATTTAAACAAAATGTATACACGCTGCTGTATTCGCAAGAGGGGGTGCTGTTAGCAGGCAATTTCCCCGAAGAGCTGGCACAACCGCTTGCAGATAACGAAACAGCCGAAGTAGTTATTGACGATATGCTTTATTATATCTATGATAGCTTATCCCCAGTGGAAGACTCGCGCTCTCTTATATGGGTGCGAGGCATAATACCGGTAGACGCAGTTGCCGCTACCACAACCAATATTCTGCAGATAGCGCTATTGGCCTTGCCTGTTTTTGTAATTTTAGGCGCAATAGGGTGTTATTTCATTGCCAAGAGCACATTTCGTCCGATAGATAAAATTGTTGGTACAGCCGAGGTAATAAGCGAAAGCGAAAACCTATCGCTACGCATTAACCTTAAAAGCGGAAGTGCTGAGATTTATAAATTGGCAGATACCTTCGACAAAATGTTTGAGCGCTTAGAAAGTGCATTTGAAGCAGAGAAACAATTCACATCCGACGTTTCGCACGAGCTAAGAACGCCTACTGCCGTAATTTTAGCGCAGTGTGAATATGCCATGGGCGAGAATGTTGCAATCGAAGATAAAGAAGAAGCTCTTGAAACAGTTCATAGGCAAGCAACAAAGATGTCTAACCTTATAACAAATCTATTAAACCTCATTCGACTTGATAGAGGTGTTGAAAAAATAGAGCGTAAACGTATAAACTTGAGCGAGCTTGTTAGAGAAATATGCGAAGAGCACAAGCTGGTTGCTCCACCCGATTTAAAGCTAACATATGATGTTTTGCCAAATGTGAGTGGAGAATTTGATGCTGCAATGATAACAAGACTGCTCACAAATTTGCTTAACAATTCCTTCCGTTATAGAAAAGAAAACGGAAGCGTTGAAGTTGTGCTTGCAGAAAATGATGCAGAGATAGTTTTGTCGGTGAAAGATAACGGAATGGGTATTGCGGCAGAGCATCAAGAGAGGATTTGGCATAGATTTTATCAAGTAGATAGCTCGCGCACAGCAAGCCAAAATGGAAGCATGGGCTTAGGGCTGTCTATTGTGGCACAAATTGCTAAACTTCATAGCGCGAAAATTGAGCTTGAAAGCGAATATGATAAAGGCAGTTTGTTTATTGTTAAATTCCCAAAATAAATTTATAGTTTTAATCAAACTTTAATTTTAAGGATGTAATATTGAGATACCAACAAGAATAGAACATCCCAATATAAGGAGGCACCATTATGGAATCAAATAGTGTATTAAAAAAAATAGGTATTATCTCTTGTGCGGCGCTACTGGGGGCAGCAATTACAGCAGGCGCTATAGTGCTTGCAGGCGGTATACCAACGGCACGCGCAGAGCAGCCAATTAGCACAACATCCGAAGCCGCAACAACAAACTTATCGGCACAAGCTCCAACTAGTGATACAGAAAATCACATCGGCGAAGCCGAAGCCACCGCTATAGCGCTTGCACATGCAGGGGTAGCCGAGGCTGATGTGTCGCATTTGATATGCAGGCTTGATTATGACGATGGCATGGCAGAATATGACGTAGAGTTTTGGGACGGTGCGGTAGAGTATGACTATGAAGTCAATGCGATGAGCGGCGAGATTATGGGCTACGACCACGACATGGAGAGCTACAATGGAAATGCCGCGCAAACATCTGGTGCAGGTGCTCAAACGGAGTATATAGGCGAAGCCGAAGCCACCGCTATAGCACTTGCACATGCAGGAGTAACAGAAGGTGAGGCCAGTTACATTAAGTGTGAGTTCGATTTGGATGATGGCCGTGCCGAATATGAGGTTGAATGGCAAATTGGAAGAACTGAGTATGAGTATACTGTAAGTGCTTTGGATGGCACAATTTGGGAACATAATGTAGAATATGATGATTGATTTTAGCGGTGCATTTATAAAAACCATA
>CAYJEW010000052.1:0-2075 GCA_964369525.1 uncultured Oscillospiraceae bacterium | reverse complement strand
AACAGATGCCATATAATTTGGCATCTGTTGCTTTTTGTTTCTATAAAATAAGCTGGATATAGAAAAAGCTATTCCCAAAGAAAACCTTGCCAACATCGACAACTTTAATATATAAGAAAATTAAAAAAAATAACACTGAACCCAAACAAATTGGGTTCAGTGTCAAGCTGGTGGAACAAATAACCATAAGGGGCATAAGAAAATGCTCACACAAAAAAGACACCGGAACTTAATCCGATGCCTATTGGGTGCAGCGTCACGCTGCTGGTGCCGCCAGCCGGACTTGAACCGGCACGGGGGTTAACCCGGGGGATTTTAAGTCCCATGTGTCTGCCTAATTCCACCATGGCGGCATATCAAGCTTTAAATATAATACACCACAGCACAGAAAGTGTCAATTACTTTAAAAAACACTCCAATATAGTATAATATAAGTTACTAGGGTGCGCTTGGATAATCCCCCCCGAAAGGACTGTGTTTAAATGCAAAGGTGTAACTGGCCAAAACTTGAAAACTCACAAGTATATATTGATTATCACGATAACGAATGGGGCACACCATCGTATAATGATGCACATCTATTTGAAATGTTCATCTTAGAAAGCTTTCATTGCGGGCTGTCTTGGTTGTTGATACTTAATAAAAGAGAAAATTTTAGAAAGGCATTTGATAACTTTAATGCAGAGATAATTGCAGCATATGACGAAAGCAAAATAGCAGAACTTATGGCTGATGAAGGCATTGTACGCAACAAAGCAAAAATTCTTGCAACAATTCAAAACGCAAAATCATATTTAGAAGTTGTAAAAGAGTTTGGTAGTTTTTCAGCGTATCTGTGGGGATTTACCGATAACAAGGTGGTATATAATCCTTTCGATGGCGTAACTGTGAAAAATGAATTATCTGATAGAATATCAAAAAACCTTAAAAAACGCGGCTTTAAATTCATGGGCACAGTTACCTGCTATTCCTATTTGGAGGCAGTGGGAATAATGAACAACCACGCACCGTATTGCTTTAAATACCTACAGCCGGAGAAAAGAGGGCAATCTCTCAAAAGATAAGCTCTTAGACAACTGTTACTCAATGCAATATATCTGCGCATAACCCCATCTAAACAGCTTATACAAATCATGTAAAAAAACAAGACTTTTGCAGTATTCTGCAAAAGTCTTGTTTTAAATATATGCATTTTATGCGTCTGCAGGCTGCGTAATCCCCGTTCTCGCATGTAGTCCTACCAGCAGCCACTCTTCATCCTGCTGTATAAACGCCATATCGTAAGACGCGTTAAAAATATTCGGCTCGCCATTACGCACAATTGTTGCGGTAAAATCAATATGCCCTGTAAAAGCATCGTCGGAATGCATTACTAAATTGCCAACTTCAATGTCTGAAAACTCACGGCTCTCATGGTCAAGATACCACCCGGTCTGATACTCGGCAAACTCTTGATATATCGAAGTATCGCTATATACCATGGGCCTAAGCGCAGCCAGTGAGCCATCTTCTGTTATAAAGTCAGAGTATGTTTTAGCTACCAGCTCCATGCGCTGTGCCAAGGTTTGCGCCTGCGCAGACGGCACAGGCGCTGTAATAAGCGCTGTGGCCTCCTCTGCACTTAGTAAAACATCACAGCTACTGCCGTCGGGTAGCGTAGCGGTAACCTCAGGCTCTGCAAGCATGGGCGGCGTTTGATACTGCACAACGGTGGGGGCGATGCTAATATCATTTAGCGAAGAAAAAATCTCCACACTCATTGGTGCGCCGTCGCGTATGTTGTTTATAGTTACAGGCATATCTCCGGTGCCTTCGCTTGCCAAAAGC
The DNA here is from genome assembly GCA_964369525.1 of uncultured Oscillospiraceae bacterium. Lineage (GTDB taxonomy): Bacteria > Bacillota > Clostridia > Oscillospirales > Ruminococcaceae > JAAYCI01. The sequence goes on along the minus strand of CAYJEW010000052.1, from coordinate 248 downwards.
GCAACCCCGTTCACAAAAACAGTTGCAAACTCGGGCGCAGTTATGGTGTAGCTTGGCAGCATAGGTATCTGAGTGCGTACAGCCCAACTGGTGGGGGAGCTCTCGTCCTCTGCCAGCAGTACAGTGCCCAGCATATCTTCGCCACTGTACACAGAATACAGCATCTCGCCCTGCTGTAAATCGGCCGACATTGTCTGCCTAAATGTTAGCGCTTGAACATCAGTGGCGCCATACATTTCATCAAGTAC
>CAYJEW010000051.1:0-13302 GCA_964369525.1 uncultured Oscillospiraceae bacterium | reverse complement strand
TATAAGGGAAAATGCGCAAATAAAAACCGATGCGCGTTCAATTCCCTTTACCTTATGTGAAAAAATATGCTTGACATATCTTTTGGGCGGTGTTAGAATTTGTAGCATAGTAAAACCTTTGATTGGGAAGAGTAGTGTGTGAATTTGTGGTTTTAGAGAGCGGCTGATTTGCTGAAAGGCCGTACCGCAAGCAGGCATGAATGGACCCATGAGGGCGGCACGAAAATGCTTTCTGCATTAGTAGTAGCCGACGGGAGTAGACCGCATCCGTTATCAGCGCGGCGTGCATTCGGCCTTTGGGCCCGTGCATTACAAGTGGGCGTTTTACGCCAATTTGGGTGGTACCGCAGGAGTTTATGCTCTTGTCCCTATTTATTTAGGGGCAAGAGCTTTTTTATTGTTTTTAATGGGTTTTGTATATTTTAGGAGGGCAGATTATGCTTACAAAACGATGGCGACGCTTAACGTAAAGGGCATGTAGCATTAAGTAAAACAACAAAATTTGTGCAACCAAAGGAGAATATATTATGAAAAAAATACCTAACAAGGTTTATCTTGGCGAAGAGTGCATCCCTACACAATGGTACAACATGCGTGCCGACATGACACAAAAGCCCGCGCCGTTGCTTAACCCCGCCACCGGAAAAGCCGCCACGCTAGAAGAGCTTACTCCTGTGTTTTGTGAGGAGCTGGCAAAGCAGGAGCTTGATGAAACTACACCATATATAGACATACCCGGACCGATTATTGATTTTTACAAGATGTATCGCCCCTCGCCGCTGGTGCGCGCGTACTCATTGGAGAAATTTTTAGACACACCTGCAAAGATTTACTACAAATTTGAAGGTAACAACACCTCCGGCAGCCACAAGCTGAACTCTGCCGTGGCCCAAACCTACTACGCCAAAGCACAGGGCCTTAAAGGCATTACCACCGAGACCGGTGCCGGCCAGTGGGGCACGGCGCTTTCGATGGCGTGTAGTTATTTTGGAATGGATCTTGATGTTTACATGGTTAAGGTTAGCAGTGAGCAAAAGCCCTACCGCAAAGCTGTTATGGAGACATACGGCGCAAGTGTAATTCCCAGCCCGAGCGACACCACCGAGGTTGGCCGCGCTATTTTAAAAGAGTTTCCCGGTACCGGCGGCAGCCTTGGCTGTGCTATATCGGAGGCTGTTGAGATGGCCGTTAGCACACCCGGCTACAAGTATGTGCTTGGTTCGGTGCTAAACCAAGTAATGCTACACCAAAGCGTTATCGGCCTTGAGGCAAAAACTGCTATGGACCAGCTGGAAGAGTATCCCGACATTGTTATTGGCTGTGCCGGCGGTGGCTCGAACCTTGGCGGGCTTATCTGCGGATATATGCAAGACCGTCTTTTGGGCAAAAAAGCGCCATACTTTATTGCTGTGGAACCTGCCAGCTGCCCCAGCATGACACGCGGACGTTTTGCGTACGACTTCTGCGACACCGGCCGCATTACCCCTATGGCTAAAATGTATACGCTTGGCAGTGGGTTTATACCATCGTCTAACCACGCAGGCGGGCTAAGGTATCATGGCATGTCGCCTACCCTATCGCAGCTGTATGCCGACGGACATTTGGACGAAGCGCGCTCTTACGAACAGAGCAAGGTGTTTGAAGCGGCTGTGTACTTTGCAAGGCATGAAGGACTATTGCCTGCGCCAGAGTCGGCGCATGCGGTGCGCGCGGCTATAGACGAAGCGGTGGCTTGCAAAGAGAGTGGCGAGGCAAAAACCATATTATTTGGCCTTACCGGCACAGGGTATTTTGATTTGAACGCATACATGCAGTACAACAACGGGCAGATGACCGACTATATTCCCTCTGACGAAGACCTGCAAAAAGGGTTTGACAGCCTGCCTAAGCTATAGGTGTGTGAGCCTTATAGTGTTAATATTATAATTTTTTCGGCGGTTTTGCTATGCGCAAGGCCGCCGATGTTTTATATGGCTTTGGCCAATTGGCTTGGTTGCTTAGCGGTAGGCACAGATAGTATAATAGTAGACAAGTATTGTTTTGGGCTTATACAGTGCTTGCCACGCATTGGCATGCCGAATACGATTTAATATAAAATCGAGGACACAATGAAAAAACTACTAGTAATGACTCCATATTTGATAATAAATATTCTGGCATTTTATTTGCTACCTATGGTGGCTTTTAACACAGGGCTTGCTATGGTTGTTTTACTTATCATAACCCCAATTATATGTTTTTTAACATCATTGCTTTACGGGCTAAAAAACGGTTTGCATTGGTTGTATGCCATATTGACTGCAATCTTATTTACGCCTACCATTTTCATTTTTTATAATCACACCGCAATATTTTATATTTATGCTTATGGGATTATAGCGGTTATAGGTAACTTGATAGGTGGGCTGATAAAGAATAAAAGGGCGTGATGGTTTAGAACGCTCAATAAAACACCTCTATTGCATAAAGACATCAGCCAAGAAAGGTAGAATATGACGCTAAGGGTTGCGCCTGTTATAGCCTTGCTAATATGTGCCATACTGCTTTGCGGCTGTATGGCACAGCCGAGTGTTGCGCCTTCTTCGGTAGCTGAATACGATGGTTTTTGGAGTATTGCGTTTCATGACACACGCCTTGCCAGCCTTGCGGCTGACGGGCGAGAGGTTGTTTGGATTTACACAATAGAGGGTGCACTTTTTAAGCAGGGTGGCAACACGCCTGCCGGCGTGTACGAGGGCGCTTTGCTTATACGGGCCGAGGCCGAATATTTTGGGTTTGAGCCGCCGATAGATGAGAGCGGCAGTAGTTCTTTGCCCAGCGAGCCGCAAGAACCATTGTTTACATTGCCTGAAAAAGCCGACGGGTGGGTTATGCTTGCAGATGTTAGCCTGGAAATATCAACACAAGATGCAAATAGCGCTTACCATGAGATGGCCGCGCAGTATGACCTTGCGCTACAGCAAAGTGCCGAGGGATACACACAGCAACCGCTTTTGCAGCTTGGCGAAATAGACGAGTATCGAAATGCGGCGCTGGCACAAGCGGCAAGCACCCCTGTGCTTTACAGCAGTGAGCTTTTGTTTTTTGAAGCACAGCGTCAGGGCACCGAAATTGGGGGCTACTATGAGGATATGCTGTACACCCTTTCGGTTGCATCTGGGTTGCCGCCAAGCCAAAGTGCGGCTTTGCCTACGGGAGTGCAGTATTTTGCAAGCTCACAGCAGGCGGCGGGCGCAGCGTCATTGCCGTTATGGGTAGAAATTTTTGAGGATGGGCAGGCCTTTTTGTATATTGGCGGACTGCTACCACTGGGTGTGCAGACGCCTTTTGTGGGCAGGGTTTCTTCCGGCAATGTGCTTACAGGCAGGCTACCCGGTATGCCGCAGGAACAACATTCCTCGTCATCGTCAGTAGGTGATGGCCACGCAGAGATGTCGCCTGTGCAACAGACGCTTGAAGAGTACGGCCTGCCCGTTACTACCTCTGCCGAGGTTGACGGGCCACAGCATACCCCCTACTCCACCATTGTTTTTACGTTTGAAAATATGACACACAGCGACGCCGCGTCGTATGTGCGGCGGCTAAAACTGGCGGGTTTTACATATGTGCGCAGTGAAACAGAATTTCCCAGTATTGAATTTTACAGCTATGTGGCGGGCGACGGCTTGGGGCGGCAGGTGTCGTTTTTGTTTCGTGGTGGCAGTGCGGAGTTGGCGCTTTTATAGTGCGCAAGTTATATACATAGCCTTATTAAAACAAAATGCAAACAGTAGTTGACAAACTGCAAACCATATTTGCTTGCAAAAAGACTTTTGTCCTTTTACAATTAAACTGCGATGGACAGCATTTTACAAACTTTGTTGCACGGCTATAAGGAGGTGCATATTATGAATTTTAATGAAAGACTTATTGAGTTGAGACGCTCAAAGGCTTTATCGCAAGATGAACTTGGTGAAAAGTTGGGTGTGTCCAGACAGACAATTTCCAAATGGGAGTTGGGCCAAAGTTACCCTGATTTTAAAAGTTTAGTTTCAATTAGTGATTATTTTAAACTAACACTTGATGAGCTTGTAAAAGGCGTAAATGTTCAAGATGTAAGAGACAATAATTCACAAGGTGAGCAGATTTCATCAATTTACAGCGACGTGAGCAAGGTGAAAAAAATATCCATGATTTTACTAAATACCTTTGCAATTATTGGCGCGGCAATGCTTTTAATTACTGTTATACTTATGCTTGTTGGCTATACAAGCTTTGCCGGCTAAAGTTTATACGCATATAAAAAACCCGATGAGCTTTTAGCCCATCGGGTTTTTTATGATTATTTTGCAGTGAGCTACATGAGCTGCTGTACCTGCTGAGTTGTTTTGCATATGAGTGCCTTTTGTGCCAGTTGGTTAAGGGTGTTGTGGTTGTGGCTACGTATCTGTTGTTTTACAGCTGCCAGCGAGGACGAGCTTACGCTTAAGCTACTAACCCCCATGCCTACCAGCAGAGGAACCGCCAGCGGGTTTGAGGCCATCTCGCCACACACACACACCTCTTTGCCTCTACTGTTTGCCGCCTGTACAACCATGCTGACAGCTTTTAGCACTGCGGGGTGCAGCTCGTTATACAGGTATTGCATATCGGGGTGGGCACGGTCGGCTGCTAAAACGTATTGTGTAAGGTCATTTGTGCCGATGCTGAAAAAGTCTACATCTGCGGCGAATACATCTACCAGCATGGCTGCCGCCGGGGTTTCTATCATTACGCCTACAGGTAGGTGGGCATTATATGCGCAACCCGCCTCGGCGAGCTCTTGTTTGCATTCGCAGAGCAGGCGCATACACTCGCACAGTTCGCTGTAGGAAGCTATCATAGGAAACATCACCCGAACATTTCCGTGGGCGCTGGCACGCAAAATCGCCCTTAGCTGAGACTTGAATTCTTCTGTATTTTGCAGGCTGAAGCGTATGCCACGCAATCCGAGCGCAGGGTTTTCTTCATTTTGAATGCTACAGTACGGCGGTATTTTTTCGCCACCTATGTCTAGCGTGCGTATGGTGAGGGGGGCGGCGCCCATTGCGGCGGCGGCACTTTGATAGGCCGCATACTGCAGCTCTTCACTTGGAAAGCCCTCGGTTTGCATAAACAAAAACTCTGTGCGAAAAAGCCCTACGCCCTCTGCCCCGTTTTTTATTGCAGACGCACATTCGTGCGCCGCAGATATATTTGTAAGTAGGTTAATACTGTGGCCGTCTTGTGTTTGGGCTGGTAAGCTTTTAAGGCTTTGCAGTTCTTTTTGCATTGCCTCAAACTGCTCTTTGCGGCTTTTTGCATCGGCTAAAGTGGCGGTAGAGGGGTTTAGCACAAGCCTACCGTCTATGCCGTCTACCACTGCCCACTGGCCGTTTTTGGCGGTTTCAAACAGGTTGCCGTCTACCGCCATTATTGCAGGCACCTCGGCACTGCGGGCCAAAATGGCCGCATGAGCTGTGGGACCGCCCTGCTCTGTGGCAAGGCCAAGCAGGCTCTGCGGCTGCATTAAAACAGCACTACTGGGCGGAATTTCTTTTGCAATTACAACATAGCTGCCCTGCGGTAGCTGTTGTTCTGCCAGGCCTGCCATGCGGCGGGCAATGCGCTGGCCTTCGTCTTTAAGGTCGGCCACGCGGGCGCGTATTATTACGTCGTCCAGCTGTTCCATCTGCCCTGCAATGCTACCCACAGCTTTTGCCAAAGCAAGTTCTGCGTTGCAACAGTTTTCAATGTTTTGCATGGTGAGCGAGGCTAGGTATGGGTCTTGCAGTATGGCTATATGTGCCAACAGAAGATCTTTACGCTCGCCCTCAAGCTGCTGCGCCATCTGCTGCAGCTGCAATACGCACAGCGCTACCGCATCGTGGTAGCGCTGCTTTTCTTTTGGTATCTCTTGCGATTTTATGGGAACAGTGCTTGGCTCTGTTGCTGCAAACTCCATGCGACATACCTGCCCGATAGCAATGCCGGCACTTACGCCTATTCCCGAAAAAATAATTTCCATATGTGATTTCCCAGTAATCATTTTAGTATTTTGTAAGTGTATAACTTAACTACCCATCTAGGCTTTGAATAAACAACGCCAGCTCTTCAATAAAAGCTTGTTCGTTTGGGCCATCTACCCTAAGGGTTACACATGTATCTTTTGCAAGGCCCATAGAAAGCAACATTAAGATACTTTTCAAATTGCCTACCTTGCCGTTGTGTACCACCTCTACCTCACCTTTGTAGTCTTTTACAAATTCCACCACACGATTAGCCGGCCTTGCGTGCAGGCCAGAGGGGTTAATAATTGTGATTATTTTTTCTACCATGCTGTCCCTCCGCAAAATGAAAGCTATGGTTTACATTTTTATAATATCACCTTGTGCAAAAAATGGCAAAACTTATCTGCTGTTTGGATGCACCTGAGCTACCACCCAACGCTCAAACGCCGACTGTACCTCTGATATGGTTTGCTGCCTACTCTCGCTACGGAGCACCTGCGCATCGGCGGCTTTGCGATATATTGGCTCGCGTATAGCATAAAGCCTCTGTAGTGCCTCGTGGCTTTGGGCAAGTGGGCGGTTGGCCGACGGGGTTAGCTGATGCGGCGGGCAGTTGAGCCATATTAGTGGTCCGTTTTGGCCAAGAGCAAACACGTTTTGCTCTTTAAGCACGGTTCCGCCGCCTGCGGCAATAACCTGCCCTGTTTTGCCGCCTGCCTCTGCGGCCGCAATGCTTTCAAGCTCTCGAAAAGCCTGCTCGCCCTGCCGGCTGAAAATTTGTGGGATGGTGCAACCTGCTTGTTTTTCCACCATAGCATCTAGGTCGCACGCAGGGCGGTGCATGGTTTTAGACAAATCCACTGCGAGCTCGCTTTTACCTACCGTGGGCATGCCTATCAACGTAAGATTTGCATAGCGCCGCAGCAGAGACGTGTGCACAAGCTCTATTTTTTCGTCTGGTATGGGACTGCGCAAAAACAGCTGGGCCGCCGCCTTTGCCTGCGCTACCAGCATACCAAGACCGCCCAGCGCTAATATGCCACGCTGCTTTGCTTGCCACATGAGGTTTGTGCATATCGGGCTGTATACAACGTCTACAACCGCTGAAAGCTCGGTGTATTCATGCAGTTGTAGCGGCGCTTTTAGGCTATTCGGCGAGGTGCCTATCGGTGTTGTGTTTATTATTACCGACGGGTGCAGTGACGGCGCTTTTTGATAGGATACTTGGTTGCCGTGCGGCGTGCGGCTGGCAGTGTACACAGCCGCGGCGCCGCGGCTGTGTGCCACATAAGCGGCTGTGCGTGCTGTGGCGCCGCTACCCAAAACCAGCACACGGCTACCCTCAATGTTTACACCACCGCTGTGTAAAAGATATTCCAGGCCTTCAGCGTCGGTATTGTGGCCGCAAAGCAGGCCGTTATTGTTTACAATAGTGTTTACCGCCATGGTGGCACGAGCGGCATCGGATAGCGTGTTGCAATGCTTAAATGCTATTTTTTTATATGGCATGGTAACATTTAGGCCTGCGAAGTTCTTCTTGTTTAAAAATTCCGAGAATTCAAAGGCATCACCCTGCCACAGCTGGTAGTTGTAGCCGCCGAGTTCGCTGTGGATATAGGGGGAAAAGCTGTGGGATATGCTTTGGCCAAACAGCCCATATTGCATGCCGTTACCTCGTGTTTATGTTTGTGTTTTTGTGAATAATGGTGCATTGCCTGCTATGGCAACAGCGGGAGTATGTCTGCTAGGTTTTGAATATGGTGGTGAGCGGCATGTGCGGGCGCACCGTGGGCCAACACCGCCACAAACCCGCATTTAGCGCTACCCTCAATGTCGTCTATTGGGTTATCGCCTATCATCCAGGCGTAGGGCGGCATACCTGCGGCGCGAAGAGCTGTGCCGAATATTTCGGGGTGGGGTTTATCGTAGCCAATGTTTGCGCTTACCAGCACTTCTTCAAAAAAATCTCGAATTCCAAGCGCTTGTACAAGCTCTTCCAGCTCGGGAAAGTTATTACTTAAAATATACTGCTTGTAGCCACGGCGCTGCAGTTCTGTTAGGGTGGATACAGCGTCGGGATAGAGGCGGTAGTGGTGAGAGCGCAGTACATTTGGGCGGATAAGCGGCGCTATTTTTTTAGCGTTTTGCTGTGAGTATCCGCATTTTTGTAGCATTTGCTCAAACTCGCCTTCGCAGTAGGCCCACCATTCGCCCGGTTGTGCAAGGTGGCGAGTGTCGCCATGTTTTATCGTGAACCACGGCAGACAAGTTTTGCTGAAATGCTGTTTTAGCACGTCGATGTTAAGCGGCTGGTGTGGCACAGCTTGCGCGGCGGCTTCTATGGCGGCATCAAACCACGAAACATCGGGCATGGTGAGCGTGCCGTGAAAGTCCCAAAACAGTATGGGGCGCTCGGCGCTAAGTTGTAACAACAATTCCTGCCTAGTGTACAGGCAGCTTAGCACCTCCAGCATAGCACGCTTTGAAAGCCTTGGTGGTAGGCCCAGCTTTACCAGCGCACTGCGCCGCCGTTCGGCGCTGTCTGCCGTACCGGAAAGCCCCCACTCGAACAGGTCGGTATAGCTTACGGAGGTGCCTTTTGGCGGGGCGCTCGGCTGTATACCTGCTGTGTGCAGAGCATTTATAAGTAGGTGTTTTGGCATGCCCTCCACGCCAACTGTGCCTTCTTTTGACGGGGCCGATTTGCGGCTTTCTTTGCCTATAAGCGCCGGAATATATGCATGCCTAATAGTACAGCCGGCGGCTATTTTTTCAATATAGTTGCGTATGCGAAAGCCAGCGGCATCACTGTCGGTTAAAATCAGTAGGCCGCGCACCTTGCCTAGGCGGCGGATAAGTTCTTTTTTTTCTTGGCTTGTGAATATGGAAAATCCGTCGGTAGTGATTATTAGTGCGTCTACTACGCTTGCTATGGCTACAGCGTCGTAACGCCCCTCTACGATTACCACCTCGTTTAGTTTTAGTTTATCCATCAAGATTTCCTTAGCTGCAAAATGCGGCCTATTGTAGCTGTTAGCAATAGGTTTTTGTTTGGTAAGGCGCTACTTTTAAGCTGTTTATCAAGCTGTTCTAAGCACAAAATTGCCTGCATTAGATTTTGCTGGGTGAAGCTACGCGCATTTTCTTTTGCTTTTTGCAGGCGATATTCGCTACCTTTGTAGCCCATATCTTTGAAAATAGTGCTTATGGTTTTGCCGTTTTGGACGCCTTGCTGTACACGGTACATATCTACAAAACTAGAGGCCAGCGCCGCCGAGATGGCTATTGGTTCATGGCGCAATTCTTGTAGCTCTGCCATTTTTTTGTAAACAGCAGCTGCGCTACTGCCTATAATGGCACGCACAAGCTCAAACACATCGGCCTCTAGGTTGCTGGTGGCATACTGCCGCACCATATCTTTTGTGATGGTGGTGTAGCCGCTAATGGCGGCAAGTTTGGCGGTTTCGTTTTGTAGCCATATTTGTGAGTCGCCTGTGCGGTCGATAAGCTGCTCGACCGCACCCTGTGGAAAATCTGTTTGCAGTGATACCGCAAAGTGGCGCACATGTTCTACCATTTCTCTACGGGTTGGTTTGGCCAGCTGTGCCGCAAAGCCTATACTTTTTGCTGTTTCAAACAAAGCTTTGGCATTTTTACTCGTGGCGGCTTTTTTATCATTATAAATACAGGTTACCAGCAGTATGGCATTTTCCAGTTGTTCAAAAAGCTGCTGTAGCTCTTGCACATCTTTAGCCTTCATGGCGGAGGGGCTTATATTCCACAGCTCTACAATGCGCGGCGTGCCAAAAAACGAGATGGCCCCCGAGGCCGCAATGACCTCGCCAATATCGGGTGTGGGGCCGTCTATTCTGGTTACCTCTTCGCCTTGTGCCTGCGCTAGTAGTTCTTTGCGAGCTATGGCGGCGGCTTCGCTTAGCACTGCTTCTTCGGTGGAGGCAAGATAGTACACCCGCTGTGCAAGCGGGTTTTTTAAGGCTGTGATTAGTTTATTCATTGCCGATTCCATCATTCACCTCTTTAAAAAGTACACTCGTACCCGGACGCACCCATATAAGTGCATCGCCGTTTATAAATAAGCTTTCGCTTGTTGGCGCACCCCACTGCGGCAGGCGGCCGTCGTAAAGCAGGGTATTGTACTGCCCTTGTACCTCTCCGCTACCTGCCAACAATACATTAAGGCTACCGTAAGGCTCTAGGTTTATATCTCCCGAGCACAGCCCCAGCCTGTAGCCCATTATATCCACGCAGGCTATACTGCCGCTGTCTTGCTTTGCTACATATACGGTAAGCTGGTCTGTTTGCGGGTATGCCTCGCCAAGTATTATATCGGTGTTTGCTATCACCAGCTCTTGTGGAGCAAGCAGGCTGTGGTCTTCGTCTTCGGTGGCAGAGCGGCGAAGGTCTATAAGCAGTTCGGGTTGCTCTATACGGTTTTGGCGCAGGATATTTTGGATTGCAAACTCGGAGTTGCGCCCTCTGTACAGCACCACCGCTTTGCCTTCGCTTATAACCACCATGGATGAGTTTGGCCCACCGCCTGCCACATAAATACGCACCGTGTTTGCGTTTAACGATATGTGTAACGCTACTGCAAGTTGCAGAATAAACACTGCTACCAGCACATACGCCAGCCTGCGCTTTGCACCAAGCGCCAGCGCACCAAGGCCACACAGCAGTAGCACCACCACCAGCGCAAATTCCCCGCCCACAGGTACCCACGCTTTGGGAATGCCACTGCATAGCTGTGTGAACCACTCCAGCAGCTGCACAAGCGCACCGCATATAACTGCGGCAGGCGTTGCGAGTATGTTCCAAAGCGGTGCGAGCGGCAGAGCCATTAGCAAACCACACACCACAATGGGTGCAAGTAACGGTACTGCCAGCATGTTGGCAGGTATTGATAGCAGTGAAATGCCCATTTCGGCATAGATTAGCACAGGGAGTGTGGCCAGCGTTACACAGGCGGATACCATGGCGGTATCCATAAGAAATGTGGCAATTTTGTGCGGCATGCGTCGCTTTTGCAAGCCATTCATATGCCGCATTCGCACCCGCCTTGAGGCAGATCCGCCTGCCATGGCGCCAAGCGTGGCCGAAAAAGAGAGCAGTAGGCCTATATCTGCCGCGGCATATGGGTTTGTGAGCACCAGCGCTATGGCCGCGGCACCTAGGGATGTTAAGGTGTCGGCCTTGCGATATATCAGCGCCGCCGCATATATTAGTAGCCACATTATTCCGCTGCGCACCACCGACGGGGTGAAGCCTGTGAAGGCCATGAAGAATAACGCAAATATTATAGAGCCAACAGCGGCGAGCCTGCGGCGGCGGAGTAATAGTACAAGTGTACTATTTACAACGCCGCACAGCATGGACAGGTGCAGACCCGAAACAACCAGCACGTGCGAGAGCGACGCACTGCGGTATGCATCTTTTGTTTCGGCTGTGAGAAAGCGGGTGTCGCCGGTGCTAATAGCGGCGGCAACCGAGGATAGATTTTGTGGAAGGCGGGAGAGTATGTTGGCGCTGGCGGCATACTGCACAGCACGCACACGGGTGAGCACTGTGTGGGATATATCGCCCAGCGTAAGCGGGCCTTGCACTTCGGCGTGGATATAGTAACCTTGTGAGAAGCGGCTACTTTGGTAGCTTGTGCTATCGTATGCCTCAAACTCAAGGTTTGTTGTAATAATTTGTCCCAGTGGCACAGGCTCTATGCCTTGAAGTTGCACTAAAAATGAGTTTTGCGGGTTTTCGCCGTTTATAAGTAGTACCTCGGCTGTGGCATGCACATTGCCCTCGCCATAGCCCGGATCTAGTGAGGTTACACGCAGTGTACACTGCGCACTGCTATCGCTAAGCTGCTGAATGGGAGCCAGACGCAACGCGTCGTAGCCTATGCGCCAGCCCAGCGCAACCAGCACTGCACCAACAAGCACAAGCGTCCATAGCGGCAGTTTTGTGCGAAGCACAACACATAACACAAACACCGCCACAAAGCATGCGGCGGCGATGTATAGCGCTGCCGAAGGCAGCTGTACCGCAAGCAACATGGCGGCCAGCAGCCCTAAACCAAAAACAGCAAGCGGACGTTTCATATGTTTTACATTATAAGTGGTAGCGGCGCTAAAAATATAATGTCGCTACGGTTTGCTGCATCGCCCTCGGCCAAAACAGCCGCACGGCCTACGCAGGTGGCGGTGGTTTGTGCTACAAAAGCGTCTAGCGCTTGCAGTGATGCACCTGTGCTGATAACATCGTCTACAATAAGCACTCGTTTGCCGTTCATATACTCAAGGTCTCGTATGTCTAAAAACAAAGTTTGTTTATTTTCAGTGGTGATAGACTGTACCTCTACTTCAACAGGGTCTTGCATGTACAGCTTTTTGCCTTTGCGTGCTACGATGTATTTTTTACCGCTCTGGCGGCTCATCTCATATGCCAGTGGTATAGACTTTGCCTCGGCTGTGAGCAATACATCAAACTGATCTACCTTTTGCAAAAGCTCTTTGGCGCAGGCTATTGTGAGCTCTACATCACCAAGCATAATAAAGGCAGCAATTGATATATCATCGTTAATTTTGTGGATTGACAGCTCACGTGTGAGGCCTGCAACGTTTAATGTATAGGTTTGCATAGGCGCACCCCTTCTCTTTTTTTGTTCGCCAAGCTAATATTTTAGCCCGGAGGCCAAGCCATTTGGCGACCCGCAAGCACATGGAAATGCAGGTGGGGCACGCTTTGGCCGCCGTCGGAGCCGATGTTTGTTACAATGCGATAGCCTGTGCCAAAACCGGCGTTGTTGCACAGCCTTGCCGCTATGGTGAACACACGCCCCAGCATTGCGCCTTCGTCTTCGGTTAGCACAGCGGCGCTTTCGATATGTGCTTTAGGCACAATTAGAATGTGGAACGGCGCTTGAGGGTCGATATCTTTAAACGCCATAAGGTCTTCGTCTTCATAAATGAAGATGGTTTCTATCTCTTGTTTTGCTATCTTGCAAAATAAGCAGTTGTTCATGCTGTACCTCCCGGCTTATTAATTATTTAATGTTAGCTTCTACGGTGGCAACAACCTGCGCCAAAAGTTCGTCTACTTTTGTGGCATCTTTAATGCCCGCCATTGCAAAGTCTGGTTTGCCGCCGCCACTGCCGCCTGCTATAGCCGCCAACTGCTTTGCCAAAACGCCCGCTGCAAGCCCTTTTTCTACCGCACCCGGGCCACAGCACACCAGCAGTTGTGTTTTGCCTCCCACTTCGCCCACAAGCGCACTTAC
>CAYJEW010000050.1:10049-13452 GCA_964369525.1 uncultured Oscillospiraceae bacterium | reverse complement strand
AATTTATCTGTTTTTAGGCGGGTTTGGATTATATTAGCTTGGCTAAGCTAGGGGGAGTAGCTGTATGCAGCAGAATGACAGCAGAGGCGTGGCGGGATTTTTGAAGCGAATGTTTGAGCGAGGCGGTGTAAAAGCGGATGCGCAACAGCTTTTGCCTACCGAGCCGCCGCCAGAGGGGCAGGATTTTTTACAGCAGCAAGACGAGCAACAACAGGATGAGCAACAGCAAGATCAACATCTGCTGCAAGGCCTTGAAGAGCAAAATATGATGGAAGCGCAAGCTAGCGGAATGTACGCTGTGATGTGTGGCTTGATGGGCAGGCAGGTGGAGCTGGACGGCGAGCAGAGCTTTAGCTTGCGGGTGTTTATGGAACAGGACGCTCTGCCGAGTGAAGAACAGCGCATGTGGATAATGGGAATTGACAGGTTGGTGCGTAGCCTGCCGCAGTATATGGTTCGGCAAAAAAAAGAGCCGCCGCAGAGGGATTTGCTACCGGATTTGAACGAGTGTGAGCAGGCGAGCGGGGAGCAAGAGCAACCTTTGATTAACCAGCAGGTGCTACTGGACGAGCAGGAGTTGCTGGGAGGCGGAGATGAGCTACTGCTAGATGAGCATGAGCTGTTATTTGGCGAGCAGGAGTTGTCGCAAGAAGAACAGGAGTTGCTGCAAAAGGAGCAGGAATTGCTGAAAGAAGGGCAAGAGCCACAGCAAAAACAAGAAGCCATACAAGGACAAGAGCAGGAGCAGGAAGTACTGCAAGGACAAGAGCAGCAGGAGCAAGAGCAGGAGCAAGAGCAAGAGCAGGAGCAGGAGCAGGAGCAGGAGCAAGAGCAGGAGCAAGAGCAGCAGCAGGAGCAACAGGCGGCGGACGCTCAGGTTATAGTTAAGGTGGCGGCTGATGGCATGCAGGCGTTTATGTTTTTGCTGCCGCCTGTGTTTGGCGGCGATGCTGTAAACGTACAGCAGGTAATGCAGGCGCTGGAGCAAGAGGGCGTTGTGGTAGGGGTGGATGAGCAAAAGATAGAAGCTGTTTGCAGGCAGCAGGAGTATTTAAAGCTTATAGAGATAGCCAAAGGTACACCGCCACAGCACGGGCAGGACGGTGTTGTGGTGGACCGATACAAGCGGCAGGTGGAGATAAGGCTAAAGGTGAAGGACGACAACACCATAGATTATAAAGACCTTGGGTGGTTGCAGACGGTTTTGGAGGAAGAGGTTATTTGTGATATCATTGCGCCTGTGCCACCAACAGACGGCTGTACCGTGCGTGCAAAACCGCTGAAAGGCGTGCCGGGTAAGCAGGCGAAGATACCTAAAGGTGTGGGAACTAAGCTAAATGAAGATGAAACTGCGCTGGTGGCCGAGCTGGACGGTGTGGTGAATTTTGTAGGGCAGAGCTTTCAGGTGACACCGCTACTTATTATAGAAGGTAGTGTGGACACCGCTGTGGGCAACCTTGATGTTGTGGGCGATGTGTTGATTCATGGCGACATACAAGAGGGTTTTGAGGTGAAGGCCAGCGGCAACATTACGGTGCAAGGAATGGTAGAGGGCGCTGTGGTGCGCTGTAAGGGTAGAATACAGGTGGGTAGAGGAATGAACGGCAACACCCACGGCAGTATGCACGCAGGCAAGGATATTCAGTGCAAATACATAGAAAATGCAAATGTGGTGGCTAGGGGAAGTGTGGTGTGTGACACCATAATAAACTCGGACGTGCAGAGCGATGATTCGGTGCATGTGACCACCGGCAGGGGGATTATTGTTGGGGGTAGCATTACGGCGCTGAGGCTTATTGAAGCGCAGACTGTGGGCAACACAACCAACCGGGCAATAGTGATAAACATGGGTAGCACGCCGAATTTTTTGAAAGAAAAAAAAGTGATGGAAGACAGGTTTGGCGAGCTGGACAAGCTGGTGGAGGAGCGCGAGAAGAGCATTAGGTACCTTGAGCTGCGCGAGGAGATAAGCGGTGAGGAAAAAAAGCAGCTTACCGACATGCAACAGGCTATTGCTGTGTATAAAATGCAAAGGGCGAATCTGCACAAGCGGCTGGATATTATGGAAAAAAAGCTGGCCGATGTTTCGGAGTGTAGGCTGAAAGCCGATATTATATATCCCACAGTGGAAGTGAAGATTGGCAACGCAACAAAGTATCTGCGGCAAACAACCTACCGAGTGGTGGTGTATCACAAAGACGGGCAGGTGCAACAGGCTAATATATAGCGCCGGCACAAAGGCTTAATTGTAAAAAGCATGGTGTAGTGATATACTTAAAAATAGGCTAGAGTTTTAAAATATAAGGTGTAGCGTGGGAATACAGTTGATTTGCAGGTGGTATTGCTGCAGTATTTGAGGATTTTAGCTAAATAAAGCATATGTGGATTATACTAGAGTAGCCAAAATATAATTTTAAAATTTGTAAGGAGGGTGTAGACATATGAAACTTGTACTTGTGCGCCATGGAGAGAGCGAGTGGAACAAGCTAAACCTTTTTACCGGCTGGACAGATGTGAGCCTGACTGAAAAAGGTAGGCAAGAAGCGGCCGAGGGTGGCAGGCTTTTGCGGCAGGAGGGTTTTGATTTTGATGTGTGCTATACCTCTTACCTAAAACGTGCCATACACACGTTGAATATTGTGCTGGACGAGATGGATAGGGCATGGCTACCTGTGGTGAAAAGCTGGAAGCTGAACGAGCGCCATTACGGCGCATTGCAAGGGCTGAACAAGGCTGAAACAGCTGAAAAATACGGCGAAGAGCAGGTGCTGATATGGCGGCGCTCTTTTGACATTACGCCTCCGCCGCTGGAAGAGGGCGACGAGCGTAGCCCGTATTTGGACGCAACCTACCGTGATGTGGAGCGCGGGCTACTACCGCAAACCGAGAGTTTGGCCATTACAATAGAGCGTGTGTGGCCATACTTTGAGCAGGTGATTCGCCCAGAGATGGAGAGCGGCAAAAGGGTGCTTATTGCGGCGCACGGAAACAGCCTGCGCGCGCTTGTGAAGCAGTTTGAGGGGCTTTCGGATGAAGATATTATTGGGGTGAATATTCCCACAGGTGTGCCGCTGGTGTATGAGCTGGACAGCGGATTTAATGTGGTGAGCAAGCGTTATTTGGGTGATGCCGACGCCATTGCGGCAAAGCAAGCCAGCGTGGCAAACCAAGGTAAAGCAAAAGGGTAGAAGATGCGCGGGGCAGGCGCCGGGTGCATATGATGAATAAATAAAAAACCTCCGGCATGCGGTTTGCATGAGCGGAGGTTTTTTTGTTTGGGTGTGAATGGGGCGTGGGCGTGCGCGCCCTGTAGTAAGCGGGGGGGGATACTGTGCCGCAGGGGGTTATTTTTTGCCAACCAATACATTTTTGCCCCCCACCGGGATTTTGTCCTAAAGGGTTT
>CAYJEW010000050.1:0-10039 GCA_964369525.1 uncultured Oscillospiraceae bacterium | reverse complement strand
CGCTCCGGGTTGCGGTGTGCTGGCGCGGGGGTTTTTGTGGGGGGGGCCCCCCGGGGCGCGGGCGCGCGCGCCCGGGCGCCCGCGCGGGCCGCCCCTGCGCCGCCGCCGGCTATTTTGTGCGAACCATGACGTTTTTGCCGCCGCCCGGGATTTGGTCGTATCGGGTTTCGAACTCGCCTGTGTAGTCTATGAGTTTGTGCAGTTTGGAAAAGCCGTAGTTGCGGGTGTCGAAATCGGCGTAGATGCGGCCTAAAATACTGCCAACTTGAGATAGGGACATGTAGTCGTCTTCGTCGCTGTCTTTGTCTAGTATGGTTTTGATGCGGCTGACAATCTCTTCCAGCGGAACAAAGCCGGAGGCGCTTTCTTCGGCGATGTCGTGGGCGGGAGGCTCTGCCACAGGTTTTTTTGCATCTTTTGTAGCGGGCTTTGTTGTTTTTTTGGCTGTGGTGGTTTTGGCCTTTTGTTTTTCTTGTGGCTCAGCGTTTTGGGCGGAGCTACGCTTTGCGTTTAAAAGCACGTCGAGGTACTTGAAGGTGTCGCAGGCGCTTTTGAAGGCAAGTGGGGTTTTGCTTTCGCCCATGCCAATAACAAACATGCTACCCTCGCGCAGCCGAGAGGCAAGGCGGGTAAAATCGGAATCGGACGAGACAAGGCAGAAGCCGTCACATCCGCGGGTGTATAAAATATCCATTGCGTCGATGATTAGCGAAGAGTCGCTGGAGTTTTTGCCGTGGGTATAGCTGAACTGCTGAATTGGTGTGAGGTTGCTGGCAAGCAGCTGTTTTTTCCAGCTGGCCATGTCGGGGCTGGTCCAGTCGCCATAAATGCGTTTGATGGACGCTGTGCCGTAAACGCTTAGCTCATCTAAAATAACATCGATATATTTTGGAGATACGTTTTCGGCATCGATTAAAAGGGCAATAACCCTACTATTTTTTTCCATTTTGTATCCTTTCCGGCCAAAGGCCGCGGGGTTAGACGGTGTGGTGGTATTATAGCATATTTTTTGGGGGTAAAAAAGCTGTTGCAGTGTGTGCGGGCGGGTGATATACTTGCATAAAAGAGGGTGCGGGTGGCAGGTTGAGCGCCTGCACGTAATTTAAGAGTATTTTTTTGCTTGGGATAAATGCGCTGAGGGCAGGCGCTATGCCATAGGATTTTGGGCAGGCAAGGCAGGCGCATGGAGGATATGCTGTAGGATATCTGTGGCAGGGGGTGTGGGATGGACGAGAACTTAATAGGGCAACCAAAGACCCCTAGGCGCCGTTTTGGGCAGATGTTGAGCGAGTGGGTTGTAGCGCTGATTTTGGCGCTGGTAGGCGTTTTATTTTTGACTATGTTTGTAATTATGAACGCGCAGATACCAAGCTCGTCTATGGAAAATACCATACAAGCGGGCGACCGTGTGATTGGGCTGAGGATTGCGTATACATTTGGCGAGCCTGCGAGGAATGATGTGGTGATATTTCGCTCGCCCGACAATAACGACGAGCTGTATGTGAAGCGTATTATAGGTATGCCGGGCGATGAGGTGGAGATACGCGACGGGCAGGTGTATGTGAACGGGCAGGCGCAACCGCAAGACTATGTGAAAGAACCGCCGCAGGGCGATTATGGGCCATATACTGTGCCGAGCGATAGCTACTTTATGCTTGGGGATAACCGCAACAATTCGCTGGACTCGAGGTATTGGGAGAACACGTATGTGTCCCGCGAGAGTATATTGGCAAAGGCGGTTTTGAGTGTTTTTCCGAGTGTTGGTATAATAGAATGAGTGGCAGAATAAAAAGGCATTGTGAAAACTTCACAATGCCTTTTTTGTGGTTTTTTTGCGGGGGTATAAATTAGGCAAACGGCTGTTCCATTGGCCAGCTGGCGTAGCCGTTGAGCGTATTGTTTGCCAAAAAGCCGGCTTGGTATTCGTAGTAGCCTTGCGACGCAACCATGGCGGCGTTGTCGCCGCTATAATCAAGGCTTGGAAGAAACAGCGTAAGGCCTGCATTTTTGGCCTGCTGTGCGGCAAGCTGGCGTAGCAGGCTGTTTGCCGCAACGCCGCCTGCCAAAGCTATGGTGGTGCTGTTTGTTGCGGCAGCGGCATTTATTAGTTTTTCTATGAGTATGTCGGCCACCTTTTGCTGGAAGCTGGCGGCAAGGCCGTTTACGTCTAGCTGGGTGTTTTTCATAGCGGCTTGATTTATGTGGTTTAGCGTGGCGGTTTTAAGGCCGGAGAAGCTGACGTCGTGCGGGTTTGGGGTTTTGGGGCTTGGCAGGGGATATGCCGTGGGGCTACCGTTTTTGGCGGCTTTTGCAATGGCGGGGCCACCGGGATAGCCAAGCGACAGCGCGCGCGCTACCTTGTCGAATGCTTCGCCTGCGGCGTCGTCTACCGTGCGGCCCAAAACCGAAAACTCGGTATAGCTTTGTACCAGCACATAGTGGCAGTGGCCGCCAGAGGCAACAAGGCACAAAAAAGGTGGGGCTAAGTTGGGGCAGGTGAGGTAGAGCGAGGCTACATGGGCGCGTAGGTGGTGTACCGCTACAAGCGGTTTTGCGGCTGAAAACGCAAGGCCTTTGGCAAAGTTTACCCCCACCAGCAGAGCGCCTATGAGGCCGGGGGCGGCAGTGACGGCAACGGCGTCTATTTGTTGCAGTGTGTAACCCGATTGTGAGAGCGCCGCCTGCGTTACGTTATCGATATGTTCTATGTGGCGGCGGCTGGCAATTTCGGGCACAATGCCGCCGTAAAGCGCTTGTTCTTGTACGCTGGAGGCAACAATGTTTGACAAAACGGTGCGCCCGTTTTGCACTATGGCCGCGGCGGTTTCGTCGCAGCTGGTTTCGATGCCGAGAATTATCATGGGGTTTGACCGCCTTGTAAAGAATAATATGAGCACATGGCCAGCACACGCTCGAGTGCTTGGCTGCCGTTTACCCATATGTCGGGCGAAAGGCCTATGCCGTCGAGGTTTTGAGCGCCATTTAGCAATAAAAGCCCTTGGCCAAACCAAAGAGGAATGCCTGAATGTGGCAGGTATTTTAAGCTGTTATTGGGAACAAGTGTGGCACCTGAGGTGTTGACGCCCACAATTAGGACGTTGTTCATGGTTTTTAGGTATTGCAGCATGGCCTCGGCGGCAGAGCCTGTATTTTTATCTATCAGCACAATAATAAGCGGCTCATTTTCGTACCATACAGCTTGGGAATAAGAGGTGTTCCACTGGCCGCTGTCGGGATTTGGCCAGTTCTCGTGGTAGATAGCGGCGGGATTGTATGGGTCTTGCGCTATGAGCGCTTGCAATGCAAGGCTTGTGGACTTATCGGCAAGGCTTTGGGTTAGCCGCGGGGTATTGCCTGTGTAGGCGGTATACCATTGGTCTACATATAAATTGTTCCCGCCGGTGTTACCGCGAAGGTCGATGATGAAAAGCTCTTCTTGCCGAAGTTGGTCGGCATTATTTATAAATAAGTTTAGTGCGGCGTCATCTTCTGCAGAGGATACCCAGAAGCTTGAAAGGGTGTGTACAGCTATGCCGTTTAGCTGGCTGGAAGAGTATATATCGTGGGAGTGTGTGTGAAGGTCGCTTTGCCAGGCAGGAAGCCATGTGATGGGAATTTCTTCTTCCACACTGCCAAGGGTGAACAGCGCTGTTTGTGGGGCCTGTTGCGCCAGCCGCTCTGCGGGGTCTTCATTTGGGAGGGTGGACATGGAATAAAAGAGGCCGTAGGTGAGCCGCCCTGTGGGGGATAGTGTGGGACGGAGGTATTCATCGGGGGGCTGCGAGTCTACCGAAACAAGCTGCCAGTAGTAGGTGTGGCCGTTTTGTGTGCGGGGCAGGTAATAGTTACCGTCTTCGCCTTTTTCAAGCAGGTGGTCTGGCCAGTAGTATGGGTTTTGGTGAGCGGTGAGGGCAACATTGCCTATAGAAAAGTGGCCGTCTTGTATAAAATGCAGTGCGCTTTGCAAAGCGGCCAGCAGGCGAGCGCCTGTGATTTGGCCGTCGGCAGTGAGGGCGGCAAACTCTTGGTGGGCTTGCAGGCGGGCTTGCTCGAACACAGCCTCGCCGCCAAAGTAGTAGTAAGCGCCGTAGGTTAGGCGCAACAGCTCGAAGGTGGTATCGATATCTTCGGCACATTGCTGTGCTGTGAGCTGCTGTTGGGAGGGCTCGGGAGGGTAGATGACAGAGTCTATAAACGCTTGGTCGTAGCTGCCAACCTCGTGGTGGAAAGAGGGGGTGTAGGCAGAGAGGTTTTCGGCAGTTGAGGAGATGGTTAGTTGGCGGCGCTCGGCGTTTACCGCAGCAAACAGCGAGAGCAGAGCGTCGGCGTCGTTTTGCAAATCCGGTATAGATTGTATGGGCCAAGGCTCTTGCAGTTCAGACGGGGCAGCAGGAATGGAGGCCGGAGCGAAGGGAAGAAAGCCCTGCTCTGAAAGTAAGCTGCAGCTGCTTAGTAGTATTACTGCCAGCAGTAGTGACAGTGCGGAGAGTAGCTTTTTCATTATAAAGGGGCCTCGTTTTTTGCTGTTGGCTAGGCGTGGCTCGTTAAATTTAAGTTTAAACTCGTTTTTATCTAAGGCAAAAGATGAAAAATATGGCTGTACGATTTTTGATGTAGAGGCATTACTGCACTGCGCTTTTTTAGAGCCTATTGAGTGAGGTGTGGGTTTGGCTGGCAAGAGGCGCCTAGCTTGGGTTTTTCATGGTTAGCGATATACGCTTTTTGTCTTCTTCTACCTTTATAACCCAAACGGTTACAACGTCGCCAACGCTGAGCACCTCGCTGGGGTGTTTTATGTATTTGTTGGCGATTTGGCTTATGTGAACAAGGCCGTCTTGGTGCACACCTATATCAACAAACGCACCAAAGTCAATAACATTGCGCACCGTGCCTGTGAGCTCCATGCCGGCTTTGAGGTCTTTCATCTCCAGCACATCGCTACGAAGCTGTGGTGGGGGTAGGCTATCACGGATATCACGGCCGGGGCGAAGTAGCTCGGCCACAATGTCTTGCAGCGTGGGCACGCCCAGCCCAAGCTGAGCGGCCAGTGTGTCGGGGCCGATTTCTTTTACCTTTTGCTGAAGCTGCGCTATGGCCTCGGTGCCGATATCCGCCTCGCTAAAGCCGCAGGTTTTTAGCAGCTGTTTTGCGGCGGCGTAGCTTTCGGGGTGAACAGCTGTGGCGTCCAGCCTATTTTTTGCATGAGGTAGGCGCAAAAAGCCTGCGCACTGCTCGTATGCTTTAGGGCCGAGTTTTGGTACCTTTAAAAGCTGGTTGCGTGTGGTGAACGGGCCGTTTTGTTCGCGTAGTTGTACTACATTTTTTGCAACGGCGGGAGAGAGGCCTGCCACACGCTGTAAAAGCGGCGCCGACGCTGTGTTTAGCTCTACACCTACCGTGTTAACACAGTCTTCCACAACGCCGTTAAGTTCTGCCGCAAGGCGCGCGGGGGGCATGTCGTGCTGATATTGGCCAACGCCCACGGCTTTAGGGTCGATTTTTACAAGTTCTGCAAGCGGGTCTTGCATGCGGCGGGCTATGCTAACGGCGCTGCGCAGGTTTACGTCGAACTGAGGGAACTCTTCGGCCGCAAGTTTGCTTGCCGAATAAACGCTGGCGCCCGCCTCGTTTACCACAACATATTCGGCCGAAACGCCCTCTGCCGCCAGCTGTTTTAGCACATCTACCGCAAAAAGCTCGGTTTCTCGGCCTGCTGTGCCGTTGCCTATGGCAAGCACCTGCACCTTGTGTTTTTTAATAAGGCTTTGCAGTGTTTTTGCGGCTTCGGCTATTTTGGCGGCGCCTGCGGCTACGGGGTAGATAACATCGGTGGCTAAAACTCTGCCAATTTCATCTACCACCGCGATTTTACAGCCCATGCGGTAGCCGGGGTCTAGCCCCATGGCAACCTTGCCACGGATAGGTGGCTGGAGAAGTAGCTGGCGCAGGTTTTGGCCAAACAGTTTTATGGCGCCCTCGTCTGCAACATCGCTTAGCTCGCTGCGCATCTCGCGCTCAAGGCTGGGGTGCAAAAGCCGCTCGTAGCCGTCGGCGGCGGCAAGCGCTACCTGCTGGCCTGCGGGGCTGTTATTTTTTATGTATTTTTTGGATACAAGATCTAGCGCTTTTGGGGCTTCTACCCTTACGGAAACCTTTAAAAAGCCTTCTTTTTCGCCGCGGTTTACCGCAAGCACCCTATGGCCAGCCATGCGCTTTACCGGCTGTTCAAACTCGTAGTACATGCTATACACGCTGTCTTCGGGGTTTTTCTTTGCACTGCGGCTTTCTAAAATGCTGTGCTCTTTATAAAATGTGCGAAGTGCCGCACGCACTGCGGCGTCGTCGCTTATCTCTTCGGCAAGTACATCGCGCGCGCCGCTGAGGGCGTCGTCTTCGGTGGCTACGCCTTTTTCTTCGTTTATATATTCGAGTGCAAGCTCTGTGGGGTTGTCTGATGGGTTTTGTTGCAAAAGCCTTTCGGCCAGCGGCGCAAGGCCCTTTGCTTTTGCCTCACTGGCTCTGGTTTTGCGCTTTGGTTTATAGGGGCGGTATATGTCTTCCACCTCGGCCAGCGTGGCGGCGCTTTGCAGAGCGGCGGCGATGGCGTCGGTCATTTTTTCTTGTTCTTCAATTATGCGGGCAACCTCTTGTTTTCTGGCTTGAAGCCCACGCAGATAAGAAAGCCGCTCGCTCAGGGCTCGCAGTACCTGGTCGTCCATGCTGTTTGTGGCTTCTTTGCGGTAGCGGGCAATAAACGGGATGGTATTGCCTTCGTCTATAAGGCTTACTGCGGCCGATACCGCCGCAGGCTGTAGGCTAAACTCTTTTGCTAAAACTGCCGAAAAATCCATGGTTACATCTCTCCGTATTCTTGAGGGTGGCCCGCAGTGGGCAAATTTTTTAGGATTATACTTCTTATTTTTCTTCTTCTTCGGTTTGCGTTGTGGATACCGCAGGGCTTGGGCATTCGTTTTGCCGGCTTTGGGTATCTTTTTGTGCGGCCGCTTTAAGCAGCTTGTGTGGGTTGGTGCGGTTGGAGTAGCGGCGGGTGAGCAGCATATACACAAAAAGGATTAAGAGCGAGGCCAGCGTTACCACGCCGCCAAGCGCAAAGCCGGGGGTTTTGTATTCAAATATAATCTCGTTGTCGCCTGCGGGGGCGTATACCGCCGAAAGCCCGCCGCTGACATGCAGTATCTCGGTGGGCTGGCCGTTTACCGTGGCGGTGAAGCCTTCGTCCCATGGAACAGAGAAGAACACAAGGTTTTCTTTTGGTAGCACTATTTTGCTGGTGAAGCCAGAGGCGTCGTAGTAGGTTACATATGAGGATGTTTGGCGGCGGGCATTACAGTCTTCTACAAACTGGCCATAGTCTGTTGGGCCGTAGCTGTACCAGCCGGTTTCCTCGCCGGTTTCGCCTGCGGTGCCGTTGCTTTGCCACTCTATTTCATAGCCGCTAAATAGGTGGGCGTATTCGGCCTGTTGTTCTTCTGTAAGGCCGATGGCTCGCATTAGTATTGAGGCACGGTCGCCCTCATTTATGGCGGCGAGGTGGTCCATGTCTACATATTCGTCGTAGGTGAAGCCAAACGGGACGTAGTTTTGGTTTTCGTATATTGCAAATTCGCCTTCGGTGCGCCAAAATTCCCAGCCGTCGGTATTTTCGGTGGCGAGAAACTCTTCCACCTTGTTATGCGTTACCAGCGTGTAGCGCACGCTAAGCAGGCTGCGCAGTGCAAATTCTTCAATATCGGGGCGGCTGGCAACATCGCGCGAGACGCCAACCAGCGGGTAAAACTCCATGATGGAGTTGCTTACCACCGAGTTGAAGGTTTGTAGGCCGCTTTTGTTCATCCAAAGGCCTATGTTGTCTTGCGTGCCGTGAGAGTCTACCCTATAAAATCCGTCGGTGGGTAGCTCGGCCTGCGCTGCACTGATGTATAGCTCGTCGCGGTAGCCGGCATCGCCTTCCCACTGCGGAAACTTGCCGAGCGAGATATGAATGACAGAGTACATTACCGAAAAGCTCATGACAGCCGCAAGCAGCAGCGGCGCAAACCTTGCGCGCCCACGCCAGCCGCGCCACAAAACATAGAAGGCCAGTATGCCGAGCATTGCTGTGAGCCAGGTGAGCCAAAACTTGCTTTGCTGTTGTACCACACCGAGCGTCCACTCGTTGTTTTCTTTGGTGGGTAAAAGCGCAAACACCGCAAAGGCGGCTGTTATGCCGGCGGTTATTTTTATGCCGCTAAGCATGGTACTTTGCGGGTCTTCCAGGCTACGTAGCGTGGCAAAGCAGGCAAACAAAAGAGGCATATAAAACCAGCGTGCGTAGTAGCTGGAGTTAAAGGCATAAAACGACGAGTTTAGTATGGGGATAAACGCCATTAAAAGGCTTATGTAAAGCAGTATTTTTATGCTGCCGCCCTTGCGGCTACGGCAGTAGGCAAAAACGCCAGCCATGCTAACTATGGGCAGGAATGCGCTCATGCTGGTCCATTTTATGGTGGCGTCGGTAAATATATTGGGTATATATGGAGCGTCGGGCGGCAGGAACATGGAGCTTAGTATGGCAAAATATTGCTGAGAGTTGCCGTATATCATCATGCCAAAGCCGCTGGCGAAATTGTCGGTGCGGGGGTTACCCATAAGGTTTAGCACCGACGGCAATAGCAAAACCATGCCGATGCCTACCCCAAGCACAGCCTCAAAGCCCAGCTGAGCAAAGCGGCCGAGCGTAATTTTGTATTCTTTGCAGGCTACCTTTACCACAAAATATATAAGCGCAAACACAACGTTGCCAATAAAGAAAAAGTAGCTGTTGAGCAGCGCAAGGCCGACAAACAGCGCAAAAAAGCCTCGGCGTTTTTCGTACACAAAGCCGTCCATAGCCCAAAGTATTAGTGGGAAGTATACAACCGCGTCCAGCATATGGTTGAAAAATATATTGTACACATTAAAGCCGCAGAATGCATATGCCAAGCTAACAATTACAGCCATGTTGCGGGTTTTTGCGTAGCGCTGTAGATACAGGCAGGCCGCTGCCGCAATACTGCCGAACTTTAGGCAGAACAGCGGAACCATGAGGTATGGCATCCAGCTGTTTGGGAAAGGGAGGGTTATCCACAAAAAGGGCGAGCCCAGGTTGTAGAATGAATAGGAGGTGATGAAGGACGAGCCGAGGTCTGTGGCCCAGCTCCAGGTGCCACCGCCTGTTTTTAAAAACTGCTGTACATATGAATAAAAGGAGATTTGCTGGGAGTTATAGTCGCCTGCGTAGAGGAAAAAGCCGGAGTCTACAATTAAAAACGGCACAAATATTGCCAGCGCCACAGCGCAGCCCAGCAAAAAGCTAAGCGCTACACCGCCGAGCTTTGGTTTTTGAATTAGCGGCGATGCGGTTGCGGTTTGTTCGGTTTTGCGTTTTATTAGCTTCATATATCCTCCGAGCGGCTTTTTTGCGCTGCTGTGGTGTGGTATAATTCAAGATGGTATTGTAAGGCTGGGGCGAGGGGCGCGTTTAGGTAAGGTATGAGTAATTGCGGTGGAATGAAGGGCGTTTATATTTGTTTAGGGGAATGATATGAGAGTCTTTAAGATTATAGCATTAGTGGCATTGCTTGTTTCGTTATTTGTATCGGTTGATTTGGGGATAAACTGCATAGGTTCTCTTGTTTCGGGATTGCAGGATGGGATTTCGTATAACAGTTTTTTGCAAAGTTCATTTGGTCTATTAGAAGGTTCGTTGAAAACAAGCGCAGACTTTTTTAATGTTTTTAAAATTTCGGCTTGGGTTACCTTTGCTATTTTAGTTGGGAATTTTATTTTATATATTATTCCGTTAAAAAATAATAGGTAGCTTTCTGCTATGAGTTTGGTAGTTGTTTTTGAAAGAAAATGGGCACGTTTTATTATATGGCGTGTCGCTTATATCTACTATTATATAATAAAAGGGTGGGTTTATGGAAAACGAGCAACTTTATACCATGTGTGCGCTGCTAAGCCGCATGAAATATATTAGCCGCTGGGGGCTTATGCG
>CAYJEW010000049.1:6827-15612 GCA_964369525.1 uncultured Oscillospiraceae bacterium | reverse complement strand
GTAGAACCACAGGCAGAGTCGGTAGCGCCATTGTTTGAGATGTTTGCCGAGCAAGACGAACAAGCGGTAGAAGAACCGCAAGCTGCATTTGAAACCGAGCCACAAGTAGGTTTTACAGTACAATCGCAGGCTGATATAGAGACACCACAGCTGCAACAAACAGAGCAGCCACAGGTTGAGTTTGAGCAAGAGGCACAGGCTGCTGCAGTAGAACCACAGGCAGAGTCGGTAGCGCCATTGTTTGAGATGTTTGCCGAGCAAGGCGAGCAAGCGGTAGAAGAACCGCAAGCTGCATTTGAAACCGAGCCGCAAGCGGATTTTGCATCACCGTCGCAGACTGATATAGAGCCACTACAACTGCAACAAGTAGAGCAGCCAGAGGTGGAGTTTGAGCAAGAGGCACAGGCTGCTGCAGTAGAACCACAGGCAGAGTCGGTAGCGCCATTGTTTGAGATGTTTGCCGAGCAAGACGAACAAGCGGTAGAAGAACCGCAAGCTGCATTTGAAACCGAGCCACAAGTAGGTTTTACAGTACAATCGCAGGCTGATATAGAGACACCACAGCTGCAACAAACAGAGCAGCCACAGGTTGAGTTTGAGCAAGAGGCACAGGCTGCTGCAGTAGAACCACAGGCAGAGTCGGTAGCGCCATTGTTTGAGATGTTTGCCGAGCAAGACGAACAAGCGGTAGAAGAGCCGCAAGTCAGCTTTGAAACCGAGCCACAAGCGGATTTTGCAGCGCAGCCGCAGGCTGATATAGAACCACCACAACTGCAACAAGCAGAGCAGCCACAGGTTGAGTTTGAGCAAGTGATGCAGGCTGCCGAAGTAGAACCAGAACCACAAGCAGAGCCGGCAGCGCCATTGTTTGACATGTTTGCGCAGCCGAGTGGGCAGGCAGTAGCAGAGCCACAAGCTGCTGCAGTACAGGATTTTATAGACCACGAGACCCCTTCGCCCGAGGGGGCTGACCTACCTGAAAATCAAGAGCCGATTTGGCCGCAAGATAGAAGACAGGAGTGGAGTATAGTAGATACACCCGGTGCTTTTGCGTTTGCGTCAGATGCTAGTTCGCCTGCAGAAGAAGCTAGTCAGCCCTCTGTGCAGGAGGAAACTGTAAAAGCGATAAAACATCAGCCAGATGTGAGTAATTTGGTAGACCGCTTAGAACAGCTGCAAAAAGCAGGCGGATACCAAGTGCCGCAAAACGTTGATGTGCCTAAAAATGAGCTGCAGGCAGTACAAATGCCTGCAGAAGATAATGCTAGCACAGCTCCTGTGCAGCCATTCATGCAAACGCTAAATCAGCAAGAGCCCATTGCTCCGCAGCCACCACAGGCTACAGCATTTGAGGGCGCTTTGCTGCATACAGTAATAAGCAGCCCTGCCGAAGAGGTGCAGCCCGCAGTGCAGCCGTTTCAGCCGCCAATGGCAGGTTGGAAGGTAGAAGAGCCCAAAGAAGATAAGCCACAAGTTCAGAATGTAGATGTAGCTCATCTAGAAGAGGTAGAAACAGCTGTACAGTCAGGCGCACCAATGTTTGCAACCGAAGCTGTAGTCCAGCCGTTTATACCACAACCTGTGGTAGATGTAGCTACAGCACCGCAAGCACAGCCTTTGGTGCAGCCAATTGCCACAGAGGTAGTGGCGCCTATGCCTGAACCACAAGCCGAAACAGTGCCTACAGCAGAGCAACCCATAGCAGAAGCTCAGCCCATAAAAGAAGAGCCGCTAAGCTTTGCCTCACTTGCGGCAAAACTTAGCCATATAAAACCAATGCCCGTACCAGAGGTAGTGCCACCTACGCCTGTGGCTGTAACACCTGGCATGATAGCCAATGTTGCGGCAGGGCCGTCGGCCATTTCAGATGACCTACCATCAGGTCTGAGCGCAGAGGACGAGCGCATTAGCCGCTTAATAGCTAAAAAACCACACACAGCAGGCAAAACCATATGGATGGCAAGTGATGGCAAACAGTTTGTGCCGCAAGAAGATGTGCGCATGTGGCCAATGAAGCCCGGCCACTGGGAGCCTGCATCAGAAGCTACCCGCCACAATGATTCACTTGAATAGTAAAAGAATTGTATGTCGCTAAATTTTAGGCGTAAAGATGGCTGTGGCCATAAAGGAGGAAGTTATGGCAGATAAAAAACAAGCAGTACCGGTACCGGTGAAGGTTGCGCCGGATGAGAAAAAACTAGCACTGGAAACAGCCCTTGCCCAGATTGAAAAAAGCTTTGGCAAAGGCGCTGTTATGAAGATGGGCCAAAATGTTGCAATGCAGGTGGACTCAATCCCCACAGGCTCTATTTCGCTGGATGCAGCGCTTGGTGTAGGGGGCCTGCCGCGCGGCCGTGTTATTGAGATATTTGGGCCTGAAAGCAGCGGTAAAACAACGCTTGCATTGCATGTGCTTGCACAGGCGCAGAAGATGGGCGGCGAGGTGGCGTTTATAGATGTTGAACATGCGCTAGACCCTGTTTATGCCAGTGCACTTGGGGTAGATACCGACAACATGCTGGTAAGCCAGCCGGATACAGGTGAGCAAGCGCTGGAGATTACCGAGGCGCTGGTGCGCAGTGGTGCTATTGACGCAATTGTTATCGATAGTGTGGCCGCCATGGTGCCAAGAGCGGAAATTCAAGGTGAAATGGGCGACAGCCATGTGGGCCTGCAGGCTCGCTTAATGAGCCAGGCGCTTCGTAAATTGACTGGCGTAATAGGCAAAACAGGCACAGTGTGTATCTTTATAAACCAGCTTCGTGAAAAGGTAGGCATAGTATATGGCAACCCCGAGGTTACAGCGGGCGGCCGTGCGCTGAAATACTATTCATCGGTGCGTATAGATGTGCGTCGTGTGGAAGGGCTTAAAGATTCCTCAGGCTCTTTTATAGGCAATCGCACACGGGCAAAAGTGGTGAAAAACAAAGTAGCACCGCCGTTTAAAGATGCTGAATTTGATATTATGTTTGGCGAGGGTATCTCGCGCATGGGCGAGTTATTGGATCTTTCGGTTACGATGGGGCTTGTGCAAAAAAGCGGCGCATGGTTTAACATGGACGAAACAAGGCTTGGCCAAGGCAGAGACAACGCCAAACAGTTTCTTCAGGATAATCCCGAGCTTACAAGCGAACTTGAAGAAAAGGTACGCGAAAATATGGCAGAGCACAGCAGCGCGGCCGCCAAAAAAGCTAAGCGCGCAGGCGGTAAGGGCAATCTAGATGCGGCTCCGGTAGCGCCAAAAGCGGCGGTGGCCGCTGGTAAAGCGCCTGTGTCGGAGCGTGGGCTGGATATTAGCGCAGACGACGAATGATAGAGATAGTTTCGATACGCAAAACAAAAAGAGGGCGCCATGCACTGTTTTCGCAACAGGGCTTTATGTTTTCGATAGATTCCGAAACAATGGTAGTCCACAATATATGCGAGGGCTCCTCTATAAGCCAAGAGGAGCTTTTGCTACTAAAAGAACAAAGCGACACCCGCAAGGCGGCCGACGCGGCTTTGAGGTATCTGTCGCTAAGGGCGTATGGGCAAAATGAGCTGTACAACAAGCTACTTCTGCGATACGATGAGCATTCAGCCGCCGCCGCAGTTGCAAAAATGGTAGATGCAGGCCTTTTGGATGATAACAATTTTGCGATTGAAAAAGCAAAAGGTATGGCGCAGCGAGGCAAAACCCCGCTCGAAATTCGCCAAAAGCTACTTTCACTTGGGCTGGATAAACAGCTGGTAGCGCAGGCTGTGCAGGAAATTGACATAGACACAGCGCAGATGGCGCTGGAGCTGGTGCAAAAACGATACATGGATGCCTTAGAAAAAGGGCAACACCAAAAGGTGATGGCGGCGCTTGCAAGGCGTGGTTACTCGCACAAAGACATAAAGGCCGCGCTGAACGCGGCTGAGGAGGAGATTTAACCTTGAAGGTTGCTGTGGTATCGCTGGGGTGCCCCAAAAATCAGGTGGATGCCGATGTGTTCACACGAGCATTGCTGGAAGACGGCTGGCAAACAGTGCCAAAAGCACAGCAGGCCGATGTAATATTGGTGAACACATGCGGGTTTATACAGAGCGCAAAAGAAGAAGCCATTGAGGCAATTTTGGACGCTTGTGCTATTAAAGAAGTTAATCCTAATGTTAAAGTAGTGGTAACAGGGTGCCTTGCCGAGCGGTATAAGCAAGAGGTAGCAAGCGAGCTACCCGAGGTAGACGCCGTTATAGGAATAGGTAGCAACAGCGAGCTGCCGCAACTATTAAAGCAGATTTCCAAGTTGGAAAACGGTGCAGATGCGCTTTGTAGCTTTGCGCCAAAGCAGGCGCTTGCGCTTGGCGGAGCACGCGTTATAAGTACGCCGTCGCACTATGCTTGGCTAAAGATAGGCGAGGGATGCTCTAATGCATGCAGCTATTGTGCAATTCCTATGATACGTGGGCCACAGCGTAGCCGCCCAATGGAAGATATTGTACAAGAGGCGGTATGGCTGGGCGAGCAGGGCGTGAAAGAAATTGTTTTGGTGGCGCAGGATGTAACTGCTTATGGGGCCGATGATAAAAACAGCGATGTAAACATTTCGGCGTTGCTTCGCCGCTTAGATGAGCTTGGCGTAGCGCCGTGGATAAGAATACTATATGCATACCCTGAAAAAATTACAGACGAGCTGCTGTGTACCATTCGTGATAGCAAAAGTATTTTGCCATATTTCGACCTGCCGTTTCAGCACTGTAACCAGGAGATATTAAACTCTATGGGGCGCGGCAGATACGAGGGTACGCCTGAAGATGTTATAGCAAAAATACGCAGTGTGCTGCCCAATGCAACGCTGCGTACCAGCCTTATTGCGGGCTACCCAGGCGAGAGCGAACAGCAGTTTGAGCAGCTGTGCCGTTTTGTGCGTAGTGCAAAGTTTGATAGGCTTGGGTGCTTTGCGTTTTCGCCGGAGGAAGGTACACGCGCAGCGGCCATGCAAGGCCATTTGCCAGACGAGGTGCGCAATAAAAGAGCGCAACAAATTATGCAGATACAATATGATGTTGTGCTGGAAAAAGGCGAGCAGATGGTGGGCAAAAACTGCACCGTGCTGTGTGACGAAAAAGATGAAGACGAAAATGTTTGGCTATGCCGTTCTGCGGCCGACGCGCCCGAGATTGACGGCAACATTCTTTTGCCGGGGCACCTGCCTTTGGTTGCAGGCATGTTTTATGAGGTGAGCATAACCGAGGCCGACGGGTATGACCTAATAGCAAGGATAAACGAAGAATAGCGGAGGGATAAAATTGAATCTCCCAAATAAACTTACAATACTAAGAATATTGCTTATACCTGTTTTTGTTGTGTTTGCAACACAACAGGATATTTTTGGTGCATATTTATATGCAGGCATTATATTTGCGGCGGCTAGCTTTACCGATTTTCTCGACGGCGCAATTGCCAGAAAACATGGACTTGTAACAAATTTTGGCAAATTTGCCGACCCACTTGCAGATAAAATTATAACCACTGTGGCTTTTATATATATGATGATGGACGGTGTGTGTGCGCCACTTGTACTGGTGATTATTATTTCTCGTGAGTTTGCGGTGTCGGGTGTGCGCATGCTGGCAGCGTCCTCGCCAAATGCCGAGGTTATTGCGGCCAACATGTGGGGCAAGGTGAAAACTGTGTTGCAGATGCTTACCATTGTGTTTTACTATATAGCGGCAGGAATTATGCAGTTTATGTATTCGGGCACGCAACTTTTTCAAAGCTATATGCAAAACATTACCCTTGCCACAAACATACTGTGCTGGCTGGTGGCCATAGTTACGGCCGCATCGGGTGTTCAGTATATATGGGGCAATAGAAAGTATATTGATGTGAACAGCTAAAATAAAATCAGCAATTAGCGCTAACCTGTTTTAAAATGGCAAATACCTGTTTAGCAGGCAACAAGGAGCAGTTTATGAAAGTGTATAACACGATGACTCGTGAAAAAGAAGAACTTATCGGCGTCAAACCGGGCGAGTATAGCATATATGTTTGCGGGCCCACTGTGTATAATTTTATACATGTGGGCAACTCCCGTCCGCTTTGTGTATTCGATACAATGCGCAGATATTTGGCGTATCGCGGTGCAAAGGTGAACTACGTTAGCAACGTTACCGATATTGACGACCGTTTGATATCCACCGCTATAGAGCAGGAAACAACCGTTAAAGAGATTGCAACACGCTTTGAAAAAGAATACCTGCAAGATGCCGACGGCCTGAATGTTATGCGGCCAACTGTTATGCCAAGGGCAACAGAGCATATTGGCGAGATAATAGATTTAATTCAAAGCATTATAGACGCAGGTTATGGGTATGTGGCAAAAAACGGCGACGTGTACTTTAGGGCGCTTAAGTTTGAGGAATACGGCAAGCTGTCGCATCTAGTGCTGGACGAGTTGGAGAACAACCGCGAGCTATCCACCAGCCTTGAGGGTGGCCTTAAAGAGAACGGTGCCGATTTTGCGGTGTGGAAAGCCGCAAAGCCGGGCGAGCCAAGCTGGGAAGCACCCTGGGGGCATGGGCGGCCGGGCTGGCATATCGAGTGCAGTGCCATGGCCAAAAGCCATTTGGGCGATACATTTGACGTGCACGCAGGCGGACAAGACCTTATATTCCCTCACCATGAAAACGAGATTGCTCAAAGCGAAGCGGCCAACAACAAAGAGTTTGCCCGCTATTGGATGCACAACGGCTTTCTTAATATAGACGACCATAAAATGTCTAAGTCGCTAGGTAATTTCTTTACGGTGCGCCAGGTGGCAGAGCAGGTAGGCTATGAGCCTATACGCTATTTTATGCTTAGCGCGCACTACCGTAGCCCGCTAAACTTCACTATGGAAATTATGGAGCAGTGTAAAACCAGCCTAGAGCGGCTGTACACCTGCCGCGAAAACATGGAGTTTGCACTACAAAGCGCCACAGCTGATGGCAAAGACCTGCTGTTACAGCACACAAAACAGGCGGAAACCCGCTTTTGCGAGCGCATGGACGACGATTTAAACACAGCCGATGCGCTGGCGGTTTTGTTTGATTTGGTGCGGGATATAAACACCCTTTTACCTGAAACAGCTAAAGATGATTTAGTACAGATTATAGAGATATTTGATAATTTGTGTGATGTGCTGGGGCTGTTGTATAACCGCAAAGAGGCGGATATTCCACAAGAGGTTATGCAGCTGGTGGAGGCGCGTGGCAAGGCAAGGGCCGAAAAAAACTGGGCGCAGGCCGACGAAATTCGTGCAAAGCTGGATAGCCTTGGCTATGTTGTGGAAGACACACCGGCAGGCCCAAAGGTTAGTGAAAAATAAAGCACCCGTAAAATATATGCATACAAAAAAGCCGCCCATAAGGGCGGCTTTTAATTATAGCATTTATGTAGATATAAGCACCGATACAACACGGTTTCGCTGTACGTCTTCCACCGTAATATGTAGCGGGCCGTAGGTGAAGGTGTCGTTTTCATGGGGGATTTTATTAAGATTTTCAGCTAGCCAGCCGCCCACAGATTGCGAAGAAAACTCATCTGCACTCAGTGAGAAAAAATCGGCAAAATCATCTATGTCGGTGTGCCCCATCACTCGGTAGCGCCCACCGGCAAGCTCTATAATGTCTAGTTCAATCTGGTCGTGTTCGTCCCAAATATCGCCAACTAGCTCTTCTAAAATATCCTCCAGCGTTATAATGCCAAGTGTGCCGCCGTACTCGTCTAAAATAACAGCCATGTGTATGCGGCTTTTTCTTAGCTGGTCTAAAAGTGCGGATATTTTGACCGATTTTGTAATAAATAATATAGGACGCATTACATCTGTAAGGGATTTGCCGTACTTTTCAATTGCAAAATGGAAGTCCTTTTCCAGCAAAAGGCCTGTGATGTTGTCTAGACTGTCGGAGTATACAGGCAGGCGAGAATAGCCACTTTCTTCAAACTGCAGTGAGATATAATCGGGTGTGGCATCTTGCGGTATAGCATGAATATCTACCCTGGGGGTTGCAATATCTATGGCATGCAAGTCGTCAAACTCTATAACAGAACGAATCATAGACTCTTCCTGTGCATTTATGCCGCCGTCGGCGCGCACCTCTTCCACATATGTGAGCAGCTCTTGCTCGGTGGCAGTGTGGCCACCGCCGCCACGAACCAGCTTTGCGAGGAACTTTGTCCACACAGAGGATAGTTTTGTGAATGGCCTAAATATAACCAAAAGCGCGCTTAGCGCAGGTGCGGCAAACATGGTGAAGTTTTCGGGGTTTTCTTTGGCTAAAGTTTTGGGCGAAATTTCGCCAAAAATAAGCACTAGAATAGTCATTACAACGGTGGAAAGCGAAACACCAACATTGCCAAACCAACCAACAAACAAAACGGTGGCAAGCCCAGAGGCCAATATGTTAACAATGTTGTTGCCAATAAGCACCGAAGACAGCAGAGTGTCGTAATTTTCGGCAAGTTTTAGTGCGCGCGCAGCGCGCTTGTTGCCAGAGGTGGCTAGGCTTTTAATGCGTACACGGTTTAGCGAAGAAAATGCGGTTTCGCTGGCAGAAAAAAATGCGGATAGTGCTAAAAGTACAACAAGGGTGGAAATAAGGGTTAGAGCAGTCGTGTCCATTTAATGTTCCTTTTTATATAATTTTTGGCTTTACTAGCTCATCGCCAAGCGGGCGGCCAATAAGGCGTGGTGCACAAAACTGAGTAATGCGGTAGTTCATATAGTCGTTGCCAAGCACCCATTCGCCCAGCGGCGTTTGAGTTGGCAAGGGCGATGCC
>CAYJEW010000049.1:0-6817 GCA_964369525.1 uncultured Oscillospiraceae bacterium | reverse complement strand
ACAAAGCACCTTCGATGGCGTTGTGGAATTGTGGCTGT
Organism: uncultured Oscillospiraceae bacterium; assembly: GCA_964369525.1. Classification (GTDB taxonomy): domain Bacteria; phylum Bacillota; class Clostridia; order Oscillospirales; family Ruminococcaceae; genus JAAYCI01. The sequence goes on along the minus strand of CAYJEW010000049.1, from coordinate 6,779 downwards.
TCGTCCATGTCCAGCTGTAAAACATCGTCCCAATGCTGTAGCTTTATAACTCGCGATGAGCTGTGCTCCAAAAACCAAACATCAATAATTAAAGCAGGCGTGCCGTGCTCGCCATCGGTAAGGCGCCCGGCACACGCCACCACAAATACCTCGCCGCCTATGCGAATGCGGGTTTCCATAGCAGGGCCTGAAAAAGCAAAGTTTAGGTTAAATGTACTGCGGCCCTCTTCCCAATGCATGGTGTAGTAAGAGCTATGCTGTGTGATGGAAAATGTTTTGATACCTTTTGAAAAGTTGTGATGCATCGATTGAATTATCGACGGTAGAATGCCGCTATTGCTACGGGGAAACTGCCATACCTGACCGCAAAACGTGGAGGCTTCGGCAGGGGTACTGGTAGCCTGCACACTGCGAGCAACCGTCCAGCGCTCTGCCCTGCGTGGTGAATGTGCGGTGTTGCGTAGCCGTGTTTCGGCCTGCTCTGCTGTGGGCAGCTCGGTGCGGTAACGCAGTGAGTGCAGGCTACGCTGAAGGGTGGCATGGAGGCCGGGAGCCTCAGGCAGTGGTTGCATAGAAGTAGGGCAGTTAAGCGCAAAGCTACTAAAAATATCGTAAGCGGGGGATTCGGAAAATAAAATTGGGTTGCCAGACGTTAGAACTACAACCATATTTTGCTTTGGAAATACGCTTACATACTGGCCAAACATACCGTTCATTGTATAACTTTTGCCGTGGTGGCAGGTCCAAAAATGCATACCATAGGCAAGTGGGTGGCCGCTTTCGGTGTGCATAACGGTAGCGGTTTTCACCCAGCTTTCGGGCACCAGCTGAACCGTCTGCCCATCTACCTCCCAGCGACCATTCTGCAGGTAAAGCTGACCCAGCTTGGCCATATCTTCAGGCATCATATACATGCCCCAGCCGCCTTTTTCAATGCCGTCGGGCGAGGTTTCCCAAGCTACGGGGCCAAAGCCCATAGGCTCAAACAGGCGAGGTTTTAGGTATTCCATAAGGCTTTTGCCGCTAGCACGGCAGATTAAAGCTGCTAGCAGGTAGCTGTTCATCGAGTTGTAGTTAAATGTTTCGCCCGGCTCATAAACCACCGACGAGGAGAATATACCTTTCAACCACTCGGTTTCAACAGGCTGGATTACCTCGTTAAACGAAAGGCCACTGCGCATGGTAAGCAGATGGCGCACCGTAATTGCCTTGTGGCGCCTCGATAGCAAAAAGCCGGTTTCGCCGGGGAAGAAAGGTGCTATTTTGTCGTCCAGCTTAAAAAGTCCTTCGTTTATGGCAAGGCCCACGGCGGTGGCCACAACACTTTTGCATAAGCTGTGTGTAACATGCCAGATATCTTTGCGGTAAGGGTCAAAGTAGCCCTCGCTGATAACCTTGCCACCACGTAACACAATAAGTGAATGCACATTGCTAAGCGGTAGTGCAGACATACGGCGGTACAGCTGAAGCACCTCTGCACTGCTAAGCCCCACACTTTCGGGGGTTGCACGCGCAAGCGGTATGCTGGTAGTGGCCGGTGTGAATTCTGGCTTTGGCGAGCTATCGCGCGGAAAAGCAAAGCTGCTGTTGCCAAGCAGTACATGGCGCAGCGCATTTAGCATTTTTACCTGTGTAGATATAGAAGGCATACACCAATCACTCCACCGTTACAGATTTAGCAAGGTTGCGTGGCTTATCCACATCACAGCCGCGTAGCAGGCTCATATAATAGGCAAACAGTTGTAGCGGTATAGCCAGCAAAAGTGGCATGAATATGCCCTCATAGTTTGGTAGGCGGTATATGTAGTTGTAAGAGTCTTCGGCAAGCTGTGCGTCATCTTTGCAGAAGAGCACAATGCGCCCGCCACGGCTTTTTACCTCTTGCATGTTAGACACGGTTTTGGCAAACACATCATCTTGTGTGGCAAGCGCCAGCACAGGTGTGCCGTCTACCACGAGGCTTATAGGCCCGTGTTTTAGCTCGCCAGCAGCGCATGCTTCGCTATGCACATAGCTTATCTCTTTAAGCTTAAGGCTGCCCTCTAACGACAGCGCATAGTCTATGCCTCTGCCAATAAAAAACAGGTGTTGGTTGTTCATAAGCTCGCTTGCAAAATACTGCACTTCGTCTTTGCGTGCAATTTGGCTACGCATCAAATCGGGCGCACGCATAAGCTCAGCAACAAGCGATTTTGCCTCGCCACTGCTCAGCCTTCCTTTTAACATACCCAGCTGCATTGCAAAAAGGTATAAACAACATATCTGCACCATATATGCCTTGGTGCTAGCCACGGCAATTTCCAGCCCGCCGTAGCTGTGCATTACCCAGTCGGCAGAGCGGGCAATACTGCTACCCACCACATTCACAATAGCCAACGTTTTGGCACCGCGCTCTTTAGCCATGCGTAAAGCGGCCAGAGTGTCTATTGTTTCGCCGCTTTGGCTGATGATAATAACCAGGTCATTTTCATTTAGAATAGGGTTGCGGTAGCGAAACTCGCTGGCGATATCTACACTTACAGGCACACGCGCCATGCTTTCAATAGCGGTTTTGCCCACCATGCCTGCATGCATGGCTGTGCCGCAGGCCACAATATGTATATTGTTAAGGCCGGCTAGATACTCATTATCTAGCCCTTCAATGTCTAGCCGAGGTAGCCCGTCGTTTATTCTTGGGCGTAGTGCGGCAAGCACCATGTCGGGCGATTCGTGAATTTCCTTCAGCATAAAGTGCGGATAGCCGCCTTTTTCGGCAGCTTCCACTGTGAAGTCAGCTGTTAGTATTTCTTTTTTTGTAAGCATGCCAAACTCATCGTACACACGAATTGCCTCGCTACTTACCACCGCAATCTCTTCATTCTCAAGAATACTGTAACGGTTTGTGTATGGCAATATGGCGGGAATATCGCTGGCAAGGAAGTTTTCGCCATCACCATGCGCAATAATAAGCGGGCTTTCACGGCGCACAGCATATATTTGGTTAGGCGAGTCTTTAAACAGAATAGCAAGCGCATAGCTACCATGCACCTGCTGTAGGCAGGCGCGTATAGCGGCTGTGGCATCGCCTTTGTAATGATAGTCAAGCAGTTTTACCAGCACTTCGCTGTCGGTTTGGCTAACAAAATCATATCCTTGCAACAGCAAAAATTCTTTTAGTTTGGCATAATTTTCAATAATGCCGTTGTGCACAAGCGAGATGCGCGCCGACGAATGGGGATGGCTGTTAATATCGCTAGGTACGCCATGGGTGGCCCAGCGGGTGTGACCAATGCCCACGGTGCTTGGCGCAGGCTTTTCTGCAGCCAGCTTTTCAGCCAAATTTGCAAGCCGCCCTTGAGCTTTGTATACGCAGATATCCTCGCCGTCTACCAGTGCAACACCGGCCGAGTCGTACCCGCGGTACTCCAGCCGCTGAAGACCGTCCATCAAAACATCACGGCTCTCTTTATTTCCAACATATCCAACAATACCACACATAAAAAAATTCCTTTCAAGACTATTTAAAAAGATGTTTACGGATACGCTTGCGGTATATTATTCCTACCTTGTCAAGCAGTATATTGTATAAGAAAAATATTAAGTTTGCCACTGTCAGCATCCCCACGGCGTACCATATAGGGGCCTCGGCCAGCGGTTGTTGCAGGGCGGGGGCGGCAAACAAGAAGAGTAAAGCGGCATATACCGCTGTAATTGCTAGATTGAACATAACAAATTTGCATAGGTAAAGTAGCCATTTGTGACGTATTTTTTTGTTAAGGGTTGGCAGTAAAACAGGATAGTAGCCAAACAGTGTAACGAAAAAAAGCACCAGTTCAATATCTGGTACAATTAAAAAAGCTAAAATAGAGGTGGCGCCGTAGCATAATAATGCCCACTTAAGGTTAAGCTCAACCCGAACAGGAAAAAGGCAGATTCCTGCAAAAATAGGCCCCGCAAATGTGCCCACAGAAATGTATCCGCCTGCAAGTAAACAAACAAACGCCAGCGCGCTAAAAATGCTGCCAGTAGCCACGCCACGTGCACGCGAAGAAGTGTCTGAGCCAAAACTACCCATGCATCTTAGCGGCAAAAGCCGCCACAGCAGGCATCAAGGCAACACATTAAAGAGCAGGTGTTGCAAGCACAGTTTAGAGCCGCGGCATCTTGGGCCTGCGGGCCGTAGGGGTTGCCCTGCATGTTGCCCTCGCGTGAGTTTGAAAGGTTGCGCAAGGCGGCTTCGTATTCACGGTTGCCGGGTTGCAACTTTACAGCTTGCTGGAAGTAAGACAAAGCCTGATCTAGCCAGCCTTTGTAGTAGTAGGCACTGCCCATAAGAAAGTTCCACTCGGCGTCTTGCGAGCCGTCTGTTATTGCAGACAGCTCGGCCAAAGCTTCGTCTATCTGGCCGTTGCTGATAAGCTGACGAATAGCTTTATAGCGTGATGGGTGCGAGCTTGACGTGCTACCGCCTTGAGGCCCTGCCATAGAGGGGGTTTCCTGTCCTGTGCGCAGAAAGCTCATAAGCACATCAAACGCTTCGTTAATTTCGGTCATTTTAGCTTCGGCGTCATCGCGCAGTGGGCCCGATTCGTAGTTGTCTACGCTATATTTGTGGGCAAGTGTGCGGTAGGCGCTTTTTACTTCGTCTTCGCCTGCTCCGCTGGATAGGCCAAGTATGCTATACGCTTGAAATCTGTCCATGCTGGCTTCCCTTCTTGTTTCGTTTTAAACCTGCGCGGGTAATGCTTTGTGGCAGGCCTAAAAAGAATATATTATCTAAAATATCTTTATATTGTGTAAATGTAAGTAGGTTGTAGCACAGCGCAATCTCGCCTGCGGCCATACGGCAACGCTGTTTTACATGCTCTACACCTTGCTCTTGCGTAAGCCCTGATACTGCCAGCACATTGTAACTGGTATTTTGCAGGTCTTGCTCGTAGTCTTCGGCGGCATCCAGCAGGTACACAATCTGCCCGCAAAAAAGGCCTAGCCGATACAAAATTTGTTTTTGATGTGGCTCGCTTGCCGCGGCGGCAAACATTGCGGCACACATCTGCGCTGTGGGGTCTGCCGCTTGATCGATAGAAGTACACCCTGCTTTTTCAAGCTTTGCCTGTTTTAGCATCTGCTGTGTGAAAACATCTGCAAGCTCCGGCTGGCGTGCGGCCGCCTTGCGGTACATTATACTCATGGCAGGTTTTGCCGCAAAGTATGCCAAGCGTTTGTGCAAAGGCTCGTCGCTAAGGTCGTCTCGCAATTTGTGCCAACTAAGCATAACAAGCCCATCTGCCGCAAGGCTCAGCCCTGTGGTTTTGTGCATGGTGGGCCGCTTGCCAATAGGGTTTACAAAGCATCCCTCGAACTGTAGCTGGCCGCTCTCTTCGCTTAAAGCATCGGCCAAAACAGCCAGTAACACCAAGTCGTAGTTGAGCAAAAAGCGGCTAAAAACACCGTAACTTTTGCCAAGTTGCTTGCATAGCCCGCAGTAAACAGCACGGTATGCGTCAAAGTCCCGCATTTTCATCTCGCTTTTTACCGGCATAACATAGCCAAACACCTGTAGCCCACCTTCATCCGCTTAAAGCGCAATAAACCCCAGCAGGGTGCGCTACGGTACATTATTAAATTATAATACAACATTTAAAGGGGCTATGCAACATTTTAAAGGTGAGAGAAGATTGAAAAATGCACCCCTAAGGCCTATTTTGCATTGACAAACCGCCTGCCCCTCGCCTATCATAAAGTAAGTAAGTTATATTAATGTATAAAATATATGGGGGAACAATGAAAAAACCATTTGTTAGCAAAGCTCAGCTTGATGAAATTGTAAAAACACACAAGACTCCGTTTCATATTTATGACGAAAAAGGTATTAGGCAAACGGTGCGTGCATTGCAAGAGGCTTTTGCCTGGAATAAGGGATTTAAAGAGTATTTTGCTGTTAAAGCAACGCCAAACCCCACAATTTTGCAGGTGCTTAAGCAGGAGGGGTGCGGGCTGGACTGTTCTAGCCTAACCGAGCTTATGATGTCAGAGCAGTGCGGTGTTTTGGGAGATGAGATAATGTTCTCGTCCAATGCTACGCCTGCCGAAGAGTTTGTGCTGGCAAAAAAGCTGGGTGCAATTATAAACCTAGATGACATCTCACACATCGACTTTTTACAACAAGCGGCAGGTATTCCCAAAACAATCTGTTGCAGGTATAACCCGGGTGGCGATTTTAAGATTCATAACAAAATTATGGATAGCCCGCAAGATGCAAAATATGGTTTTACAAAGGAACAGCTTAAGGAAGGTTTTTTGAAGCTACGCAGCCTTGGTGCCGAGCGTTTTGGCGTGCACGCCTTTTTAGCAAGCAATACGCTTGGTGGCGAGTATTATCCACATTTGGCTCGGGTGCTGTTCGAGCTGGCGGTGTGGCTAAAACAAGAAACCGGCATTTCGGTAAGCTTTTTAAATCTGTCGGGTGGGGTGGGCATTCCTTACAAACCCGAAGACACACCAAACGATATTATGGCAATTGGCCGTGGTGTACAGAAGGCATATAATGAGGTGCTGGTGCCTGCAGGGCTTGCAGATGTGGCGCTATTCACAGAGCTTGGCCGCTATGTTCTAGGGCCCAGCGGTCATCTTGTGGCCACTGCAATCCACGAAAAAAACATATATAAAAATTACATAGGGCTGGATGCATGTGCCGCAAATCTCATGCGCCCTGCAATATACGGTGCATATCACCATATCACGGTGGCAGGTAAAGAGGATGCCCCTGCCACAAACATGTATGATGTTACAGGCTCTTT
>CAYJEW010000048.1:8865-15832 GCA_964369525.1 uncultured Oscillospiraceae bacterium | reverse complement strand
AGAGGCGGGGTTAACTTTATTGCTTGCAAAGCCTGCGCAGACCAGCTGGGCGTTAGCGATAAATTGCTGGAGATGGGCGTAGACGTACGCTTTATGGGCCAGCCGCTAACAGAAATTCTTAAAGATGGCGAGCCATTCCTGTCAGTATAAAATTAATACAATACGTAAGCTAAATAAAAGGGCAAAGGTTAAAAAACCTTTGCCCTTTATAATTTTAAGTTACATTGCTTTCTAATGTGAAACTGTGGTATACTGTTTTGCGGTATCACACCTAAAGGGAGGTATATAGTAACATGCCAAATTTTGCAATGCAAGAAGTAGTAATAGCAATGGTTATAAGCGCTGTTTGTGCGTATCTTTTAGGCAGCATAAACTTTGCCATTGTTATTAGCAAGGTGTTTTATAAAAAGGATATTCGTAGCCTGGGTAGCGGAAACGCAGGCATGAGTAATATGGCACGAAGTTTTGGCAAAACCAGCGCAGCGGTAACGCTGCTGGGCGACGCACTTAAAGGCGTTGCAGCCGTGTTTTTAGCAAGATTTATTATGATAATGTTTGTAACAGGCGCAACAGACTTTTTTGCCCACACGGCATACACAGCTTATGCGGCTGCAATTTTTGCCATAGTAGGGCACATGTTTCCAATATTTTTCAAATTTAAAGGCGGCAAGGGTATTGCCACATCGCTTGGCGTAATATTGTCGCTGTTGCCGCTTGTAGCGCTTGGGCTGCTGGTAATATTTTTGATAATATTCGTCACCACAAAAATGGTGTCGCTTGGCAGCATTATTGGTATATCGCTATACCCCGTGTGCACATGGCTTTGGTGTACGTTTGTTTCGCAGGAAGGCGCTGCGTTTTCCACAGTATGTGCGCTGATAATTGCGGGGCTGGTTGTGCTTATGCACCGCGAAAACATAGCTCGGCTGCGCAGCGGCAAAGAGTATAAGTTTGAAGCAAAAGACGACACCCAGAATCAATAAACAAAACCCATCCGCAAAAAAACACTAAGCAAAAGCGGCACAGCTTCCTAAAAGCTGTGCCGCTTTTTTGTTGGGCTCTCACCCAACAAAAAAAGCCCCCAAAAATGGGAGCCTTTATATGCCAAAATTATACTGCGCGCTTTACGCTGCCCGCACGCAAGCAACGGGCGCAGGCGTAAATATATTTTGGGGAACCGTTTACCAATGCTTTCACCCTTTTTACGTTGGGTTTCCACATGCGGTTACTACGACGATGCGAGTGGGATACCTTAATGCCAAACGATACTCCCTTATCACAAACGCTGCACTTAGCCATCTCTGCACCTCCTATGCGCTTGGGGCGTTAATATGTCCCCTTGTTCGGTCACTTGAATAGTTTACCAAATAAGCGTAAAAAATGCAAGTCTTTTTTACCTTGAAATTTTAGCTTGCGGCAAAAAAACAAAAAAATATTAGCTGGTGGCGGCCTTGTGCATGCTTTGTAGCTGTTTTGATATAGCAATATGCTGTGGACACAGCCGCTCGCAGTGGCCGCAGGCCACGCAAGCGCCGGCGTTTTGCTCTTGTGGCAGGCGCCGGTAGCGCGCTTTTAGGTACATGCTGTCGCTGTCGAACACAATTTGGTTGTAAAGTTCAAAAAGGCCGGGAATATCCACCCCGTGCGGGCAGGGCAGGCAGTATCTACAAGCGGTGCAAGGTATGGTGGCAAACTGCTTAAAGCTTTCCAGCGCTTTGTTTAGCGTGTCATGCTCGCTTTGCGATAGTGGCACAAGCGGGCTTAAGGTGGCAATGTTGTCCTTTAGTTGCTGTTGCGTGCTCATACCACTAAGCACACACGCAACATTTGGCAGCGATGCCGCCCAGCGTATGGCCCAGCTGGCGGTGCTGGCGCTTGGGTTTGCGGTGTTTAAAATATCATTGCCGGCTTTGCCAATATCAGCCAGCCGCCCGCCGCGCACAGGCTCCATAACAAAGCAGGGAATACCCAGCGCTTCAAGCGTTTGGTACATCTCTTTCCCGTTTAGATACTCCCAGTCTAAATAGTTTAGCTGTAGCTGCCCAAAGTCCCACGGCCACTCGGAGGCAATGGCCTTTAGCACGGGCGGCTTATCGTGAAACGAGAAGCCAAGGTTGCGTATAAGGCCTTGGCTTTTCTTTTTATACAAAAAATCAAACAGCCCAAGCTTTTTCATATTGTCAAACGAAAGCTGTATCATCGAGTGACACAAATAATAGTCAAAATATTCGGTTTGGCAGCGCGCCAGCTGTTCGTCAAATATACGCTGTGCGTCCTCTATGCTGTTCACCAGCCACAAAGGCATCTTGCTGGTCAAATGATATTTGCTGCGCTCATAGCGGCTTAGCGCCCTGCCAAAAAATAGCTCCGACGCACCCCCGTGGTAGTTGTATGCGGTGTCAAAATAGTTAACGCCGCCGCTAATGGCTGCGTCTACCAGCAGGGTGGCTGCGGCCTCGTCTATATCGGCCGCCTGCTCATTTAAACTTACCGGCCCGCCGGTACTTGTGGGCAGACGCATGCCGCCAAAACCAAGCAATGAAAGCTTGTCGCCACTGTTTTTAAATGTTCTATATTCCATGCTACGCCTCCCAATATTTATATATATCTGTAGTATACCACCCGCTGCGCCGGCGCGTCTATAAAAAGCAGTAAAGCCGAGTAAAAGCATGTGTTTGATGTTTTCCTATCTGCAAAAACATGGTATAATATATCCTGTTCGTTTATTTATATGTTACAAAAAAACAGTTGCGGCGTTTGCCGCTGCGTAAATATGTAGTAGCTCAAAGGAGGCACAGCCTTGAAACTTTTTATCTCAAGCGACATTGAGGGCGTTTGTGGCATAGCCCATCACGACGAAGCCGATTATAAACTGGGTGGCGCATGGTACAACTATTTTTGCGAGCAGATGACCCGCGAGGTTTGTGCTGTGTGCGAGGGCGCACTTAAAGCAGACGTAGACGAGATACTTGTAAAAGACGCGCACGACACCGCCCGCAACATAAACCCAGCCGCACTACCCAAAGGCGTGTGCATAAACCGTGGCTGGAGCGGCAACCCGTTTAGCATGCTTGCAGGCCTTGCAGACAACTTCGACGCACTTGTGTGCACGGGCTACCACTCTGCGGCATGCAGCGACGGCAACCCACTAAGCCATACCATGCACACCGAGGTAGACAGAATACTTATAAACGGCGAGGTGGCAAGCGAGTTTACCATTGCGGCTTACACGGCAGGTGTGCGTGGTGTACCGCTGGTGTTTGTTAGCGGTGACGAAAAGCTGTGCCGCCAGGCAAGCGAGATGATACCCGCCATAACCACGGTGGCGGTTAGCTTTGGCGAGGGCGCGTCCTCTACCAGCATGCACCCTGAGCTTGCGGTAGAGTGGATACGTGAGGGCGTAGAGAAAGCGCTTAAAGGCAACCTTGAAGAGTGTATAGTGAAGCTACCGGAAAAATTTGAAGTGCAGGTGCGTTATCAAAACCACACAACAGCGTACCAAAAAATGTTTTACCCTGGAGCCGAGCTGATAGACGAAAAAACCATCGGTTTTGAGCATGAAGATTTTCAGGAAGTATTAAGGTTTTTCCATTTTGTACTATAAGGCGCAGGCTAGGCTAGCGCCACCCAAGGAGGAAGCATGGAGTTTGGACATGATTGGCACCCGCAAGGCGTTATGCCTTCGGGGCCGCTGGGAAGCATATGTGATGTGCCCGGTGTTACGGTGGGGCACTGTGCAATAGACGACAAAGAAAAAAACATATACAGTGGCGTTACAGCTATATGCCCCTCGCCCGACAGCCCGTATGAAAACAAGCTGCCTGCGGCGGTGCACATAATAAACGGCTACGGCAAAAGTGCAGGGCTTATGCAGGTGGGCGAGATGGGCTGCATAGAAACACCGCTGGTGCTGGTAAATACGCTGGCAGTGGGGGTAGGTTTTGAGGCGGTGGTAACTCACATGCTAAAAGACCACCTTGGCATAGGTGGGCAAGATGGCACGGTAAACCCAATTGTGCTTGAGTGTAACGACGGCTACCTTAGCGACGTGCGCGAGCGTGCCACAAAGCCGGAGCATGTGCACGCGGCAATAAATGCGGCCGATGTACAGTTTGAGCAGGGCGCCGCAGGCGCAGGGCGCGGCATGGTGTGTTATGGGCTAAAAGGTGGCATAGGTACGGCCTCTCGCATAGTGGAGCTACCGCACGGTAGTTACACTATGGGCTGCCTAGTGCTCACAAACTTTGGTGCGCTGGAAAACCTAACAATAGCAGGTAATTTTGTGGGCAAGCAGTTAAATGCCGCAGGATTTGCGCCCGAAAACGGCATGTTGCCGCAAACCGGAGGCAGTGTAATTGTTGTTTTGGCAACCGACGCACCGCTTAGCAGTAGGCAACTTGCCAGAATTTGCAGGCGCGTGCCTGTAGGCATCTCACGCACAGGGGCGTATATTGCCTCAGGTAGTGGCGAGATAGCGCTGGCGTTTTCGGTGGCAAACCGCATTCCGTATCGCCAAGGCACAGAGCCACTACAGCGCTGTTACCTAGGCGAGGGCTCGCTTAACGGTTTCTTTTCGGCCACAGCACAGGTGGTGGAAGAGGCCATACTATCGTCTTTGTATCACGGCAAAACAACCGAGGGCCGTGATGGCCACCGTGTGTGGGGCCTGCGCGACGCATTGGCCAAGGTGCCGCCGCAACAGGCAGAAGATACGCCCTGGCCCGGCTGGGCTGCGGCAAACAAGGCAAAATAAATTGTATTACTACATATATCTAAAGGAGAGTATAATATGGCCTATGCTGTTGTAAAAAAATCGCTGGTTCAACTGTATAGAAGCCCTGGCAGTGATGTGGCAGACGAGCTACTGTTTGGCATGGTGGTAGAGCTACTTAGCGCAGAGCAAGGCGGATACTGCCGTGTGCGCACAGCCGAAGGGGCAGAAGGCTATTTGCAGGCCGAAGCACTGCAGCAAGATGAGCAGGCGGCAAAAGAATGGCAACACATGGCAAAAATGGCTGTGCGTGCGCCGTGGCTGGACGTACTACAACAGCCAAATATACACAGCACTATACTGGAAAGCCTGCCCAGAGGCGGCATGCTGCGCCCCATGGGGCAAGAGGATGCACAAGGCTGGCTGGCGGTGGCTCTGCCATGTGGCCGGCAGGGCTTTGCCAGAAAAAGCAACCTCATGCCACAGCTTGCTCGCTGGGATGCAGGCAACGAGAAAGCCCTGCGCGAGGCGCTGGCGGCTTCGGCGCTAAGCTATCTTGGTACGCAGTACCGCAGTGCAGGGCGCACAGCGCTTGGTATAGACGCTCACGGCCTTGTGGCTATGGCATATCTGCTTAATGGCTGTGCACTCGGGCGGGTGGGTAGCTTGCAGCAAGCCTCGCCGCTAAAACCTATCGAAAAAGAACAGCTAGGCATGGGCGATGTGATATTCTTTGCAGAGCATGTAGCGCTATATCTAGGCGAGGGCAGATATGTGCACTCAACCCCGCTTAGCGGTAGCGACGGTGTTGTTATCAGTAGCTTGCAAGACGGCTCACCGTTTTTTCGCAAAGACCTTGCAGATACACTGCAAGGCTACGCCAGCTTGTTTTAGCCAAAGTTATATAATCCAGATAAAATAACAACAAAAGCCGCATATCTGCACAGGTGCAGATATGCGGCTTTTAATATTTAGTGTAGCGATGCTATAACGTGCGCAAAGCTTTAGCGCCGCTAAAAGCGCTGGTCTATTACCCAGTTGCTAAGGTCGGTATCGTAGCGGTAGATAATACCCTCCCGCCTCGACACAGCATAGCGCGCTAGCAGCACATCACCGGCAGGGTTATAGCGCTCTACAAGATAGCAAAGCTCGCCACGAATAACAAAGTCTTCCGCAGGCACAAGCGGCTCGCTTTGCGGTATCAAATACCTGTCTTCCACCATCTGCACGGCGGTGTCTTGTTGTATACGGTGGCCGCTTGTAATCCAGCTACTATAAGCATTACCGTCTTGCATGGCCTCTTGTACTGCGGCCACGCCGGGGAATATTTCGCCTATGGCCTCGCCCCTAATGTGCAGGCCGTCGTAAAAATCGGTGGTTAAACTTTCGGTTACAAATGGGTTGTAGCTGCCGTATAAAGGCAGGTTGTACTGCAAAGCGTACTGTATAAACCACGGCTCTGTAAGAAAAAACCCAGGGAACTCCAGCGGCCGCTCGGCGGCGTAGGTGTACACCGTTTGGTGGTATGGGAGCATGAGCAGAATAACATTAACGCCCTCGTTTTGCATGTGCTGTATAAAACGGTGGAATAGTTCGTACAGCTCTGCATCGGGTGCCTCGTAGTCTTCCATGCGCAAAAATGTGCCTGCTTGGGTTAGCGCGCGGCCGTCTATAACGTCTTGGTCTGCCGTGCGGTAGGACAAAGGATATATAACACTGCCGTCGGGCGATTTTATCTGTGCTTCCGATTGAAAAAGGTCGCCTTGCGCAATGTTTGGCGAGGTAAGCGTGCTTTGCGGCTCGGTGGTAGCGGCAAGGTTTTGCTGAAACGCCGCAGGGCTTAGCAGCTCTGCATAGTCGCTGGCGCTGGTTTGTGGGGGCACATAATCGGTGCTGTAACCAAGGCGCAGCGTGATAAACTCTTCAAACAGTTCGGCGTCGCTTTCGGCGTGCAGGCTAAGCGGGTCGGCGTTAAAAAGCCAAGGGTCTAGCCCTATAATTATATTTTCGGGCAGCATGTCTGCCTTTTCAAACATGTAGTATGTGTTCATAACGTCACGGTAGTCTGCGCCGGAGAGGCCACAGTTGTAAAAACTACCGCCGTCTGCGGTGGCGGAGTCTAGCTGTAAAATGCGAGAAGAGCCAAGGGCAATGGTGTCAAAAGGTTCTTCAAGGCTTTCAATAAGCAGCTGCTGCACCAGCCGCTCATTTATAGTGTCGTACTCTAATATAGCCTCGCCGTTTAAAATGGCGGTG
>CAYJEW010000048.1:7242-8855 GCA_964369525.1 uncultured Oscillospiraceae bacterium | reverse complement strand
TATATTCAGCACTGGCGGCTGTGGTATAGTTTACCCACACAATAACCGCCGCAATAGGTAGCAAAAGGGCGCACTTTAGCAAAACGCTTACACCTACCAGCACGGCCTTGCCAATTTTTTTGCCTTGCTTCATTTTTTGCGCCCCCTTTCTGCTTGCGTTTGTATTTTTACTTTGTAAAATTAAACAAATTTAAAATAGCTGATATATGCCCACCTGCTGCGAATAGGTGCCAAATATCACTAAAGAGCATAGCAAGATGTAGTAAAGCGGCCAGCGCACAAAAAACCTTTTGCGGCGAATCCACACAGCCACATTGCCGCAGGTTGTAATAGCACGCCACTCCACAAGCTCGGTTAGTATAACACCTGCGCATAGCACTATTATGTTTTTGGTAGCAAGCCCGTAGCGAGAGAGGGTGGCAACAAAGTCGCCATTGCTAAGCGATTGCCAGCCCCAGCTTATGCGTGGTAGCCACCCGCCTAGCGGCTGTTCATACAGTGCGGCGGCAAACAGCGTAAGGCAGGCCGCAAAAACAATATACACAAAAATACAGCTTAAAGTGCGCCGCACACCTTTTATGCGGTACACAGGTACAGCAGAGGCCAGCCGCTTGCGCAGTGGTGCGCTAAGGCTACTTACCAAAAACAGCACGCCGCAAACAGCCCCAAAAAGCACATACTCTACGCCCTTGCCGTGCCATAACCCCAGCAAGGTGAAAAGTGCTAAAATACCCATAGCACCGGGTAGCTGCCGCAAAATTTTTGAACGGCTAAGCTTTGTGGAGATAGCACTACGCACCAAAGGCGTGTACACCACATCGCGCAAAAGAGCTGTTAAAGACATAAACCACCGCCGCCAAAGCCCGGCAAAACTGCCTGCGGCAAATGGGCGGGCAAAGTTTTCGGCAATGTTGTAGCCAAGCATGCGTGCAGAGCCAATGGCTATGTCACAGCAGGCAGAAAAATCAATATATAGCTGGTAGGCAAAAAGAAGCACCGCCAAAACCAGCACAGGGCCAGAAAAAAGGCTGGGGCTGGTAAACACAGCGCCGGTAAAGGCGGCCAGCCCGTTTGCAACCACAAGCTTTTTGCACACACCCCACAAAACCCTAAATAGCCCGCCAAAAACCATGTTGTATGAAAATACGGCAGGCGAAGAAATTTGCGAAAGCAGTGCGGCGCCCCTGTTTATAGGCCCTACAAAAAGACCGGGGAACAGCGAGAGAAACAAGGCGTAGCGCAGAGGGTTGTGCTCTGGTTTTGTGCGCTGGGTGAACACGTCAAAGGCGTACCCCGCTGCCTGAAAGCTATAGTAGCTAAGCCCCAGCGGCACCATGAGCGCTAATGACGTAAGCTCGGTAGATATACCGCCCTCGGCATACAGCGGGAAGACAGCTGTGTAAAAGTCTGTATAGTGCACAACCGCCCACGGCGCAAGGCAAAGCACAAATGCGGCGCATAAAAGTGCGGTGCGTAGCACCCGCGTTTTGGCATAAAATATTGCCAATCCGCAAGCCCAGCTGGCCAGAGTGGCAAATAGTAAAAGCCCTAAAGGTGGAATCCATGCCGCAAGCGATGGCGCAAAGCCAAGCTGTTGCAGCGTTTGCGGTGTT
>CAYJEW010000048.1:0-7232 GCA_964369525.1 uncultured Oscillospiraceae bacterium | reverse complement strand
TCCACGCTGTCCCCAAAAGCAGAATATATGTAAAACCCATACCCAAACCGCAAAAGCACAAGATAGCGTAGCCGCCTTGGTACGCAGTAGCCCAATAGGCACACAGCGCATAAAAAAACCACATATAGTGCTGAATGTTGCGCCATGATTTGCACTGCTCCTTCGGGTTGTTTTTTTAGTGGTGGATGCTAGCTACTGCACAGCGCTGTCGCCGTTGTCTTTTGGCTGGTCTTCGTCTGATTTTTGCTGATTTTCCAGCATGCGTATGCGCTCTTCCAGTAGAGACTGGGTTTGTGCAAGGCGCTTGATGCGCTCTGAAAATCCGGTAACAATAATTGAAAGTGTAAGCAGTAAAAGCAGTACAAACACAAACAAAATGGAGAAGATAAGGTTTGATGGCATCACAAAGTTAAGCCAGTTGCTAACAACCGCAAGCGGGTATGGCCATATGGCTAAAATTAATAGCACAATGGCGGCCGCCAGCCATAAAATAGAGTACTGCACGTTTAGCTTTTTCTTTTTAAGTAGTACAAATATTATAACCAAAAAAACAAGCGCACCCGCAATTAAAGCCAGCTGCAACGGCCAGGGTATGTTCAGCATAAATCGCCCTTCTTTCTTCGGGTAAGAATAATGCGGTACACCACCAAAGATATGCTAACCTTTATCATATAGTATGCGCCCTTAAGCGGCCCAATGGAAGACTCTCCCGCCTGCCGCTCGTGCATTATCACAGGTACTTCGCCCACGTTGTAGCCGTTTATCACAGCGCTGATAATGGCCTCTGGCTCTGGGTAGTCTTGGGCGTAGTTTTCGGCATAGTATGCGGTAAGCTGGCGGTTGCAGGCACGCAGGCCGCTGGTAACGTCCAGCACCTTTGCGCCTGTAAGTATGCGTATAAGGCCGCTAAGTATGCGTATGCCCAGCCTACGCATGGTGCTGGTTTGGAAGCCTTCTTTGTTTATGAAACGGCTGCCAATGCACATGTCTAGCCGCCCTTCTTCAACAGGCGCTATAAGTTGCGCCAGATATTCGGGGTTGTGCTGGCCGTCGCCGTCCATTTGCACTGTTATGTCGTAGCCGTGCTGCAAGGCATACATGTATCCGCTCTGCACGCCGCCGCCTATGCCTAAGTTTATAGGCAGGTTTATGTGGGGGTAGGCGTTTTGCTGTAAAATTTGCTGTGATGCATCGGTAGAGCAATCGTTCACCACCAAAAAATCGGCGGCGGGGTAGGCACGGTGTAGGTTTGCCACAACCTGAACAATAGAGTCTTGCTCATTGTAGCAGGGAATAATTACCAAAACACGCATCTAATTACCCTCCAGCATAAAGTTTGTAAGCGCTGTAAGCAGCATGGTGCGGCTGTAGTTTTGCTTGTAGCAGTTAAAGCCGTTTTTGCCCATCTGCTCTCGCTGCTCTTTGGGCATGCTCACAAACTGCATAATGTTTTTTGCCAGCGCCTCGCTGTTGCCGGCGGGGCTGGTTAAAGCGGCGCCGCAACTGCCGGCCACCCTTGCGCCCTCGCCGTCGTCTGCCACAAGCAGGGGCTTTGCGGCGGCAAGGTAGCTTGGAATTTTGGCAGGCAGTGTACCGCCAAGGTTTTCGCTTTTTGCAAGCCCTGCAAACAGCACATCGGCAAACGCTGTCCACTGGGGAATCTCCTGCGCAGGCACGCTGCCGCAAAACTCAAACGCATCCCGCACACCCTGCTGCGTACAAAAGCTTTGCAGCGCCTCGCGGCTCATTCCATCACCCAAAACAATCACCCGCACAGCTTCTCCGCCTTGGCTTTGCCGCACAATCTTTATTGCGCGTACAAGGTTTTCAAGGTCTTGCGCAGGGCTGATGTTGCCTGCAAATAGAATATTAAAACGCCCGCTAAAGCGCTCTGCAAGAGCCTCGTTTTGTATGGGTGTTGCGTAAAAATCTTCAGCATACTGCGGAATAACCGTGATGCATGGTTGTTTTTTTGCTTTGGTGGTCATTAAGGCAAGCGTTTTTGCCACATCATCGCTAAGCGCAATAAGGCTGGTACTGCGGCGGTAAAACCAAGCCGAAACCCCATGCGCAATGCGGCGCAGTGCCGCATTTTTTACAGGAAGTACAGAGTATAGGTTATCCGGCCAAAGGTCCAGCACATATGTGCACAGCGGCACACGATGCAGTTTTGCATACACAATTGCCGGTAGCATCTGCAAAACAGGGCTGGTTTCGTAGCTAAAAACTGCGTTGTAACGGCGGCCGCTAAGGCGAGGCAGGCTAAACAACGCAAAAACAGGGAATGAGCAGTAGTTTAAAAATATGCGCAAAGATGTGTTGCCACGGCGGCGTATCTCACCGCTGCGGAATATCTCAGCGCCGCGGTGTTGTTGGCGGCGTGGCGAGGTGTAGCTATAGCCTTCAAACCATTCGCCTTTTGGGTAGTTTGGCAGGCCACACAGCACGTCCACCTCTATGCCTTGCTCAATAAGCCCATCCACAATGTCGTTTATGCGGAAGGTTTCGGGCCAGTAGTGCTGGCTTACAACCAACACGCGTTTTCTTGCGTGGGGGCGGGCAGGGGTATTTTGTTGTGTACTGCTCTGGGGCACGAAATCGCTCCTTCTACCGCTTTAGCCACACTGTTTCGTCCACTATTTTAGCGTAACTTTGAATAATTTTCACAACTTTTACCGACACATTCTTGTCTTGGTAGTCGCTTGGCATGCCAAAACGCTCGCCTGCGCTATGCATGGCCACGGCCAGCTCCATAGCCTGCTGCACATCGTCGCCCTCAATACCGCCCACAACTATACTGCCTGCGTCCAGCGCTTCGGGCCGCTCGGTAGAGGTGCGTATAAGCACGGCAGGAAAGTTTAGCAGCGCGCTTTCTTCACTAAGCGTGCCGGAATCGCTAAGCACGCAGTAGGCGCTTTGTTGCAGCTTGTTGTAGTCTAAAAACCCAAACGGCGCAAGTAACTGCACCAGCGGATGAAACTCAAAGCCACGCTGTTTTATAAACTTTTTACTGCGTGGGTGGCAGCTGTATACAATGGGCATGCCGTGTGTTTCGGCAATGCGGTTTACAGCACCCATAAGGCTTAAAAAGTTTTGCTCGTTGTCAATGTTTTCTTCCCTGTGTGCCGACAACAAAATATACTCACCATGTGTAAGCCCCAGCCGCTGCAGCACATCGCTGTTTTCAATGCGCTCTCGGTGCGCGTCGATAACCTCTGCCATGGGGCTACCGGTTACAAATATGGTTTTACCGTCTATGCCTTCGCTTAGCAGGTAGCGGCGCGAGTTTTCGGTGTAGGGCAGGTTAATGTCGCTTATATGGTCCACAATCTTGCGGTTTATCATTTCAGACACGTTCCAGTCCCAGCAGCGGTTGCCTGCCTCCATGTGGAATATTGGTACCTTAAGGCGCTTTGCGCTAACTGCGGCAAGTGCGCTGTTGGTGTCGCCCAGTATAAGCAAGGCGTCGGGCTTTTGCTCGGCTATAACCGTATAGCTTTTAGCAATAATGTTGCCCATAGTTTCGCCAAGGTTTGCGCCTGCGGCTTCAAGAAAAAAGTCTGGTTTGCGCAGGTTTAGCTCGTCAAAAAATATCTGGTTAAGCTCGTAGTCATAGTTTTGGCCGGTGTGCACCAGTGTGTGTTCAAAATACTGGTCGGCACGGCGTAGCACCTCGCTAAGCCTGATGATTTCAGGCCGTGTGCCAACAATGCTCATAAGTTTGAGTTTTCGCATCTCAAACCTCCTCAAAGTAGGTGTCTGGGGCCTCAGGGTCGAACGGCTGGCTTGCCCACATAACCGTTACAAGATCCCCCTCACCAATGTTTTGAATGTTGTGTGTGGTGCCCGGGGGAATGTCTAGCACCTGTAGCTGCTCGCCGCTAACGGTGTATTCTATAATGTCGGCGGTGGATATGGTTCTAAAGCGTATAACGGCCCTGCCGCTAACCACCAAAAACTTCTCGTTTTTTGTGTTGTGCCAGTGGTTGCCCTTTGTTATGCCGGGTTTTGTGATGTTCACACTAATCTGCCCGGCCTCGCTACTGCGCAAAAACTCGGTAAAGCTGCCTCGCTCGTCGCTATTTGTTTTAAGCGGGTAGCTGTAGCCATCGGTAGGCAAAAAGCTAAGGTATGTGGCCCAAAGCTTGCGGGTGCATTCATCGCTCATGTCTGGCACAGCAAGGCTTTGGCGGGTTTTCGCAAAGTTGCGAATTGTGCCGGCAAGCCAGCCTAAGGTAACCTCGTACGTTGGGGTTATGCCGTGTGTTTTGCCGCTCCCCGGTGTGGTTAGCGTGCCTTCGGCGGCGTTCATCACAGTGATAAATGTTTGCACAACATCATCAACGTAGCACAGCGCAATGGTAAAGGCAGGCTCGCGCACCTCTATGGGCATGCCACGGGCTATGTTGTGGCAGAATGTGGCCACCACGGTGTTGTATGAAGGGCGGCTCCACTTGCCAAAAACTCCAGGCAGACGAAACACAAACACAGGCTTGCCACAGCGGCTACCGTATTCAAACACAGCCTGCTCTGCCTGCTCTTTGCTTTTTGCGTAGTCGGTGCCGTTGCCCACCTGCGTGCTGGACGAAATAAGCACAGGCGGTGGGGAGGCGGCTTCGCTTAAAAGTGCGAGTAAATTTTCGGTAAATCGGGTGTTGCCCTCGTAAAACTCGGCGGCTTCGTCGGGGCGGTTAACCCCCGCAAGATGAAACACAAACTGCGCTTTGGCAGCATACTCTGCCAGTAGTGACTCGTCGCTGTCTATGTCGTACTGCATAACATTGCTGTAGCCCTCGGCCTGTAGCGTGGCCACAAGGTTGCGCCCCACAAATCCTTTAGCACCTGTAACAAGTAGCGGCGCGGCTTTGTCTATGGCGCATAGCGCTTGTTTACAACTTTCCAATTGCACGCAGCTCCTCTCGCACTAAATCAAGGCTCATCAGCTTGTCTACCACTTCTTCGGTTGTAAGGCGGCGGGTGTTGTGGCTGGTGTAGGGCTCAGGCTCGGTGGTGGGGGTGGTACCCTCCACAAAGTATTTGTTGTAGTTAAGGTCGCGGTTGTCGGCAGGCACCCTGTAGTACTCGCCCAAATCTTCGCTGTGTATTCTCTCTTCGCTGGTGAGCAGCGTTTCGTATAGCTTTTCGCCATGGCGCGAGCCTATGGTTTGCACGCCGGTGTTGCCAAAAAGCTGCTGTGTGGCGGCTGCCAGCTCTGCAATGGTGGCGGCAGGGCTTTTTTGCACAAACAAATCGCCCGGCATTGCATTCTCAAATGCAAACACAACCAGCGCAACAGCCTCGTCTAGGCTCATTAGGTAGCGTGTCATACCGGGGTTGGTAATGGTAATGGGCTTGCCTTCGCGTATCTGCTCTATAAATAGCGGGATAACACTACCGCGGCTGGCCATAACATTGCCGTAGCGGGTGCAGCATATGGTTGTTTGTTCGGGGGCAACAGTACGTGCTTTTGCCACAATAACCTTCTCCATCATGGCCTTGCTAATGCCCATGGCATTTATTGGGTAGGCGGCTTTGTCGGTAGAAAGACACACCACCCGCTTAACCCCTGCGGCAATAGCGGCGTTTAGCACATTTTCTGTGCCAATCACATTTGTTTGCACAGCCTCCATAGGGAAAAACTCGCAACTGGGCACCTGCTTTAGCGCCGCCGCGTGAAACACAAAATCAACCCCACGCATTGCGTCTTGCAAGCTTTGCGGGTTGCGCACATCGCCAATATAAAACTTCACCTTTTCATTGGCAAGCCGCTTGCGCATAGTGTCCTGCTTTTTCTCGTCTCGGCTGAATATACGAATCTCGCCTATATCGCCACTTAAAAAATGCTTTAGCACAGTATTGCCAAAGCTCCCTGTGCCACCTGTGATAAGCAGAGTTTTACCTGAAAACAAACCCATGCGTTGCCTCCTTATTTGCGGCGCAGTCGGTAAAGGCCGCTACAGTGAATTAACTATAACATTATATCATAAGCCACCTGTGTTTCCAAGTGTTGCCACATGCTGATAAAGTAAGGCTAATTAGGGCTGATATACACAGTAGCTAAAATGCTGGTATACGCAGTATCGGTTGTGCGTAGCAGCAGCATTAAATCACAATCCTGCGATAAAAAACTCATATAAAACAATGGATTTTACATTTTTAAGCAACAAGCTACTGGTTGAGGCTTGCAATTTATGGTATTATATTATAATAATATTTTATAAAATCACACAAAAGGGGATGCGGCAATGGATCCATTATTTGTAAACCATATGCAGCTAAACAAAGCCACATTACTTGAGTGGTACAGGGTGGAGTTTAAGCGCAACCACCGTGTATCCACCGTGCTTATGTATGTGTTGGCGGTGCTGTTTGCCGTTTTGGCGGTGCTATGGATTTGGGTGGCGATATGGCAGGGCTCGTATCCGCTTTGGACAATGGTGGTTATGTATGCCGTGGGTGCGCTGGTAATGTTTGCCATACCGCCGCTGCGCCATAGGCTACATGTGGCATTCATGTTGCGGCAGGATAAGGGCCACAACTGGCCACAGGATGTATCCACTCTGTTTTACCCCGACGCTATTGTGCCGCTAAGGGAAGAAGACGGCACCCCGGGCGACGAGAGTGCGGCAATTAGCTACGGCGAAGAAGGATTGCAGCTAAAAAATATTCAAAGCGATTTTGGGCGCATGAAGCAAAGCATCTCGCAGCTGCGGGGCATCACCGGTGAAGAAGACGAAAGCATAAACCTGCTGCAACAGCAGCTGGAGGTGTTGCAGCAGCAGGTGGGCCAGCTTAAAGAAACCAGCGCTTACCACCGCCGCCGCGCGCGCTACCCGTACAGTAATATCACAGGCTACCTTGAAACCGAAAATCTATATGTTATATATTACGACGCTCTGGCCGTTGTGGCCGCCAAAGATGGTTTTGTAAAGGGTGAGGCTCAGCAGTTTGAACAGTTTATGTACCAGCAAATTCAAGATGCAGAGCGGGCAGCCCAGAGTGAAAAGATAAAACGCAGCCTGCAAAATGCATTACATGCATACGCACCTAAAAAGCATTCAAAATGGCTATAAAATTAAAGATATATAAAAGCGAGGAATGTTTAAAATGAGAGCACACGAGCGATTTTTAAATTATGTTAAGGTTCCCACTGCGTCTTGTGGCGAAACAGCAGGCACAAATCCATCCACACAGTGCCAATTTGTGCTGGCAAAGCAGCTGGTGCAAGAGAT
>CAYJEW010000047.1:13798-16343 GCA_964369525.1 uncultured Oscillospiraceae bacterium | reverse complement strand
GGCCCGGGTCTGCAAAACCCGTATTCGGCAGTTCAAATCTGCCCGGCACCTCCAATTAAATTTAAACGCCCTTCAGCATTGCGCTGAGGGGCGTTTCATAATATCTTAATAGTATCCGCAAAAGTGAAACAATAATAAGGGTTTTGTCGCGGTAAAAAAAGGGGTAATAACATGGAGATTGTAGCCTTTATCATAACCATCATTTCAGGCGTAATTGCCGAAGGTACTATCGGTGTGGCTTTCAACATGCCGGGCATAGGTCCCATAGTCTCCATTACGGTTATGGGCAGCTTTATTTTATGGTCGATTAGAAGAAAAAAATAAGATGAGATGCTATGGTATATTTTACATATTAGTGCGTTTTTTTGCACTATTGCAAAATTGTCCCCCGCTTATAATAGCAGGGGACAGTTAAGAGCTTTAAATATTAAGCTAATCCTTTGGCTTCAAGCAAGCGCTTGATTTCGGCCGCAACAGCCCAGGTGAGCTCATTTTGATCTAGATTTTCGCTATTCAAGCTTTTAAACCAACCGTCAGTAACCACATCGCCAATTGTCTCTTGTGCAAATCCGCCAACACCGTCATAAATTTTTGCAACGGTGATGGTTTTGCCGGAAATAGCAACCTGAATTTTATACATTCCGGATGGGGGAAACTGAATGCAGCGCATAAACCCTTCACCTGTAATAAACGGCTCTCCCGCATCATAGGTACCAGCCTGCATCTCTACCAGTAGTTCATCGTAGGTCATTTTTTGTGTAGTTTTAACCTTGTCGTACCCTTTAAACATCTTTTTGGAAAAATCCAATAGTCCCATAAAACCCTCCATTTTATATGTAATATATATATAATATCACAATGTAGCATGGTTTTATACATTTATTAAATAAAAAGTGAAACAAAAATCGAGTTGCTATGTTGACATCATGCGCCATATAACCGAAAATAAGGTAGAATAAAACTTTTTAAACAGAGGTAGGTTGCCGCAATGAAAGAGAAGCTCAAGACGATATATGTATGCACAAGTTGCGGCGAAGCCACGCCACGCTGGCTGGGGCGTTGCCCATCGTGCAACGAGTGGAACACGCTTATAGAAGATGTGGTGGCGGCGCCAACTGCCGCAAAAAGTAGCTTGCGCTCAAAGCGCGCGCCTGCTGAAAATAGCCTAGACGTTGCTACAGCACACCGCCTTGCAGATATAGATACCACCGAGCGAAAAAGTAGAATTGTAACCGGTATGCATGAGCTAGACCGTGTGCTTGGCGGCGGTATTGTACTGGGCAGTATGGTGTTATTAGGTGGCGAGCCGGGCGTGGGTAAATCCACCATGCTTTTGCAGCTTTCGGGCGCAGTAGGGCAGGCGCACTCGGTTTTGTATGTAACAGGCGAAGAAAGTGCGCGCCAAATTAAGCTTCGTAGCACCCGCCTGAAAACTCCTTCAGAGAATATTTCAGTGGCGGCAGAGAGCAATATTGACATAATAGAAGAACTCATATTAAAAGAAAAGCCCAATTTCGTTGTAATAGATTCAATTCAAACCATGTTTACGTCGGCGCTATCCAGCTCGGCGGGTAGTGTGTCGCAGGTGAAAGAATGTACATCCCGGCTAATGCTGTTGGCAAAAGAGCATGATATTCCAATGGTGCTTGTAGGGCATGTGAATAAAGACGGCGCAATTGCCGGCCCTAAGGTGCTGGAACATATTGTTGATACTGTGATGTATTTTGAGGGAGACCGCACACTGCCGTACCGTATTCTGCGTGCGGTAAAAAACCGATACGGGTCCACAAATGAGATTGGTATGTTTGACATGACCGGTTCAGGTCTTATGCCGATTGATAACCCTTCCGAAATTTTATTGCAGGGGCGTCCTATTGGGGTTAGCGGCAACTGTGTGGGGTGCATTACTGAAGGCACACGCCCCATAATGGCGGATATCCAGGCGCTGGCTACTAAGTCAAACTTTGGCACACCACGCAGAGCCACCTCCGGATTTGACAGCGGACGAGCAAACCTGCTGCTTGCTGTGCTTGAAAAACGTGCAGGGTTCTTTTTAGGCAACTTAGATGTGTATATCAATGTTGTTGGCGGCTTAAATTTAGATGATACAGCGTGCGATTTGCCACTATGCTTGGCACTGGTATCCAGCATGCTTGATACGCCTGTGGCAGATACACTGCTAGCCATAGGCGAAGTTGGCTTAGGTGGAGAAATACGTAGCGTACAAAATTTAGAGCTACGCCTGCGTGAAGCACAGCGGATAGGCTTTAAAAAAGCCATTGTGCCAAAGCATAGCCTAAAAAACATATCGAAGGCTGAATTTGTTGGCCTTGAAGTGGTTGGAGCCGCGTATTTAAAGGAAGCAATAGCGTTGCTGTGATACTTTTATACAAAAACAGGGAAGGGGGTCAACTTAAGAAGATGCCAAAAGAATCAATATAAACACTTTGTAGCACTATATAACACACAAATAATGCAAAACCATATGAGATGCATTTGATTTTACCTATAAAAAATATGACAGTTCAAAGCACTTCTCAAGTAC
>CAYJEW010000047.1:0-13698 GCA_964369525.1 uncultured Oscillospiraceae bacterium | reverse complement strand
GTCTATTTAAAAGCTATATCCTTGCAATCTCAGGTACGACAATTAAACAATGCACTAGATTATGTTTTATTCATCTTTATAAGAGAGTAAGGTATAGCATTTGAATTCATAGCGCTATAAATGCTATAAAGTATTAGCATTTAATTTATTCTCAAACAGCCAAACATACCTTGGCATAAAAATTATTGTCGCATATGGCTTGTACTGAAACTGTTATAAGTTTTACACCGATTAAATTGGCATAGTATATTGCAATTATTTGACATAAGGCTGGAAGTGTTATAGAATATTAAAAAGACACATTACCTAAATTGCAAAGGGGATATGCAAGTAAAGCGAAGAGCTTTTATTTTTTTAATATCAACAATTTCGCTTAATTAGAATTTAGCGAAATTCAGGGGAGATTTAAACCGCTTTAAGGAGGCATGTTAGTTTGAGTACATATATAAATCCACATAGTCCAGGCAAGCAATTAGATTTTTCTGATTGCCCACAGCTTGTACAGGAATATTTAAAATATACTTTAACCATCCGTGGCCTATCGCCACGCTCGGTTAATGGCTACTACATCGACCTTCGCACATTCTTTAAATTTCTGGTTCAGCATCGCGGGTTTGTTGCAGCAGACATCGAACCAGGAAAAATTGACATCTCTGAGCTAGATATAAATTTTATTGAAAAAATCTCAAAAATCGAAATATATGATTATTTATATTTCGTCACAAAAGAACGAGAAAATACAGCAGCATCAAGAGCTAGAAAATTATCTAGTCTACGGGGATTTTTTAAAT
Organism: uncultured Oscillospiraceae bacterium; assembly: GCA_964369525.1. Taxonomy (GTDB): domain Bacteria; phylum Bacillota; class Clostridia; order Oscillospirales; family Ruminococcaceae; genus JAAYCI01. The sequence continues at coordinate 12,907 of CAYJEW010000047.1, read as the reverse complement.
ATTTAACAAATAAAACCGGAAAATTAAAAATTAATCCGGCCGAAGATGTTGAAGCCCCAGCTAGGAAAAAACGCCTTCCAAAGTACCTGTCGCTTGAAGAAAGCATCGAGTTACTATCACAGATAGAAAGTGACTTTTACGAGCGTGATTACTGCATTATAACCCTATTTTTAAACTGTGGTATGCGATTATCTGAACTTGTGGGTATAAATACAACCGATATAAAAAGCGACACATTACGTGTTGTTGGAAAAGGCAATAAAGAACGTACTATCTATCTAAATAGCGCATGCATAGCCGCAATTAACAATTTGATAAATGCACGCAAAAAGCTTGAAAATTTACAAGATAACGCACTTTTTGTTTCTAAACGTACAGGAAAACGCCTTTCGGCAAGGCGCATACAACAAATTGTAGAGCGCTGCTTTCAGGCGGCAGGTCTGTCCGGAAAAGGATATTCAGTGCATAAGTTAAGGCATACAGCGGCAAGTTTAATGTATAATCATGGTCATGTAGACCTACTGTCGCTTAAAGAAATACTTGGGCATGTAGACGTATCTACGACAGAAATCTACACTCATTTAGATTCAGATGCACTGAAAAAAGCAGCGGATGCATCTCCGCTCGCCTCTATTGTAGCACCTAAAAAAAGCAATGTGAATGGCGAAGAAGGATAGAATTTCATCTTTGTCTTAAATACAACGATAACATATTAAAAAATTTGCTAAAAATCCTCAAAAAATAGTTGTGCGGAAAATGTGTTTTATTTATATATAATTTGATTTTCAATTTTAATATTTGGAATATCGATAACTATATTAAGTAATAAGTAGTCTGAGCAACATTCAGTAAAAATTTGCAAAAAACAAAAGCACAAAACGATTAAGCATTAAATACAAATAATTGCATTCAACAACCATCATTTTGTGCTTTAATTGAAAAATTATATTCAAGTAAAGTGAAACAGCTTTACTTGAATATAATACGATATATCGTATTATACATTTTCAAGCAATGCTAGCTTTGCTTTGATTGCTATTGCACATTCTAGCCGCATCTTCTCTAATTCGCAAGAAAGTTCGTGGGCACGCAAAATATGGCCTGCATAGAGATGGTTGTTGGCATTACAGCCACCGCTGCAAAACAGCTTTGCCCAGCAGTGTACACACTCGGGCTTGTTTTGTATATGTGCTTTAGAAAATTCTTCTTTTATCGTTGGTTTTTGTATGCCGTCCTGTAGCGTGCCCATCAAAAATTCATCAATTCCCACAAACTGGTGGCACGGATAAAGCTCGCCTTTGGGAGTTACGGCAATATATTCGTTGCCACTGCCACAACCTTTTAAGCGTTTTATAGCACAGGGGCCATTCTCTAGGTCTAGCATAAAGTGAAAAAAGTTGAAAACTCCCCTGCCTTGCTGATGTCTTTTAATCAATTCTTCTGCAAGTGCGTCGTAGCTATGTTGTATTTTTTCGAGATGTTCAAACTGTATCGCGTAATTTTCTTCGACGGAGCCGGTTGCCGGTTCTACCGAGATTTGGTCGAACCCTAGGTCTACCATGGCGAGTACATCATTATGGAAATCTACGTTGTGACGTGTATAAGTGCCTCTTACATAGTATTCGGTGTATGGTCCTTGCATACGCTTTGAAATAAGTTTTTGGTACTTTGGCACTATAGTGTCATAAGAGCCTTTGCCACCGGGTGTTGGGCGCATTGCGTCATTTATCTCTTTGCGACCGTCGAGCGACAGCACAACATTGCTCATCTCGCGGTTAATATATTCAATGATGTCATTATTTAGCGCTACACCGTTGGTGGTAATGGTGAAACGGAAGTTTTTGCCATGCTTTTTCTCAATGGAACGTGCATAATCTACCGTTTGGCGTACAACGTCAAAGTTCATTAGTGGTTCGCCGCCAAAAAAGTCTACCTCTAGGTTCACCCGCTCACCGCTAAGAGATATTAACATATCTATGGAATTTTTTGCCACTTCTGCACTCATGAACTCTCGCTCGCCGCCAAAATCGCCGGTGGCAGCAAAGCAGTATTGGCAGCGTAGGTTACAATCGTGCGCAATATGTAAGCACATGGCTTTTATAGGCGCTGTACCAAGCTGGTCGGCAAATTCGCTGTAACTATCGTCTACAAAAAGCACCTCTTGTGTGATAAGTTCCCTTAGTTCATCAAAAGCCTCATATATTACGCTTGCACCGTATTGTTCTAGCAAGGGTGCGGGAATATGTTCGCGCCTCCCCTCTTTAAATTGCTGCTCGCTCAGCTCGCAAAGCAACGCATATGCGGCATTGTCTGGTAAATGAACCGCGCCACTGCCGGTGTCTAACACAAGGTTTAGGCCATATTTTTGAAATGTATGAATCATAAAATATCCTCACTCGCAAAAACAGAAGGCGGATACACCGCCTTCTGTTGCATTATTTACGCAGTATGCAGTTTATTTTGCATGCTTTTGGGTGGTTTGCTCGCACTTTTGGTTTGCTACTGTGCACGAAGTTTTGCATGCACTTTGGCAGGATGTTTGGCATTCGCCGCAGCCGCCTTTGCAAGCCATCTGCTTTAGATTTTTGCCATTAAGCGATGTAACATGTTTCATTTTGCATACCTCCTATATTAAAGAGAATTATGTGTTATTCACATAATTATTTAGCGGTGTCAGCAGAATCGTCATTTTTCTTGCCACCAAACAAGCCGCCAAACAAAGATTTTTTCTCTGGGGTTGGCTCTGGTACAGGCTTTGAAGTGGAATCATCAAGGCTAAGTTTACCAACCTCTTGAATAGCCCATCTTTTGAAGCGCATACGCGAGCGGTCGCCTGCTGTTTCAAGCACAAAAGTGTCTTCTTTCAGGCTTACAACACGGCCCACAATGCCGCCTATGGTTGTAATTTCGTCGCCAATTTCAACTTGCCTTTGTTTTTCTTTGGCTTCATTTTCTTTTTTACGCTGTGGACGCCACATAGCAAAGTATAAAACCAAAACCATCAGCAGTACGCCGCCAAACAAAACTATATTGTTGCTAGAATCGCCTGCTGTAAGTAGTGCGAAATTCATGTAGTTCCCTCCTTATATGATACCTTAATATTATATCCAATTGATGTGGAATATGCAAGCTATTTATTTATATATAAGCAATCTGAAATTATATACGCATATCCAAAATATCGCGGTATTTGCTGTAAAAGCAATTATATTCGTTATTACGTAAAGATTCTCTGATTTTTTCCATCAACTGATTGTAGAAAAACATGTTGTGTATTACGCATAGTCGTTTTCCCAAAGCCTCGCCTGCGCGCATGGTGTGGCGCAGGTATGCCCTTGAATACCGTTTGCATACAGGGCATGTGCACTGCTCGTCGGGCGGCAGGCTATCTTGTGCATACTTTGCGTTGTTTATGTTGCGTATGCCACTCCAGGTAAAAAGGTGGCCGTGGCGAGCGTTTCGGCTGGGCATAACGCAGTCAAATAGGTCTACCCCTCTATGCACCGCCTCAAGTATGTTAACAGGCGTACCAACGCCCATTAAATAGCGAATTTTTTCGCTCGGCATGTGTGGCTGAACCGTCTCTATGATATGGTACATCTGCTCGGTGGGCTCGCCCACCGCAAGCCCGCCTATGGCGTAGCCGTCCAGCTGCATATCGGCAATCTGTTTCATGTTTTCTATGCGGATATCATCGTATGCACCGCCTTGATTTATGCCAAACAGATGCTGCTGGGGGTTGGTTGTAGGCCCTTCTAGCTTTAAGTGTGCGTGTTCTTTAATGCAACGCTGTAGCCAGCGAATGGTGCGCTTGCTGCTTTGCTGTACATAGCTTTTTTCTGCAGGGTTTTCCACACATTCGTCGAATGCCATGGCGATGGTGGAGCCAAGGTTTGCTTGAATCTGCATGCTCTCCTCAGGGCCCATAAAGATAGCTTTTCCATCAATATGAGAGCGAAATGCCACACCCTCTTCGGTAATTTTGCGCAGTTTTGCAAGGCTGAACACTTGGAACCCGCCGGAATCAGTCAAAATAGGGCGTTGCCATGTGGTAAAAGAGTGTAACCCACCAAGCTGAGCAATAAGCTCATCACCTGGACGGATATGCAGATGGTATGTGTTGTTTAGCATCACCTGACAGCCCAGCACCTCAAGGTCTGCCGCTGACAAGCCGCCTTTTATAGCACCTGCAGTGGCTACATTCATAAATGCAGGTGTTTGCACCTCGCCATGAGGTGTGGAATACGTGCCTAGCCGTGCAAGGCCTTCAGTTTTATGCAGTTTAAACATCAATGCATCTCGCTTTCAAGATTTAAATTAGCAGTTGTAACAAAATATCATATTGAGTACAACATGAATTAAATAATAAACATTGAATCACCAAAACTGTAAAAACGATACTTCATGTCCACTGCGGCCATGTATGCATCCATGGTGTGCTGGTATCCGCAGAAGGCAGAAACCAGCATAATCAAGGTGCTTTCAGGCAGATGAAAGTTGGTTATAAGGCCGTCCACAGCTAAAAATTCGCTGCCGGGGCGCAGGAAAATATCGGTTTCGCCGCTGGAGGCGTATATACCCCCATGGCGACGGGTTATGGTTTCCAGTGTTCGGCAACTTGTGGTGCCAACAGCTATAACGCGTCCGCCTTTTTTGCGTGCGTCGGTGATTTTTTGTGCTTGGTCTTGCTGTAAAGAGTACCACTCGCTGTGCATAGCGTGCTCTTCAATCTGCTCTACTTGTACCGGCCTAAACGTACCAAGGCCTACATGTAGCGTAAGTTCTGCAATTTCAATGCCTTTGTTCTGAAGCTGTTGCAGTAGCGGCTGGGTAAAATGCAGCCCTGCTGTTGGGGCGGCAGCGCTACCGGGCTGTTTTGCGTATACTGTTTGGTAGTCGTTATTAGTGGTTATTTGGCTTGTGATGTATGGCGGCAATGGCATACGTCCAAATGCGTCGAGCTTTTCAAATAAAGTCTTTGTATCGTAAGAAAACTTCACTATTTTGTTGCCGTTGTCCAGCGTTTGTACAACATCTGCTTGCAGGCTACCATCGCCAAATAAAAGCGTGTGCGATGGCTTTATCTTTCGACCGGGACGTGCAAGACACTCCCATTGGTCGTGCGTATCTGTTTCACGCAGTAAAAGTAGCTCACATACGCCGCTTAATCCCTGCTTATGCCCTATTAGGCGCGCCGGCAGTACCCTGCTTGTGTTAACAACAAGCACGTCATCCTTTTGCAGCATGTCTGGTAGCTGAGAAAACACGCTGTGGATAAGCTGGCCACTTTCTCTGTTTACGCATAGCATGCGGCAGGAATCTCGTGGCTGTGCAGGTTCTTGGGCAATTAACTCATCGGGAAGTATAAAATTGAAATCACTTTTTTGCACAATATAACCTCTAAACTTTCGTAGGGTGCACAAGCTTTTGCGCTTTACAAAATAGCGCCGATTTGGGAGTTTTGGGTGTTTACTTTGCCTTGTGGTAGTTAAGGCGTATTCTCATAATACCAAATCTCTTGAAAAAAGTCTGCTTGTCGGCCCTACTTGCTACTAAATATGAGTGTAATGAGTTGATATTTTTCACCATCCAAAGCTGTAAACAAGTGGGCACTATTTGCAGTGTAACAGCCTTGCCAAACTGTACTTTGCTTGACATTACCCGAGCGGAAATGCTATTATTTTTACTATAGAAACACCGCAGAGGTGCGGCTTTGATGAGTACCGAAGTGCTGGCTGCCCAAGCCGTATGCACCAAGCGAAAGGCAACGCCGCCGAAGGAGAGGCGCCGGCAACTCTTCTCCTGGTTTTGTGCCCAAACAGGGGCGAAACTGTCGTGCTAATAGTATGCACGGAGTGCTACGGTGTTACGCATGCATACCTAATTATATTGCATGACTTGCCGGTTTTCAAGCCGGATTTTTTGTTTTTATGGCCAAAATTGAAATTGAAAAGAGGGGTTTACATGAAAGACGTAAGAGTTGCTGTGGTAGGTGCTACCGGTATGGTTGGCCGTGCATTTTTGCAGGTATTAGAGGAGTATCGCCTACCGGTTAGCAAATATGTGTTATTCGCCTCTGCCCGCTCGGCCGGCGCCACCATTGAGTTTATGGGCCAAGATTATGTTGTGCAAGAGCTGAACGAGGCTAGTTTTGACCAAGGTTTTGATGTAGCGCTATTTTCTGCAGGCGGTTCTATATCTAAAACTTTTGCGCCTATTGCGGCGGCCAAAGGGTGTGTTGTGGTAGACAATAGCTCGCAATGGCGCATGGACAACGATGTACCGCTGGTTGTGCCGGAGGTTAACCCGCAGGCGCTTAAGCAGCATAAAAACATTATAGCAAACCCAAACTGTTCCACAATACAAGCTATGCTGCCGCTTAAGGCTATTCACGATGCATACGGCCTTAAACGTGTGGTATATTCCACCTACCAAAGCGTGAGCGGTGCTGGAGTTGCAGGATGTGCCGACCTTGAGGACGGAGCAAAAGCTTTTGTAAACAACACCCAGCACACGCCGCAAAAGTTCCCCCACCCTATTTTTTCCAACTGTATTCCACATATTGACGTATTTTTAGAGGATGGGTACACCAAAGAAGAAAAAAAGATGATAGACGAATCTCGTAAAATTTTAGGCCTGCCAAACCTGCGGGTTACCGCCACAACCGTGCGTGTGCCGGCAATGATGAGCCATAGCGAATCTATAAATATAGAAACACAGCGCCCGTTTGAAATTGAGGACGTAAAAAAGGTGCTTGCAAACTTTGATGAAGGGCTCATAGTGGTAGACGACCCCGCAAACAACAAGTATCCCCTTGCCACCGACGCCACCGGCCGCAACGAAGTTTTTGTGGGGCGCATTAGGCGAGATGACAGTGTGGAAAACGGAATAAACCTTTGGTGTGTGGCAGATAATGTGCGCAAAGGCGCCGCCACAAACACCGTGCAAATAGCCAAATATATGATAGAAAACGATATGTTATAAGCCGATTTTGTGCTTGAAAAAGGAGACATTCGTATGAAAAAGCAACTTTTTGCAGGCTCTGGCGTTGCTATTGTTACCCCAATGCTACCTAATGGCGAAATAAACTACGAAACCCTGGCTGAGCTGCTGGAATTTCAGGTAGAGGGTGGCACCGATGCTATTATTGTAACAGGCACAACAGGCGAAGCATCTACCCTAACAGACGAAGAACATCTGGATGTTATAGAGTTTTGTGTAAAAACTATAAATAAACGTATCCCAGTTATTGCAGGTACCGGCTCTAACGACACACAGCACGGCATAGCACTTTCTAAAGAAGCTTCAGTGCGTGGCGCAGACGGCCTTTTGCAGGTTACGCCATACTACAATAAAACCAACCAAACCGGCCTTGTTAAGCACTTTTTAACCATTGCAGAGGCGGCCCACCTACCCACTATTGTATACAACGTGCCCTCGCGCACAGGTATGACCATATCTGTGCAGGCGTATAGAGAGCTTGCGGCCCATCCCCTAATTTTAGCAACCAAGGAAGCAAGTGGAGATATATCGCATATTGCTGCTGTTTCGGCCGCATGTGGCGACGATTTAGCGATATATTCCGGTAACGACGACCAGATTCAGCCGATACTATCGCTGGGCGGCATGGGGGTTATATCTGTGCTGGCAAATATAGTGCCGCAGGACGTGCACGACATCTGCCACCTATATTTTGCAGGCCGTGTACAGGAAAGCCTAAGGTTACAATTGCAATATATTGCGCTTTGTGATGCATTATTTTGTGATGTAAATCCAATTCCCATAAAAAAAGCACTTAACATGATGGGTTTTAATGTAGGCGAATGCAGGTTGCCGCTAGGCAGTATGGCTGAAGATAAGGCGCAATTGCTTGAAAAACGATTACAACAACAGCTTTTGATATAAAAAAATGATAAATTACATTTTTACACACATTAACGAAAATTATTACTGTAAAGACAAAAACTTTACAGTTGCTTTTGGGTGGTGAAATACATGACAAATATTGTTTTGATGGGAGCGGGCGGCCGCATGGGGCGCGTGCTTGCAGATATGATTGCTTTATCGGATGACTGCTGTGTGGTTGCGGGTGTAGACTCGCAGCCGATGCCCGGCGCACCTTTTGAGGTGTTTAGTGATGTGCACCAGCTTAGCACTCTAGGTAAAAATCCTGATGTATTGATAGATTTTTCCCACCCCGAAGCCACTTTGGCGGCGCTGAACTACTGCCAAAGTACTGCACTGCCCTGCGTAATATGCACAACCGGCCTAGACGACGCCACACACAAGCTGATGCAAGAGGCCTCGGCACACACGGCTGTGTTTTACAGCGCAAATATGTCGCTTGGGGTAAACCTTTTGGCAGAGCTTTCACGCCGTGCCGCGGCAGTTTTGCAGGGGTATGATATTGAAATAATAGAAAAGCACCATAACAAAAAGCTGGATGCGCCAAGCGGTACAGCATTAATGCTGGCAGATACCATTAATAGCCAAGCAGATGGCGCATATGAGTATATCCACAGTCGCAATACCAAAAGACAAAAGCGTGAGCCAAATGAGATTGGCATTCATGCTGTGCGTGGTGGCGGAATTGTGGGCGAGCACGACGTACTGTTTGTTAGCGAAAACGAAACGCTTACACTTTCGCACACTGCACACTCCCGAGATGTATTTGCGGCGGGGGCGCTTGTTGCGGCAAAGTTTTTAGCAAAGCAGCCTGTGGGGCTATATTCAATGCAGTCTATTATGCAGTCTTTATAGTAAAAAATGCTATTTCATATATAGAAGGAGTTTTATTTTATGGTGCACCAAAAACAAAAGTTTGCTTTGTTGGCCATTGTTGTTTCGGTTTTGTTGCTGTTTTCTGCATGTTCTACTGATGTGCAGTCTACAGCGCCAAGCTCTGATGTGCAGAGCGAAAGCATGGCAGAGTCTTCTGCCCCGCCGCCAGAGCCGGAGCAGCTACAGGTTACATTTTCGGCAGTTGGCGACAACCTAATTCACGACGGTATCTACCTGCAAGCAGGGCGGCGTGCTACCGATGGCGGATACGATTTTTCGTTCTGTTTTGATCAGGTAGAGTACTTTTTTGACCAGTTTGATGTAAACTGGATGAACCAAGAAACCCTGCTGAATGACATCTACCCACCTGCAGGCTACCCGCTGTTTTCCACACCCAGCCAGATGGCGCAGGCAACATACGACGCAGGCTGGAGGGTGTATTCCCTATCCAACAACCATTCGTACGACCTAGGCGTGGCAGGCATAGAAGATACCCTGCGTGTGTGGGACGAAATGCCCGATGATACGCTAACCACAGGTTTTTTCCAAAGCCGTGAGGACGACAGCGGAATTGTACTTCAAGAGGTTAACGGCATGACCATCGCCTACCTTGCCTACACCGACCACACAAACGGCATGCAGATACCTGAAGATAACGAAACATTTGTTATATATTCTCGCGAGCTGGAAACTATAGAGCGGCAGGTGCGTAGAGCCACCGAGCTGGCCGACGCTGTAATTGTGGGCGTGCACTGGGAGCAAGAAAACAGCCACGCAATTATAGACTCGCAGCGTACTTTGGCGGCAAACCTTGCCGATTGGGGCGCAACCGCTGTTATAGGTACCCACCCGCATGTAATTCAGCCTATTGAGTACGTGGAAGGCCCCGAAACAGGCCGTAGCATACCGGTAGCGTATTCGCTAGGCAACTTTCTTTCGGCACAGGCGCAGGCAAACCAGATGATAGGCATTGCGTTTGCATTTGATTTACACCAAACGGTAGACCCAGACGGCACACGCCATCCCGTAACGGTGGAGAATGTGCGTGCCTACCCCACTGTGACACACTACGGCTCGGGTTATGCAGATATTCACACCTACATGTACCGCGATTACACCGAAGAGCTTGCACAGGCGCATGGCGTGAAAGCCAGGTATCCTAATTTCAATCTTGAGTTTATTACAACATTGTGTGAAACATACATTGCCCCCGAATACCTTGTTTTAGATTAGATTTGTGTTTTGAGAGGAGCTGCATAGTATGCATGGAGTAGACAAAATTACTGTTGTAGACGATGTTATGATGATTAGCTACACCGACGCCACCGCACTGTTTATGGTGAAAACGCTCAACAAGCTAGCAGACGCAGGCGTTGTGATAGATATGATATGCCAAACGGCGCCTTATGGAGGCGGCATTAGCTTTGCGTTTACCTCGGCTATCTCTAACCTCGACGTTGCCCTAAAAGCGCTGGGACGCACCAAAGAAGATGCCCTACCCATGCTAACCAGTGGATACACTAAAATTAATTTGTATGGTGAGCAGATGGTGCAGAGCGTTGGCGTGGCGGCAAAGGCCATGGCGGCACTACAGGCAGAGGGTATTGAGATATCTATGATTACCACATCAGATTTGGATATTTCCATTCTGCTACGCCGAGAAGACGGCGACGTGGCACTACAGCTACTGCGCAACACATTTGTGCTGTAATAGTATAATTTAAACTTCCTTAGCATGATTAATTATATAAAACAACCGCTATCTTTAAGATAGCGGTTGTTTTTGATTTGTGGGTTTTTTGACTGGTTGTGCAGTGGGTAAATATACCTATGCACACCAAAAGAATTTATAGCAGTGCTTTGTGGTACACCTTTTTGCCCTTACGCACCACAACACCGTCTTGAAGTTCTTGTTTTGCAACCATAAGTGCAACATCCTCTACCTTCACATCATTTAGCGAGATGCCGCCCTGCTCTACCAGCCGCCTACCCTCACCTTTTGATGCGGTAAGCCCGCAGGCCACAAGCAGGTCTAAAACGCCTATCTCGTCGTTTGTAAGCTGTTGTGGTTGCAGGGTTGTGCTGGGCATGTCGGCAGAGTTTGCGCCGCCGGAAAACAGCATGCGGGCTGTGGCCAGCGCTTTGTCGGCATCTTCTAAGCTATGCACAACACAGGTTAGCTCGTGTGCAAGGCGCTCTTTAGCGGCGTTTATGCTGGCGCCGTCGTTTTCTTGCACGGCGTTTATCTCTTCTAGCGGAATGTCGGTAAGAAGTTTCATGCAGTTTGTAACGTCGGCGTCGTCAATGTTGCGCCAGTACTGGAAAAAGTCGTACGGCGATGTTTTTTCAGGGTCTAGCCAAACAGCACCCTGCTCTGTTTTACCCATCTTTTTACCCTCTCGGGTGGTAAGCAGAGTGAAGGTGAGGCCGTAGGCCTCTTTTTCAGCCTTGCGACGGATAAGGTCTACCCCGCTGATGATGTTTGCCCATTGGTCGTTACCGCCAAACTGCATTTTACAGTTGTGTGTGCGATATAGATGCAAAAAGTCGTAGCTTTGCAGCAGCATGTAGTTGAACTCCATAAATGATAGGCCGCGCTCCATGCGTGCTTTAAAAGCTTCGGTAGAAAGCATTTTATTTACGCTAAAGTGCACACCAATGTCACGCAAAAAGTCCATATATTTTATGTCCATCAGCCAGTCGGCGTTGTTTACCATCTGCGCTTTGCCTTCGCCAAACTCGATGAATTTTTGCATCTGTAGCATAAAGCGGTTTGCGTTGTGGTTTATCTCGTCCATTGTTAGCATCTTGCGCATATCGCTTTTGCCTGTGGGGTCACCAATCATGGTTGTGCCGCCGCCAAGCAGTGCAATTGGCTTGTGGCCTGCCTTCTGCAGGTGGCGCATAACTACCAGCTGTAAAAAATGGCCAACATGCAGGCTATCGGCTGTGGCGTCAAAGCCAATATAAAAGCTAACCTGCTCTTTTTCTAAAAGCTCGCGAATTGCGTTTGCGTCGGTGGCTTGAGCTATAAGGCCGCGTTGCTCCAGCACTGTGTAGATACTCATAATATTCCTCCCAAAATGTGAATGGTGTAAAGCATTTATTCGCTATGAGATGCCATGTTTAACATCTCTTTGGCGTTCGCTATGGATATGTCTGTTAGCTGGTCTCCCGATATTATTCGGGCAAGCTCTTTTACGCGCGCGTCCTGCTGAAGGTTTGTAATGTTTGTGTAGGTGCGCCCCTCGCTAACCTGTTTTTCGATGCGCAGATGGCTTTTGGCATATGCGGCCACCTGTGCTGTGTGGGTAACGCATATTATCTGGCGGTTTGAGGCGGTGTGGCGTAGCATGCGGCCAATGCGGCCTGCCGCAAGCCCTGAGATGCCGGTATCTACCTCGTCGTAAATAACTGAAGGCATATCGTATTTTTCAGCTAATGCACTTTTAAGCGCAAGCATAATGCGCGCAAGCTCGCCGCCCGAGGCAATTTTTGCAAGTGGTTTTGGTGGCTCGCCCGGGTTTGTGGAGATATAAAACTCTAAATCATCCTGCCCAAGCGGCCCAGGGGGCACCTTTGTGCAGTGTAGGCTCATAACAATGCCGGGCATGTTTAAAAATTCGAGCGCTTTAGCGATTTTTTCATGAAGGCGTTCAAAAGCCTGTTTGCGCTGCAATGATAGTTCTTCGGCCAGTTGTTGTGTTTTGAGGGTGTGCTGTTTTTGCAGTTGTTGCAGGTTTGCCAGCTGCTGTTCGGAAGATGTTATTTGCTGTAGCTCTAGTTGCGCTTTTTCGCCATAGGCTAAAACAGCGGCAATGTCTGCACCGTATTTTTGCTTTAAGCGGTATATTAAATCAAGGCGCTCTTCAATCTCGTCCAGCGCACCGTCTTGGTACTCGAAGGAGGAAAGGCGGCTTTGAAGGTCGGACGCCAGCTCGCTTAATGCATAGTAGTTATCGTTTAGCGCCTGCGCAAACTCTGAAAGCTCGGCTGCGTATTGGGCGGCGCTTTCTATCTGGCTTGCCGCATGAGAAACAAGCGTTGCAGCGCCAGTGTTATCGTCGCTTCCGCTAAGCGCATTGTGCGCGGCGGCCATGGCCTGCATAATATGGCGGCTGTGCAT
>CAYJEW010000046.1:0-16457 GCA_964369525.1 uncultured Oscillospiraceae bacterium | reverse complement strand
TTTATAATTCATTTAAGTGCAATTGCTCTCGCCACTTGCGTGGCAACCGAGCAAATTTGCAGTTTATATTATGCTACGCATAATATAAATAAAATCTTTACACAAATTTGCTTGAACCGTAGTGAATATAGATGTATACTGTAGCTACAAAATAAAAAACTGTAACAGCAAAATGAAAAATGGAGATTTTATATATGCGCAAAACAAAAATTGTGTGCACGCTTGGTCCTGCAACCGATAGCACAAAAGTGCTACGAGAGATTATACTGGCCGGCATGAATGTGGCAAGGTTTAACTTTTCTCACGGCACCCATCCCGAGCAGCTGAAGCGCTATAAAATGCTAAAGTCATTGCGTGAAGAGCTGCAAATACCTGTGGCGGCCCTGCTGGATACAAAGGGCCCGGAAATTAGGTTGGGCAAGTTTAAAGGTGACAAGGTAATGCTGCAAACCGACCAACTTTTTGTGCTTACCCCACGTAAAGTGGAGGGCGACGAAACGGTGGCAAGCATATCTTTTTCCAGCCTATATGAAGATGTGACGGTTGGTAGCCGTATTTTAATTGACGATGGTAAGATAGAAATGATAGTAACCGAGGTGCGCGGCGAAGATATTGTTTGTCAGGTTATTAATGGCGGGTCTGTGTCTAACAATAAAGGGCTTAATGTACCTGGTGTGTTTTTGTCCATGCCATACCTCTCCACACGAGACCGTGAAGATATACTTTTTGGAATAGAGAACGGCTTTGATTTTATTGCAGCTTCGTTTACCCGTAGCGCAAACGATATAAACGACATTCGTAGCCTGCTTATGGAAAATGGCGGAGAGAACATTAAAATTATTGCAAAAATCGAAAACCAAGAGGGTGTTACCAACATCGATGAGATAGTGGCGGCATCCGATGGTATTATGATAGCTCGTGGCGACCTTGGCGTAGAGATTGACTACGCAGAGATACCGATTGTGCAAAAAAATCTTATAAAGCGGTGCTATCTGTCGGGGCGTCCTGCTATTACAGCCACCCAAATGCTAGACAGTATGATGACCAACCCAAGGCCAACACGCGCAGAGATAAGTGACGTAGCCAATGCTATTTACGACGGCACTTCGGCAATTATGCTAAGCGGCGAAACCGCTGCAGGCAAATATCCTGTAGAGTCGGTGCGCACAATGGAGGCTATAGCAAGCCGAACCGAAGAAGATATAAGGTACTACAACCGCTTTAAATCTCGCCAAACAGGCGAGGGACGCCTTGCGGTTACCGATGCTGTGGCGCACGCCACCTGCACAACCGCAATGGAAATTGGGGCTGATGCTATCATCACAGTTACACGCAGCGGCGAAACCGCGCGCATGCTGTGTAAATATCGCCCGCAAACCCCAATTGTTGCTTGTGTGATGGACGAGCAAACCTCGAGGCAGTTAAACCTTTCGTGGGGCGTGTCGCCAATATGCATGGAGTATGCAAATAGCACCGACGAAATGATTGAAAAAAGCGTAGATGCAGCGCAAGAAAAGGGCCTTGTGAATGATGGCGATATTGTGGTTATAACAGCGGGCGTGCCTGTGGGTGTGTCCGGCACAACCAACATGCTAAAGGCGCACTTAGTAGGTGATGCACTGGCTTCCGGCACAGGTGTTGGGGAAAACAACATCAGTGGGCAGGTATGTGTGTGCTTAAACACAGAAGACGTTAAGCAAAAGTTTAAGGCTGGCGATATTTTGGTGGTAACCTCCACAAATAACGATATGCTAGACGAGATGCGAGATGCTGCAGCTATTATTACAGAAGAAGGCGGTACGGCTAATCATGCAGCTATTGTAGGCCTTACGCTTAATAAGCCGGTAATAGTAGGGGTGGCTGGTGCTGTCAAGGTGCTGGAAGACGGCCAAAAAATAGTGGTAGACGCAAAAAGAGGCGTGATACGAGGAATGCCAAAACATCCCGAAAAGGTGCACTAATTTATATACAATAAAAGAGCATCCGTAGGCTTTCCTACGGATGCTTTTAATTTTCAGCCGTTTTAAAAACTCTCCAGTGTCATCTGCACATACGGCAGGTGCGAAAACCCAAGCCGCTCATATAGTTTTATTGCCTGTTCGTTAGACGGAGAAACTTCAAGGCGCAACCGTGCTGCCTTGCCGGAATATTCGCTATGTATAAAGCTGAACACCTCCGAGCCAAGGCCACCGCCTCTATACTGCGGTAGCATAAAAAGCTCTTCTATAAGCACAACATCGCCGCCTGCCTCGGTAGAATAGCTAAACGAAAGCGAGCAAAAACCTGCAGGCTCGCCGTTTTGCTCAATAATAAGCCCACGCACACGTGCCGAGCCTCCGCCACACATCTCGTTGTAAATTTGCTCAAAATGCGCTACAGGTATGGGATGCAGTACACCGGGTGAGTTGTAAAACATATCTACCATGGCAAGCACACTGCTACGGTCTTGCTGTGTGAAATCACGAACCATAATTGCACCTCTACATCTTTAAAAATCAACCATGCTGAAAAAGTGAAGCTACGCAGTTGTTAGTGGCCCCGCGCGGAACACCCACATATATATTATGGCCAGCACCTCGCGCGAGTAGCTGGAAAACAGTGTTAAAATACTCATAGAGGCAGGCACGGTGGACACCTGCTCAAAGCCCAATTTTTGTGCGTACACACCGGCTCTGTAGCAGTGAAAAGCATTTGTTACAATAGCAATAGGGCTGTCGGCAGAAACACCGTGTTCGGCTAAAATGTCTTTAGCAAACGCAAGGTTCTGCTCGGTAGAGGTGCTCTGACTCTCAACTAAAATTCTATCTTCAGGCACCCCTCGCTCCACCAGCCAGCGCTGCATGGCAACAGCTTCTGCAACAAGTTCTTGCGGGCCTTGCCCACCGGTAACCACAATAAATGCGCTTTGATTTTGTTGCCAAGCGCCAAGCGCCTGCTCCAAGCGGCGGCGTAGCACGCCGCCGGCCTCTTCGCCCTGCAGCCCTGCCCCCAGCACAATGTAGGCGCGCTCGTTACCGTTTGCGCTTTGCGAGTATCCGCTTAGCGCTACAAACGCAAAAAGCGCTGCGAATATACCCAGCCCAATAAAAAAGCACACCTTTAAAAACAGCCCAAATCCACGCATGCAAAATTCGTCAATAAAATTATGGAACAAACCATACACAATAAATATTACCGCAAAAGCGCAGGTAATTAGCACGCCTGAGTTGTAATTTGTGCGCAGTAAAAGGTATATACCATTGGTGGTAAATAGGCCTGCCAGCACCCAAACAATAATTATTTTCACCATGTCGGCCACGCCCCTTTCACTGCGGTAATTTAGGTAAAATAGCCGCACATTGCTTCGGCCATGCAGTATATTGTAGCAAGCGAAATGCAAAAAAGCAAATGCCATACTATTGTGTGGCATAAGCTTTACCTAAAAAGCGCAAAATGAAACAATATATTTATTTGACTTTATAGTGTAAAATCTAAGATAATAGCAGTAGTGGCACACAAAATATAAACTATTATATAGGTGGGTGGGTTATGAATATTTTTTTCAAAAAGAAAACATTCACGCCGTTTGTCACTTTAATAGTAGCGCTGGTGTGCGGAGCTATAGGCGCGGCACTTGTGTTGCCAAACAGCACACAGCCAAGTGTGGACGAGCTATACGCTCTATCTATGCAGGACGCTGTATTTGCGCAGGAAGATGAAATATATCCACTTGTCACGCTATCACCAAATAACCCAGACACTAGCTGGAGCGAAGATGGCCGTCAGGTGCTTTTGCTAACATACCACCGCTACCCCGAAAGCTATCAGGCGGGCACGCAGGTTGTGATAAGCTGGGGCGAGGTGTGGACCTTTACCGACCAAGAAATTCTAAGCTGGTATATCAACGATGCGCAAGATATAACCAACTGGCCGCTACGCCTAAACCAGCTGCTTGGCCTGCCGCCCAATAAAGAATATACCCACATCACAGCCATGTGGGTAGAACCGCAATACGCAATACGCCCGGCGTATATCACCTCGCCTACTGCGCAGATGCAAGCAGAGTTCCCACAAGAAATGTTACAAGATGAAGGCCTTACAGAATTTGAAGAGTGGTATATGAGCTGGTTTGACGGCAATATTATAGGCTCGTATTTTGATAGTGCATACCCTTGGACAAGGCTTGGCTATACATACGACTGGGCAGACAACGGCGAAGAATATGGCCTAAGCGAGTTTTTGATTTTAGATGGCGCAAATGTTGAGGTGGAATTTACCAAAACAACCGAGGAATTTGTGGCATGGATGCAAGCACAGGCAGAGGCTGCTGCATAATAATGAAGCATTGCAGTATAGGTCAATATACCAAAGCATTTAGTCTAAAGCAACTCACACCGCAAAAGGGAGATAACATATGCAAGTAAACAGCACAGGTGCACAAAGCCAAATTGAAAAAACAATAGGCAACACACCGCTTGTTCAGCTTGAAAGGCTGGCAACGCATTATGGCATAAGCGCAAAACTTTACGCCAAACTGGAAGCAGCAAACCCGGCAGGCAGCGTGAAAGACCGTGTAGCGCTGTGGATGATAAACGAGGCCGAAAAAAGCGGAAAGCTTACTGCTGGCGGCACAATTATAGAGCCAACCAGCGGTAACACAGGAATTGGCCTTGCGTCTATTGGCTGTGCGCGTGGCTATAAAGTGGTGCTTACCATGCCCGAAACCATGAGCAAAGAGCGCCGCAGCCTGCTTGCGGCATACGGTGCACAACTAGTACTTACAGACGGCGCGGCAGGCATGTCGGGAGCGCTTGAAAAAGCAAAACAGCTGGTGCAGCAGATGCCGGGAGCCTTTATGCCAAACCAGTTTGAAAACAAGGCAGGGGTGGCCGCCCACTACGAAACCACAGGCCCTGAAATATGGCAGCAAAGCGGCGGCACTGTGGATATATTTGTAGCAGGGGTGGGCACAGGCGGTACTATTACAGGTACGGGTCAATTTTTGAAAAAGCAAAACTCGGCCGTGCAGGTGGTTGCAGTAGAGCCGGCGTTGTCGCCTGTGTTATCAGGTGGGAAAGCGGGCCCGCACGGCTTGCAGGGCATAGGCGCAGGCTTTATTCCGCCGGTGCTGGATAGCACTGTTTATAACGAGGTAATACCCGCGACAGAACAAGACGCCTATGAGCTAAGCCGCAACATGGCCAGCTTGGAAGGCTTTTTGGTGGGCATCTCATCAGGGGCGGCGCTGTGGGCAGCTTTGCAGCTGGCCAAACGAGCTGAAAACGCACAAAAGAACATTGTAGCGCTACTTGCAGATAGGGGCGAGCGGTATCTTTCTACCGAGCTGTTTAACCTATAAGATAGTGGTGAAGATTAACAACAAAACAAAAAGAGCCACCTTTAGGTGGCTCTTTTATTATACATTTTGCATTGCAACCAAGGCTAAAGCGCAGGCTGCACGGGGCCTCTGCGCAGATACAGCCCGCCACCTTTTTGTCCTGTAAATTCTCCGTTTTTATACACAAAGCCGCCGCGTAGTAGCGTGGCTTTAATGCGTCCGCTAAGTTGCATGCCTTCGTATGGTGTGTAGTCGGTTTTTTCGTGCATCATGCCTTGGGTAACAGTGGTGGTATCGTTTGCATCAAACCACACAAGGTCGGCATCGGCGCCAAGTGCAATGTCGCCTTTTTTTGGTGAAAGGCCAAATAGCCGTGCAGGGTTTGTACTGCAAAGGCGCACCATCTGCGGCAATGTTATGCGGCCTTTGCGTACCCCTTCAGAAAACAAAAGAGCCATTCGTAGCTCTACACCAGGCATGCCGTTTGGGCAGAGGGTACAGTCTTGCGCGCCGCGCTGTTTTTGGCTTTCGAAAAAGAAGGAGCAATGGTCGGTGCCTATGGTGTCTAAGGCGTCGTCTTTAAGCGCCGCCCAAAGCGCAGATTGGTCTGCGGTTTTGCGTAGTGGCGGGCTAAGTATATATTTTAGCCCCTCGGTGTCGTTATTATATGCGTCATCATTAAGCACTAGGTATGGTGGGCAGGTTTCGGCGTAGATGTTTTTGCGGCCAAGGCTACGTACATTTTGTAAGGCGGCAAGGCTAAGCGCACTAGAAAGATGAACTATATATACCGGAGCCTCGCCTGCTATATCTGCAAGCATTAAAAATCGAAATACTGCCTCGGCCTCGGCCTGTGGTGGGCGGCTTTTTGGGTGGTATTTTGGCTGGGTAAGGCCTTGTGCTATAAAGCTGTGGCGCAAGTGGTCTATCATAGCGTGGTTTTCACAATGGGCGCACACAAGCATACCAAGGCGGTTTGCCTCCTCTAAAACCGCCAGCACCTCGGCGTCATTAAGATGAGCGTCGTAGGTGAGGTATAGCTTAAGGCTGCTAATTCCATAATCGTCACGCAAGCGCTGCATATCTTGCAGAACACCATCATTCACATGTTGTATTACGCCATGGAACCCATAATCCACAACAGCCTCGGCCGCAAGCCCACGATACTGCTCTATTTGGTAGGTAAGCGCACAGCCTTTTGGCCCAAAAGCTGGATGGTCCACAATGGTAGTAGTACCACCACAAGCAGCGGCCACAGTACCGCTGTAAAAGTTGTCGGATGTGCGGGTAAAACCAACGTCAAGGTCAAAATGGGTGTGCACATCTACACCACCGGGCAGGATATACCCACCATCAGCATTGAGTACGGGGATGCTTTTTGGCAGGTCGGTGGGCATATCGCCTTTGTAGATTTGTGCAATACTTTCACCCTCAATAAGCAGGCCACCCCAAAACACTTCACTGCTGGTGGCTATATTTGCGTTGCTAATTAGCAGCTGGTTCATGGCGCTCCTCCTTGAAGGTTGGCGGTAGTTTATTGCTATGCATGTGCTTTACCTATTATGTCTTACGGGTTTTGTTTACGGTAGTATGTTTGTTCCATCGGTAGCTTTGTGCGCTCTATGCCGTCCAGCGCAAGGTACGCGCCGGCTACGGCAGGAGCTGTAGGAATGGTGGCAAGCTCGCCACAGCCTTTTGCGCCG
The DNA here is from genome assembly GCA_964369525.1 of uncultured Oscillospiraceae bacterium. Classification (GTDB taxonomy): domain Bacteria; phylum Bacillota; class Clostridia; order Oscillospirales; family Ruminococcaceae; genus JAAYCI01. The sequence continues at coordinate 9,437 of CAYJEW010000046.1, read as the reverse complement.
TAAGCTATTTCATTTCGCTGTGGTCCGTGAACAAAATGCACCTCCATAGGCGGCACTTCGGTGGTGCGCCATAGCCCCAGCGTGCCAAACTTAGCAATGGGGTGGCCGTCTTTCAGCGGAAAATCTTCGGTTAGCGCGTAGCCAAGCCCCATTACAATTCCGCCTTCTATCTGCCCTTGTGCCGCAATGGGGTTTATAACCTGCCCCATGTCATAAGCCGCTGTAATTTTTTCTATTTTTCCATCATCACTAAGCGCAACAACCTCGGCGGCATACCCGTATGCAACATGGCTTACAGGGTTTGGCTTGTCGCTCGCCATAGGGTCTGTTTCGCCGGAATATTCGCCTAAAAATTCGCTGCCGTCTAACTGCAAAAGCGTATGGCCTTCATCCAGCTTTTGCCGCAGTAAAGCAGCTGCCCTGCGGGTGGCTTCGCCCGTAAAAAAAGTTTGGCGCGAGGCTGTGGTAGTGCCGGAGTTTGGGGTACGCTGGGTGTCGGGCGGCTCCACAACAATGGCTTGTGGCGGCAGTGCAAGCGTTTCGCAGGCAATTTGGGTGAGCACGGTGGCAAGCCCTTGCCCAATGCAAGCGGCAGATGTGCGTATATGCACCATGCCGGCTTTTACCTCAACAATACAGCGCCCAATATCTGAAAGGCCTACACCTATACCACTATTTTTAAAAAACGAGGCAATACCTGCATGTTTTGCCGCTTCATACGCAGGCTTCACCGCAAGTAGGCAGTTGGCAAGGCCTGTTGTGCCGTCGGCAATCTGGCCGTTGGGTAGCACCTGCCCGTGTAAAACAGCGTTGCGGTAGCGCATTTCCCATGCAGATATTCCTACCTTTTGCGCCAGTAGGTTTAGGTTGCTCTCCATAGCAAATGCTGTTTGCGACACTCCAAAACCACGAAACGCCCCTCCGGGAGGGTTGTTTGTATATACAGCGATGCCTTCAATGTCGATGTTGTGGAAATTGTACGGCCCTGCAGCATGCGTGCAGGCCCTTTGCAGCACAGGCCCGCCCAGCGAAGCGTAGGCGCCTGTGTCGGATATAATATGCGCAACTACTGCAGTAAGATGACCGTCTTGGTCACAGCCTGTGGTAAAATCTATCTCCATTGCATGGCGCTTTGGGTGTACAGCAAGGCTTTCTTTGCGCGATAGCTTTACCTTTACAGCTTGCTTACAATACCATGCTGCCAAAGCGGCGTGGTGTTGTACGCTCATGTCTTCTTTGCCACCAAAGCCGCCGCCCACAAGCTGGCCTTTTACATGTACTTTTTCTGCGGCAATTCCCAGCATGCGTGCAACCTCGCGCTGCTCGTCGTAAATACTTTGGCCGGCGGTATATAGCATTAGGCCATCGCCCTCTGGCAGCGCAATAGCGCACTCCGGCTCTAGAAATGCGTGTTCGGTAAATGGCAGTGAGTAGTGGCGGCTCACCACATGTGCCGAAGCCTCTAAGGCCGCTTTTGCATCGCCTCGCACAAGGTGTTCCTTTGCAAGTATGTTGCCGCCTTCATGAATTTTTGGTGCATCATGTGCAAGCGCTTGAGCAGGCGAGCATAGTGGCTCCAGCACCTCGTAATCTATCTCTACCAGTTCTTTTATTTCGCTAAGCGCCTGCAAGCTTTTAGCTACAACCAGCACTATGGCGTCGCCCACATAGCGTGTAACATCGCCCTGCGCAATTAGAACGTCCCAGTCAGATATATGAGCAAGGTGGCCGATTTTGTTGTTTCCCGGCACATCTTTTGCGGTTAAGGCAGCAACGCACTCGGGATGGGCCAGCGCTTTTTCGGTGCTAATGTTTAGCACCCGTGCTCTTGGGTGTGCACTGCGCACAGCCGAGGCGTGTAGCATGCCATCAATGGTGATATCATCCACATAAATGCCACGGCCAAGGGTTTTATCGGCAGCATCTACCCTGGGCATATTTTCGCCAAGCAGTGCGCTGCTCTGTTGCATAGCAGGCAGCGTATCAGCGCGTAGCCATTGCGCTGCCAGTAGCACTGCTTGCTCAATTTTCACATATCCTGTGCAGCGGCATATGTTACCACGCAAAGCTTTTTTCACCTGCTGCAAGGTAGGGTTTGGCTCTATATCTAAAAGGGCTTTTGCCGCCATAACCATACCTGGCGTGCAAAAGCCGCACTGCACAGCCCCTGCAACGGCAAAAGCTGTGCTGTAAATATTTTTTTCGCGCTCGCTAAGGCCCTCGATTGTAACAACAGCTTGGCCCTCAAGCTTTGCCAGTGTGAATAGGCAAGCCCTGGTAGCCTTGCCGTTTACCAGTATGGTACATGTACCGCAGGCGCCCTCGCTGCAACCATCTTTTACCGATGTTAGGCCAAGCTCGCTGCGCAAAAAATCCATAAGCTTGTGTTCGCCAGCGCCCTGCACCGGCATATCGTTTACAGTAAAGTTAATTGTGGGCACGTTACACACGTCCTTTCGGGGTGCGGCGCACCCTAAAATAAGCAGCTAAATCAAATGCGGGTACTGCTGCTCAAAGGCAGTTATCACAGCCATCATTTCGGCAGGTATGTCCATGCCGCTAAGCTCGCCCTGCAAAATTTCCCCATCGGCTGTGCGTATGTACCATTCGTTTTTTCCTTTGCGTGCAAAGCCTGTGTTTTCTGTGGCGTCCATGTCTTCGCGTAGGGCAAAAACAGTAAGCTTATTAACATAAGGCTTGCCAGTGCGTGGGCAGAACACAGCGCAGTTACCACACTCGTTACACAGTGCGTCAACATGAACAATCTGTGTTAGGCAAGAGAAGTTGGGAACAGCGAGCTGTATGTTTGCGCGGTTTGGGCACACATCGCAGCACACTTCGCACACCGTGCTGCAACCAATACAGCGCAAAGCGTCGGTATGCTCGTGGGTTGATGCTTTAAGAATACCTTTTCTATTGTATAATTCGTCAGCATTCAGTGCAGGTGGGGGGCTGGTAAAACCTGAGGTTAGCCCGGATTTTGTGCATATATCAATTGCAATGCGCTGCGCGTCGGCAATGGCCGCAACAACGGTAGAGCCGCCTACCTTACAGTCGCCTGCAACATAAACCCCGCCCACACTGCTTTCGTTCATAGCAGATAAAACAGGCCGTCCACGCTTGTCTGCATCAAGTCCCAGTGCGGTAAATAGCTCGGTATTCACCTGAGCGCCGGTTGCGCATATTACAGCGTCCAGCGCAAGGGGTATCTGCTTTCCTGTGGGTACAGGGCTGCGGCGGCCGCCTGCGTCCATATCGCCAAGGCGCATCTCATTGCACAAAAGTGTTTGCCCATCGTATTCGGCAGGACCATAAAGCTCTAAAATTTTTACACCGTCTTGCAACGCAAGGCTAATCTCTTCTGGTGCTGCAGGCATAAACTCACGCGTGCGGCGGTATACCAGCGCAACCTCTTCAACACCGGGCGCTCTTATGGCCGCCCTCGCGCAGTCTATGGCCACATCGCCACCACCAATAATCCCAACACGCCGCCCTAGCTCTACATCACATTCGGCAGCCTTAGATTGCTGTAAAAACTCCAGTGCATCCAGCAGTTTATCACTGCCTTTTTCAAATGGGGCAGGGGCTTTTTCCCAAGCGCCGGTAGCAAGCACTACAAAATTGTAGTCTTCTTTTAGCGCTGAAACATCGCCCACCTCAACGCCAAATTTAAACTCCACTCCCATCGTTTTAGCAAGCGCAAAGTCTGCGTCTATAGCCTGCTGAGATATTCTAAAATGCGGAATTACATACTGCACAATGCCAAATGGCGCATCGCGTTTTTCGAGCACGGTAACAGCTATGCCGCTGCGGCGTAAAAATAGCGCGGTGGCAACTCCGGCAGGCCCTGCCCCAACAATCACCGCAGTTTTATCGCTTAATATAGGCGGTGCGGTAAGGCTGTTGATATAGCTGTCTTGCGCATTGTTTGCAGCTATTAGTTTAGCCTGCCTAATCTGCAATGGGCCTTCGTAATGGGTGCGCATGCATGCGCTTTGACAGGCGTGGTTGCATATAGAGCCTGTGATGGACGGCGCGGCATTCTGCATAGCAATTACATTAAAAGCTTCGCTGTACTGCTCGTTTGCCACAAGCTGTAAATACTGTGGCACCTGCTGGCAACCCCCGCTTTGGCAGGGCGCAACAAAGCAGTCATAAAGCCCAAGCTCAAGCTGTGTTTTGTCAGGTGAGCCAAGTGTATGTTTTTGGTAGTGTGGGTTAGAGGTAAGCTCTGCTGCCAGCTGCTGCAAAGCAGATGTGCTAATAGGCGAGCTGCCTGAATGTACATCGGGCATGCCGCATAGCAGCTCTGCCAGCTGAAAAAGCCGCTCGTAGCCACCGGGTTTTAGCAGGGTGGTGGCTACCGTTATAGGGCGAATTCCTGTGGCATAAATTTGTTTTATGTTCCATGCGTCAGCCCCACCGGAATAGGAGATGGGCAGCGCCCCGCCAAACGATTCGGCCAGCTTTGCGGCAAGGCTTATGGTAAGCGGGGCCAGCGCTCGCCCGCTCATGTACATCTCATCGCCCGGTAAAAGACCCTCGGTGTGCACAGGGAATGTGTTTGTAAGCTTTAGGCCAAAAGCAAGCTGTAAGCTGCCGGAAAGCCCGAGCAAGCGTTTAAACATCTCCACAGCATCGGAGTACTGAAGATCGTTATTAAAGTGATGCTCGGTAAATTTTACATACCCGTACCCAAGCGAGTCCAGCAGGCTGCGCACATTGGCATAGCCAAGCAATGTGGGGTTGCATTTAACATATGTGTGCAGTTTTTTCTCGCTTAAAAGATAACGCGCAATGCGCTCTATCTCGTCTGGCGGGCAGCCGTGTAGCGTAGACAATGTAACCGAATTGCTTACGCTCGGCGGTATAGCGGCCACATCATCTTCTGAAAGATTAGAGAATAACGAGAGGTTTTGCTTAAGCCAGTTAACACTATCGTTAAACTGCGTAGTGCTGCTTGCATCTTTTAAGCTTTCGATAAAATTATCAAGTTTTGGGCTTTTTATGCCATCAAGGTCATACCCAACACTTGCGTTAAATATAAGCGGCGTGCCCTGCGGTATGCCCAGTTCTGCCGACAAGGCGTGTATAGCAACCCACGCTTTAATATATTCGTTCAGTGCCGCAGGTACTGTGAGCTCGGTAGACCATTCTACGTTATAGCCCTCGTCTGCCGCATTAATGCATGGGCGAGGTACACAGGCGCTAAGCTCTTCGCCGTCCATTTTTTGCACGGTTTTAAGCTCTATAAACCGCGAGCCGCATAGCCACGCGGCTACAATATTCTGCGCCAGCTGGCTGTGAGGGCCTGCGGCAGGGCCAATAGCGCTGGCAAGTTGCTGCCCCAGTAGCTGAACACCACCTGCGTCACTGCAGTAAAAGTGAGCTTGCTCTACCCCAAAAATGCGCTGCTTGGTTTGCCATTCGTGCAGCGCCCACTTCATAAGCTTGTCAAACGGCAATGGCCGCATTAGCTCGCTCATAACTACCTCCCGTTTTCCCATAGTAGATGCCCAAAACCTAAAGCGCGCGGGCTAAAATTATGCAAGCACCCTTTTCCAAAAATCTTCGCTTTGGCTACGGCACTCAGCCAAAACCTGAGCCTCATCAACGGTTTGCATCTTACGCTCCAGCATAATAAATTTGCCGTTAATCATGGTGCTGTCAACGCTGCGGCCCATTATACCAAACATGATATGACCGCCTAGGTTATCTGCGTGCATTGGTGTGTGCGGGGTGTAGTCTATCACAGCAAGGTCGGCCGCAGCCCCTTCGCGAATAACCCCCACAGCTCTAGGGAAAAACCGCTCGCATATAGCCGCATTGGCCGAAAACAGCATACCTAAAGCTTCGCCAAAGCCTATGTTAGAGTCGCACAAGTGGTGCTTGTGAATAATATTTGTTACCTTAAGCGACTCAAACATGTCGTGGGTGTAAGCGTCGGTGCCAAGGCCCATTAGTATGCCACGCTCCAGCATAGGCAAAATTGGGGTGTTGCCTACGGCATTGCCCATGTTGCTCTCGGGGTTATGTACGGCCATGGTGTTAGTTTTTGCCAGCAGGTCCATCTCGGCGGGCGTTACATGAATGTTGTGTATCGAAAGCGTTTTATCGCCCAAAATCCCTGCATCAAACAGCCGCTCTACCACCCGCTTGCCGTATTTTTCAAGGCTGTCGTATACGTCTTCTATGCCCTCGGCTGTGTGGATGTGGTAGCCTGCGCCCCGCGTACCCATTGCCTTTGTGCAGGCGGCCAGGGTATCGCTGCTAAGCGTAAACGAGGCATGCAGGCCAAACATTCCGCTAACCATCCCGGAAGGCTCGCTGTTTGCATAATCAATAAACGCAATGTTTTCTTCAATGCCCTGCCTTGCGGCTTGTTGGCCGTCTCGGTCGCTTACCTCATAGCATAAGCTGCGCCGCAGGCCAATGTGCTCCAGCGCTTTGTTAATAGCAAATAGGCTGCCGCTAACATGGCTTTGGCTGGCATGATGGTCGAATATGGTGGTAACGCCATAGCGCACGCTTTCAAGGCCGGTGGCATATGCAGAGTATAGATTGTCGGCCTCGTTTAACGTTTTGTCAATATGCCACCACTGGTTGCGCAAAATATCACTAAATGTACGGTTTGGAGCTTTTTTTGGCATGGCAAGCCCACGCGCAAATGCAGAATATATATGGGTGTGCGCGCATATAAGCCCCGGCATTACCACACGGCCTTTGGCGTCGTGCCAGTCGGCATCTGGGTAGCGGCTGCGCAGGTCTGCGGTTGTGCCAAACGCTTCAATAATGCCGTCTTGTACCGCAACACATCCGTTTTCAATGTAAGGTGCGTTTTCGTTATGGGTAATAAGCCGCGCGTTTCCAATAAGTAGCATAATTGCTCCTTTCGCTATGTGGTAGCCTCGCATATAACTGTGCCTGTGCGGCCGGCAATGGCGTCTTCGGCCATATCCAGTCGTGTGATAAGCGTTTTGCGCCCTTTTGCACTTTGTGCAAAGCGCACAGCCGCTTGTACTTTTGGCAGCATGCTGCCTGCAGCAAACTGCCCGTCGTTTATATGCCGCTGTGCGTCAGCAGGTGATAGCTCTCCCAGCCATTGCTGGTTTTGCTTGCCAAAGTTTATTGCAACCTTCTCAACCGTTGTTAAAATTATAAGAAGGTCTGCGCCGATAGCCTCGGCAAGCACAGCGGCTGAAAAATCCTTGTCCACCACGGCAGACGCGCCCGCAAGATGATTGCCCTGCATTCTCACAGGTATGCCGCCACCCCCTGCCGCAATAACCACCTGCTTTGCGGCTAAAAGTGCCAGCACGGTGTGTTTTTCCACAATGTCTATGGGCATAGGGCTTGCCACAACCCTGCGCCAGCCACGGCCGGAGTCTTCTTTCATAATGTAGCCACGCTCGCTCATCTGCTCGGCTTCTTCGGCCGAATAAAACGAGCCTATAGGCTTTGTGGGGTTTTCAAATGCGGGGTCGGCGTCGTCTACCACAGTTTGGGTAATTATAGAGGCAACCGGAATATTATGCCCACGCTGAAGCAGTTCTTCACGTAGTGCATTTTGTAGGTCGTAGCCAATATAGCCTTGGCTCATTGCCACGCATACGCTCATGGGTATATAAGGCGTGTGTGCCTCGCTGCGCCCGCCGGCCTCCATGGCAAGGTTAATCATACCCACCTGTGGGCCGTTGCCATGGGTAATAACAACCTCGTTGCCGGCTTCAATAAGCCCGGCAATTGCCTTTGCGGTGGTTTTTACGCCCTGCATCTGCTCTGTAAGTGTATCGCCTAAAGCGTTGCCGCCCAGCGCTAAAACAATGCGTTTGCCCATAATATGGCTCTCCTTTTTGTAAGGTAGTACGCATTAAAATCGTATACAATAAAAGTTAGGTTGTAAGCATTCGGTTTTGCCCTGCTTTTTGCAGTGCACGCAGTGCTGCCGCGGGGTCTTTGGCCTGTGCTAAGAATATCATAGCCGCAATTATATACGGCTTGTGGCCTGCCTCGTTATAAAGTGGTACACGATAGCGCTCAAACACCGACGCCGCCACCTCGCCCTGCTCGCAGGACACGCCCGATATGTCTGCCGGCAGGCAGTGCATGTACAAAGCTTTGCCGTCTTTTGTGCGGCTCATAAGCTCTTCGGTGCACTCCCAGTCTTTGTGCTGTGCATTTTGTGCCAAAAGCTCTTTTTCCAGTGCGCTAATGCCATCGAAATCGCCATTGCCGTATAGGTTTGTGCGTTTTTCCATAGCGGCAAACGGGGCCCAGCTTTTTGGGTATACAATATCTGCGCCCTCAAAAGCTTCGGCCATGTTGTTTGTTTGGGTGAAAGACCCGCCGCTGGCGGCGGCGTTTTTGCCGGCAACATCAATAACGCTTGGCATCATCTCGTAGCCTTTCGGGTGCGCTAAAACAACATCCATGCCAAAACGTGTAGCAAGCCCTATAATTCCCTGAGGCACGCTAAGTGGCTTGCCATAGCTTGGGCTGTAGGCCCAGCTCATAACAAGCTTTTTGCCCCGCAGAGCCTCTGCGCCGCCATATGTGTGCATAAGATGGGCCATGTCGGCCATGCTTTGGGTGGGGTGGTCTATATCGCACTGTAGGTTTACCAGTGTGGGGCGCTGTTCTAGGTTGCCGTCCTCATAACCCTGCTGTACAGCGGCGGCTACTTCACGCATATATGTGTTGCCTTTGCCAATGTACATGTCGTCGCGAATACCTATAACGTCGGCCATAAAGCTAACCATGTTGGCGGTTTCACGCACGGTTTCACCGTGTGCAATCTGGCTTTTGCCTTCGTCTAGGTCTTGCACGGTAAGCCCAAGCAGGTTGCAGGCCGACGCAAACGAAAAGCGGGTACGGGTAGAGTTATCGCGGAAAAGCGATATAGCAAGCCCTGAGCGGAACATATCGGTAGAAATATTCTGCGTACGTAGTGCTCGCAGCGCATCGGCTACTGCAAATGTAGCGGCTATTTCGCTATCGCTCTTCTCCCATGTAAGCAAAAAATCATCTTTAAACATTGTGTTGGTGCCCAGCGTGTCCAGCAGTTTTAAGCATTCATCTAAGTTGCGCATAAAACCCTCCTATGTAATGTTGGCTGCGGCTACAGCCGCCGCCGTAATAATAAACATATAAACTCAGCTAAAAAATTACGCTTGTTGAAGGTATAGGTTTGGCAGTGCGGCGTAAACGGCGGCACAGCGCACTAGGTCTTCTTTCCAGGTTTTTTCGTTTGGTGCGTGGGCTTCGGCCTCTTTGCCGGGGCCAAAACCAATGCAGGGTATGCCGTGGCGGCCCATAATAGACACACCATTTGTAGAAAATGTCCACTTATCAATTCTAGGCGGGCCATATAGCCCCTCGTATGCAGTGGCCATAGCAAGCGTAGCAGGGTGGTCCTGCGGGATAACCCAGCTGGGGAA